>JAISLF010000035.1 GCA_031260605.1 Oscillospiraceae bacterium
CAGAACATCGAAATCTACGCGGATCAGGGTGTTGACGGATTCCTCATCGTTATCGATCCGACAGCGTCGGCGCGTATCAAGGAAGTGCTCGACGGCACCGGCATTCCGTATGTCGCAATGCTGAACTCCGTGCGCGACGCGAATGGCAGCGAAATAGTACCGTGCGTCGGCATTGAGGGCAAAATTGCAGGCGAAGAAACCGTGCAGTGGCTCTTCGACAACTACAAGACCTATTGGGGTGACGTTGACGCGTCTGAAATCGGGCTGTTGGACTTCAACTTCTCACCTAACGCTGATTTTAATGACCGCTATACCGGCTCAAAGGACAAATTCCTTGAGCTTATCCCCAACGGCAAGGTGTTCGACGCTGACGGCGTTTCCGGAAAGCTCGACGAGCAGACCGGATATGACCTCGCCTCCGCGATTCTTGCGACAAACCCCGATGTGAAATACTGGTTTGTTGCGGGGTGCATTGAGCTGTACTCGCAGGGAGCGGCTCGCGCCGTCGAGGCTCTCAACATCGGCGACCGCGTGCTGATTACAGCCGTCGGCAGCGATGTTCTGCCGGCAGAGTGGGACAACGGGTATGACGGCAGCTGGGTATCGTGCCTTGCGCTGTCGAACTATCAGTACACAATGCCGGGTATCAGCGCACTGATTGCGCAGATTGACGGAAAAGCGACGCCGGAGACACTTTGGCAGAGCAGACGCGCACCGGGCGATGCGGTGACGTTCTACAATGTCAATTACGACCTGCTGACAAAGGACAACTACAAAGAGTTCTTTGAAAAAGTCCTCGTTGATTCCGGACTGAACTAAACATAAGCTATGCGTAACTATACAGCGCGGAGCGGCCGATTCAAGCCGCTGCTCCGCGCTGTATCGCTACTCAGGAGGACGCCATATGACAAAAGCAAATAAGTTTCTTCGGTCAAAACACTTCTCGCTGCTGGTATTACTCGTGCTTGAACTGGCGCTCTTTTGGGCGCTCTCACGGAATCACTCGTTCCTGAAGCTGAATAATATCCGCAATATACTGAACTCAATGGTGATATACACACTTCTCGCTGTTGGCGGCGGTCTTGTAATCGTCGCCGGAGAGATTGACCTGTCGCCGGGCTATGTAGGCACGGCGGCCGGCGCGGTAATGGCGTCTCTTCTCGCCAACACCGGCATTCCGTGGTTTGTCGTGGTTATTATCTGCCTCGCGCTTGGCGGGGCGTTCGGGCTGCTCAACGCCGTACTCATCAATGAGCTTAAGCTTCAGAGCTTTATCGCAACTCTTGCGACAGGCTCGTTTATCGCGGGCGGATTTGCGTACATTGTGGTTAACGGCAAAACGCTCGAAATTAATAACAGCGCGCTTGAGTTGATCGGCACAGGGAAAATCGGCGGATTTTTTCCGTATATGGTAATTATCTCGCTTGCGGTGATAATAATATACGGCGTAATTCTCGCCAAGACTAAATTCGGGCGCGCTGTATATCTCTGCGGCGGCAATCGGGAAGCGGCGCGGCTGACAGGAATCAGCCCAAAGGCGATGTCGTACATACTGTTCGCCAACAGCGGAATATTGGGTGCGCTCGCCGGGATATTGTATGACGCGCGGCTCAAAGCGGGCAACCTGACGGGAACGAACCACTATGTATTCCCGGCGATAACCGCGGCGGTGCTCGGCGGACTGTCCCTCGGCGGAGGGCACGGCGATATGCTCGGCTGCTTCCTCGGACTGCTGATAATCAGCGGGTTCAACAACGGACTCGTAATTCTCGGCGTCTCGCCGTTCTGGCAGAATGTGGCGTCGGGACTGCTGCTGCTGCTCGCCCTGACACTTGACTATTTTACTAAACGCAGAGCAAAAGGAGGACGCGCACGTGGAAAAACTTCTACAGTTCTGTAATATCAACAAGTCGTTTCCCGGAGTTCAGGCTCTCAGCAATATCAGCTTCAGCGTCAAGGGCGGCAGCGTTACCGCGCTGATGGGTGAAAACGGAGCGGGCAAAAGCACGCTGCTGAAAATTCTGAGCGGAGATATACACCCCGACGACGGGCACGTAAGTATTGACGGCGTCCCGCAGAGGTTTGAGTCGCCGTATCAGTCGATAAAGGCAAGCGTCAGCGTTATTTATCAGGAGCGTCAGCTTGTGAACTCAATGGACGTTATGGAAAACGTCTTTTTTGAGGACTTGCCGCAGAGCAAGCTTGGCTTCATCAGCAGAGCGGAGCTTAGGCGCAGGACGCAGGAGATAATTGACGCGTTCGGACTGCCGATAAAGCCGAATGATATGGTCGGGCGGCTGCCTGTCGCGTATCAGCAGATGGTTGAGATAATGAAGGCCTATCGGCGCGATTCCGATATTATCGCGTTTGACGAGCCGACTGCGCCGCTGACCGACAAGGAAATTGAGATTCTGTTCAAGCTGATAAATCAGCTGAAAGCGCGCGGGAAGATTATATTGTACGTCTCCCACCGAATGGCGGAGATATTCAAAATAAGCGACGAGATAGTCGTGCTGAAGGACGGGGTATTCGTCAATTCGTTTGAAACCGCGAAAACGAACGAAAGCGAACTCGTAAAGGCAATGGTCGGGCGCGACATAGGCGACACATATGCAAATCTCAAGCGAAACGAGAACATAGGCGGTGTGCTGCTCGATGTTAAGAATCTTGTGACAAAGGACGTCCACGACATCAGCTTTCAGCTTCGGCGAGGCGAGGTGCTCGGCTTTGCCGGGCTTGTGGGCGCCGGACGCACGGAAACTATGCGGGCGATTTTCGGCGCGGATCCGATTATATCCGGAGAGATTACCATTGACGGCAAGCGCGTTCACTTCCGCTCGCCGAAGGACGCGATTGCACACGGCATTGCCCTGTGCCCTGAGGACCGCAAGGAGCAGGGGCTTGTGCTGGGACGCTCAATCCGCGATAACGTAAGTATGCCGGTGCTGTCAAAAGTCAGAAAGGGGCCGTTCCTCAACACAAAATCGGAGGAAAAGCTCGCAGATGCCGCGATAAAAACCTACTCAATCAAGACGCCGTCAAGCGAAAAAGAGGCGGGAGAGTTGTCCGGCGGAAATCAGCAGAAGATAATTCTCGGACGCTGGACGTCGGATAAAATGGATACGAAAATCCTGATTCTTGATGAGCCGACAAAAGGAATAGACGTCGGCACCAAGGCGGAAGTGTATCAAATGGTTTGCGATTTCGCAAAGCTCGGCATCGGCGTAATCTTCATCTCTTCCGAGCTGACCGAGGTAATAAACGTCAGCGATAATATAGTAGTTATGCAGAACGGACGGATTACAGGCACTATCGCGCGCGAGGACGCAACGGAAGAGAGCGTTCTCCAGCTTGCTATGCACAATTAAGGGGGCAATATGCGAACGATAAAGAAACTTGTCAGCGCAAAAGAGTTCACGCTGTTCATCGTGATGGTGGCGATCTTTATTCTGTTCTCGGCGATTAACAAGAACTTCATAGCCATTGACAACGTGCGGAATATATTCAACTCGGCATTTGTTGTCGGCACAATCGCCGTGGGAATGTCCTGCCTGCTGATTGCCGGACAGCTCGACCTGTCTGCCGCAAACACGGGTATGATGGCGGGCGTTCTGATCGCCCTGATGATGGCAAAGGGCATACCATGGGTTCCCGCGCTGCTGGTTATACTCGTGTTCGGCGCGGTCACCGGTCTTGTCAACGCGTATCTTGTCAACGTGCTGAACTTCACGGCGTTTATCTCGACGTTAGGTATCAGCACCGTGTACGGCGGACTTGCGCTTGTGTTCACAAACGCGCAGAACGTGTCGATTGCTAATAAGCAGTTCTGGCAGCTCGGGTCAATCAATGTGTTCGGCGTGTTTCCGCTGCCGTTCTTCATAATGGTGATACTGCTGATAGCCTACGGCGTGATTCTGTACGTATCCCGGTTTGGCCGCAGGATATATATGGTCGGCGGCAATCCGAACGCCGCCCGGCTCGCGGGAGTTAACCCGAAGAAGGTCACAACAATACTGTTTGTCAACAACAGCGTTATCTCTGTAATTGTAGGCTCGCTGCTTGCTGCGCGTATGCATATGGGCTCGCCGCTCGCACTCGCGGATTCGGATCTGGACGCGATAACGGCTGCCGTACTTGGCGGAGTATCCTTCACCGGCGGCAGCGGCAATATGGCGGGGGTATTTCTCGGAATAATGCTGCTGACAGGGTTCCAGAACGGGCTGATTGTAGTCGGACTTGATTCATATTACCGCGTTGTCGCGAAAGGCGCACTGCTGATTGCCGCGCTTGCACTTGATTTTTACCGCGAGAGGTCACGGCAAAAATCAATGTTGTCGGCAAAAGCTTAGAAACACAAAGGGGCGTATGCGATGCTAAACGGACGGGAAAATTTGCTGCGTGTATTCAGACACGAGAAATACGAACGATTTCCGCGTGACGGCGACACTTGTTTTATGATGTTCCCCGGAGAGTGGGGCGGTCCGTGGGCGCATGGCGAGGACCGGCAGACCGACTGGTTCGGCGTACACTGGACGCCGGTGCCCTCAATGGGGCAAATGGTGACGGAGAGCGGCACGCACAAAGTGCGCGACCTTGAGAGCTGGCGTAACGAAGTCACGATACCCTTTGCAGAGCTTGATTCGTTTGATTTTGCGGCGGACGCGGCGCGTCAAACGGCAAACTGGAACAAAAGCAATCAGATGGGCGCCGTTATTCTCTTAGAGGGTCATTTTGAGCGGCTGCACTCACTCGTGGGGTTTGAGGACGCGCTTACGGCGTTTTATCTTGCCCCGGACGCAATGCACGACTTGTTTGAGGAACTGACAGAGTATAAAATCAGGTGCCTGCAGAAAATCAAAGCGCACTACAACCCGGACATTGTCGTGTATCACGACGATTGGGGAACACAGCGCAGTATGTTCTTCAACCCGGAACAGTGGCGCTCATTCATCAAGCCGTATGTGAAAAGAGTCATCGACGAGTGCCACAGATTGGGTATGTACTTTGAGCTGCACAGCTGCGGACATATTATGCCCGTGCTCGGCGATATGGTCGAGCTGGGGATTGACTCCATCCAGACGCTGCAGTATCCGCAGAACGACATTGCGGAGGTGAAGCGGCTATACGGCGACAAAATAGTGACGCGCGGAGGGTATGACGGTCAGAAAATCATCGCCCCCGGCGTGAGTGACGACGAGATACGCGAAACTGTCAGGTATAGCATAAGAACGCTTGCTCCGGGCGGCTTCCACATTCCATATGTGTATGTTATCGGGAATTCCTTTGAGCACCCGATGGCGCTGATGGAGGCGGAAATATCCGCATACGAAAATGAGCTGTTCGGCGGCTGATACAGCTTCCATATACAAACAAATCTGAGGTTCAAGAATGCTAAGTGCAAAACAGAATTTTCTGGAGACGATAAAGCCCGGCGGCAGGCCGGATAGGCTTGTCAAACAATTCGAGGGAACGGTGTTCCTGCCGGGCGACCCGGTGAACTATTACGTGCGCGGCGACAGAAGCCCGGGTATGCAGCCGCAAAAGGACTTGTGGGGCACAACCATTGTGTGGGAGCTTGGCACCCCCGGCGCAATGCCACACGTCACGGAGCTGAACAAGGTCATCAAAGACGTTACCGACTGGCGGAGCTTCACAAAAGTCCCGGATCTGATTGCGAATTGCTCCGACAACGCGCTTTGGGAGCCGTATCTGGAACGCGCCGCCCAAATCGACCGCGGCGAGAATCTGCTTATGATGTTCGCGCCGACAGGACTGTTCGAGCGCCTGCATTTCCTGATGGGATTTGAGGACACGCTCGTCAACCTTATGACCGAGCCGGAGGCGATGGAGGATTTGTGCGCGGCTATAGGCGAGTATCGCTATAACGGGCTGAAGCTGATGAGCGACCACGTCCACCCCGACATCATCATGTCACACGACGACTGGGGAAGCAAGCTGCAGCTGTTTATGCGTCCCAGCATCTGGCGGACATTCATCAAGACGAATTACCGGCACGCCTACGACTATCTGCACGAGCAGGGCGTAATAATAATGCACCACTCGGACAGCTTTTTGGAGCCGCTTGTCGAGGATATGATTGACCTGCACATAGACATCTGGCAGGGCGTGCTGTCCACGAACGACATACCGAAGCTGCAAGCGCAAATCGCGGGCAGAATGACGCTGATGGGCGGGGTAGACAGCGTGATTGACCGCGCCGACAGCACGGAAGAGGAAATACGCCGCGAGATTCGCCGCGTTTGCGAGCAGTATTCGCCCGGCGGCAACTTCATACCGTGCATAACCTACGGCGGACCCGGCTGCATTTACCCGCACGTTGACGCGATTATCGACAGCGAGATTGAGCGGTATAACGCCGAGCGCTGAAGGTGAAGCCGCCTGTGCCGACCACGCGATGTTAGCGGAAGCTGATAAAAAGCCCTCAGAGCAAGGTTCTCAAATTGTCGAAGGGTATACTCATCGTTGACTTCGGCGTTGGGCAGAAAAAATTTCAGTTCCCGAAAGCGTTTGAAGATGGGTTCTTGAAAATGTAGATATTGCAACCCATATTATTATCTCACTCGACAAGGCAATTCAAGCATTGTCGAGTATCTTTTTGTCCTGCGATAAAAAAGTTCTTGACATTTAGCGGCAGGGGCGGCTTATTTATACTTTTTCCAGCCCCTCTAAAAAGCAAGAGAGCAAACCTCGTATGCAAGCTTGCAATCATTCAGCTAACCGTATATAATAGCAGCATAGAAAAGCTATGAGGCTGTGTATTGACTGCATTTCCACAAAAGAAGCCGCAGAAAAACGGGGTATTTCCGAGAGGCGTATCCAAAAGCTATGCGCGGATAGCCGCATTGAGGGCGCAATCCGTTTCAGCCGCGTTTGGGCGATACCAAAGGACGCGTGAAAGCCGAAAGACGTGCGTTTGAAAACCGAAAAACAACTCTGCAAAATTGAAAATTCCCTCGTTACTTTAACAATTCTCAAACATTTGCCTGTTACACTGGGCGTGTAAAAATTCAAGGAGGCGTTCATATGGTCAATATTCTTGTAGTGGAGGACGACGCAAAGCTCAATCAAATCGCCTGCACCTACCTAAACAATAACGGCTACAATGCGAAAGGCGCACTCTGCGCCCTTGACGCCTACGACATTATGTACAATGCTCTTTTTGATTTGATTATCTCCGACATCTCTATGCCGGAGATTGACGGGTTTGAGTTTGCGGAAACCGTGCGGAGTATCAACAAGACGATTCCCATTTTGTTTATGACCGCCCGCGATGATATTGCCTCCAAGCAAAAAGGCTTCAGTTTGGGCATTGACGATTATATGGTCAAGCCCGTTATTATGGACGAGCTTGTGATGCGTGTCGGTGCGCTTTTGCGCCGCGCAAATATCGCCAGCGAGAAAAAGCTGACTGTTGGCAGCCTTGTAATGGACGCAGACGCAACAAGCATAGCCTTTAACGGCGAGGAAATACCAGTAACTGTGCGCGAGTTCAATATTCTCTTTAAGCTGCTGTCCTATCCGAAAAAGACATTTTCCCGGCAACAGTTGATGGACGAATTTTGGGATATTAACAGCGAAACCACACTCCGTGCGGTGGATGTGTATATTACCAAGCTGCGAGATAAATTGTCCGACTGCCGAGACTTCAAAATCGTAACGGTTCACGGTTTGGGCTATAAGGCGGTGATTGAATGAAAAACAAAGACCAAAGAATAAACGCTAAACGCACTGCTTGGGCGGAATACCTAATCATTTGGATTGTTATGCTTTGTCTGACCGGCGGACAGGCGCTGATTTTGTCGGAATATTCGGAAATTCTAAACGACATACCATTATCGTTTTTATTTGCGAATATCGGCTACTGGGGGCTTATTACGCTTGTATTTTGCTTTATCACAAGATATATGCGCCGCCGCACATGGGAAAAGCCGATGGAAACTCTCTCGACCGCCACAAAACAAGTCGCGGAGGGCGATTTCTCCGTTTTCGTCAGACCCATACGAAAAGACGGAAAAAAAGATTATGTAGAAGTGATGTTTGATGACTTCAACAAGATGGTGGAGGAGCTTAGCACCATCGAAACCATGAAAACCGACTTCATATCCAATGTGTCCCATGAAATTAAAACGCCGCTTTCCGTCATTCAAAACTATGCGTTCGCCTTGCAAAAAGCAGACATCTCGCCCGAACAGCGGCAGGAATACACCGATACGATTATCACGGCAACACATCGACTGAACACATTGGTGGCAAATATTCTAAAGCTCTCTAAATTGGAAAACCAAAAAATCGTTCCAACCTTTGAGGAATACAACCTATGCAGCCAACTTGCCGAGTGCGCCCTGTCCTTTGAGGAATTATGGGAAAGCCGAGGCATTACCTTCACCGCAGAAATGGACGATACAGCAGTTATCCGTGCCGACAAAAGTATGCTTGAAATTGTATGGAACAATCTGCTGTCTAACGCTTTGAAATTCACCGAACCGGGCGGGACGGTCACGCTGACACAAACCTCCGATGAGGATACCGTAACCGTATCCGTAACCGATACCGGGTGCGGCATGACTGAGGCAACACTGCACCGCATTTTCGATAAGTTTTATCAGGGCGACACCTCCCGCGCCGGGGAGGGCAACGGTTTAGGTCTGGCGCTTGCGCTTCGCGTGGTTGAGCTATTAGGCGGGCAAATCTCCGTAAGGAGCGAGGTTGGGGAAGGGGCGGCCTTCACGGTTAAGCTGAAAACGGAATAAATCACAAAGCGCAAAAATACAGCGAGGTACAAAAATGCTTGACAATTTACAGGAAAAGCTCGACCGCGCGGGCGTGTTTCAGCACGGTATAGTAAATCCGCGCGACGTGGAGTTTTCTGAAACGGTGCGCGGCTACTGCGAGGAAAACCTCTGCCGCCAATACGGCAAAACGTGGGCATGTCCTCCGGCTGTCGGCACAGTCGCCGAATGCCGCGAGAGGGCGCAGCGCTACAACACCATGCTCGTGTTCACAGGCAAATACGCTTTGGAGGATTCCTACGACTTTGACGGTATGATGACCGCGATGCGCGACTTCAAGGACATTGCCGCGCGGCTCAGCGATGAGGTAAGGCCTTTTCTTTCCGATTACCTCCTGCTCAGCAACGAGGGCTGCGGCAGGTGCGGCGTCTGCACCTACCCTGATTCCCCCTGCCGCTTTCCCGACAGTGTTCACGGCTCCATTGAGGGCTACGGCATTTTTGTGAGCAAGCTCGCAGAGCAGGCAGGCGTTAAGTACAACAACGGCGAAAACACGGTTACATACTTCGGCGCACTGCTGTTTAATCAGTAGTTTTATCGAAAGAAAAGCGTCGCTGCTCCGCAAAGCACGGCTATATTGAACCGTAAACAAAAAGGCGCAGCCCTAATTCCGGGGCTGCGCCTTTTAACATTTCTCAAACACTTCTCAAACAGTTTGTAAACACTGCGGGCGTAAACTGCCGTTATTATTACAAAAGTTGAGGCGGAGAAATGAACGGCAATCCCATATTAATTACAGCGCTGCTTATACTCGGCGCTACGGCGGCAATCTGGCTGCCGGCGCTGCTTGAGAGACGGCTGAAAATCACAATACATACAGCTGCGAAGGTGATATTTGTCGCATTCCTGTTCTGTTCAATATTTCTCGGCGAGGTTTTTGATTTTTTCTACCGCATTCCCCGCTGGGACGACATTCTGCACTGCACAAGCGGCGCACTGACAGCGTATCTCGCCTTTATTGTCCTGCAGGCGCTGTCAGCACGGAGCAGCGGCTCGTTCAGGCTGCCCGCGGCAGCCTGCGCCGTGTTCGCGTTCTGCTTTGCGCTCTCTGTCGGCGCGGTTTGGGAGTTGTATGAGTTTTCGATGGACGGTCTGTTCGGGATGAATATGCAAAAAGCCGTACTGCAAAGCGGAGAAATCCTTGCGGGACACACTGCAATTGCCGACACTATGGCGGACATTGCCGTTGACTGCGCAGGCGCTGTTCTCGCCTCGCTTCTCTGCTGCCTCTCGGCAAAGCGCAGAAAAGCAACTGCCGCCGCCCCGGCAAGGGGCACTGCTTCGTACCGTAAGGCAGACAAATCACAGGCAGCGTAGAGCTGTCTAATGCAGACAAGCGCCGCGCTGTGCAGCATTAATATTTCTCAAACAATTCCCAAACATCTCTCAAACAACTATGAGCGATAATAGGTATATCAAACGGATGAATCATCATCTGTATTTAAGGAGGAATTATTATGAGCAAATTGACTGAGGCCGAAAAGAAAATTGAAACAGCAGTCGTTGGTGGCTATAAAGCCGTTGAGAACGGCTTTGTCAAGGGTTACCAAAAAATCGAGGACGGGGTTGTAGCCGGTTACAAGAAAGTGGAGGACACATTCGTCAAGGCTTTCTTGCCTTCCGATGAAAAACCCGCCGAGAAAAACTCAACTGAAAAAGAAGCAACCGCAGGCGATGACACGCCAATACAAAATTAAAAGGAGTAAAGTTCATGAGTGAAATCACAAAAAACAGCGAAAACTTTGTCGGCTACGAATACAAAGAGGTCACCACCACCCGCGATATGGAGGGCGTGTATGCCGATGGTTATCCCAATTTCGGTTGGAAATTGGATAACATTTCTCCCTCCGCTATCAGTCTTTCCACTGTCAGCCTCAGATTCAAGCGCGACCGCAAAATCCGCAACAAAGCGGAGCTTTCCCGGCTGCAACGCCAGTTTGACAGCGGCATTACGCAAATTGAGAGTCTTGAAAGGTCAAAGTCCACCTCCGCCTTTGCCGCCGCGCTTACAGTCGGCCTAATCGGAACAGCGTTTATGGCAGGCTCTGTATTCGCCATCGTTCCCACAGAAACGCCCAGTGTCCTTTTGTGTGCAATTCTGGCTGTCCCCGCATTTATCGGTTGGGCGCTGCCGTATTTCATCTACAAAAAAATGCTGGCAAAGAAAAGCGCAACCGTCGCTCCGCTGATTGAAAAGCAGTACGACGACATCTACGAAGTCTCTGAGAAAGCCCACGCGATTTCGGAAAATTAAGGGTATAAAATAAATGAAAGGGGGTAAATATGAAGCGGCAATTTAAGCAGTTGGTTGATTTCGCCTTCGGCAGGGAGCATATGACTGTGCGAACAATCCAAGCCGCAAAGGTGTCGGCAATATTAAACGCAATCCTTGCGCTCGGCAAAATCGCCCTTGGTGTCTACTCCCTTTCTTTCTTTGTTTGTATCAGCGGATTATACAATATTGGAATCGCATTCGCAAAGCACACCACAGTCAAAACGCATAATGAGGAAGAACCGTATAAAAGCTATAAACGCATTGGCTTTATTATTCTTGCTGCAAGTGTTATATATATGATTTATTGTGCGAACATGGCGGTTCGCGGGAGGGCAAACGTAGCTTATGATTTGATAACGGCACTTACAATCGCGACATTCACTTTTACAGAAATCGGGCTTGCGGCTTATGGCATTGGGGCGGCGCGAAAGTCTGAGAACTTGACGATAATAGCCGCAAAGCGCATTAACCTTGTGACCGCGCTCATCTCTCTCGTGCTGACTGAATCCGCGCTGCTGGGTATGAGCGGGACAGAAAACGCTGCTAAGTACTGCGGCTGGACCGGTCTGATTTTCGGGGCAGCTTCCGCTGCTATCGGATTGCTTATGGTGATTGCACAGGGCAAGCGAACCCGGAGAGCCAAGCCTAATTGTTGGCATACAGCAAAAGCTGCGGCAGGACAAGGGTGAGTTCGGCGAACGCGGTTATGCCGGAAAGAAACGCCTGCCGTCCGTCAAGCAACTGCGAACGGAGTACGCGCAGGTGCTTGACGAAAAAAAGCCTATGCCGGGTACCGCGCGCTGAAAACGAAAATACGGGCGGTGCTGACGGCAAAGGCATATGCGGATAAACGGATTTATCTCTTGGCAAGTACGTTTATTATTTCAATTTTGCAATCCACAAAAAATTTTCATTTTGCCACTTGACAAACGCTTTGCGGCGTGGTATAGTGAAAGCAACAAGGGCAAAGACGCTCACTTTGGGAAGTCTTGGCTCTTTTATTTTTTCTGAAATTTTGCATTTGGAGGGGACACAATGAAACGTCTTGAAATAACCATCCGTCCGGACAGTCTGGAAAAGCTGAAGGTTCTGCTTAACAATTACTCAATCGGCGGCATAACTGTGACAAGCGTTATGGGCTGCGGAACGCAGCGCGGAGACGTTACCGGCGAGCTGAAGGGACTCAAAATTCCCGGAATGAACCTATTGCCGAAGGTTTCGGCGGTAGTGGTTGTAAACGATGACTCTGTTGAAGAAATACTGAACATTATCCACGAAACCTGCTCAACCGGAAAGGTCGGGGACGGCAAGGTGTTTGTAACAGACGTTGTTGATGTTATGCGTATCCGCACCGGAGAACGTGGCAGTAAGGCGCTGTAGCGGCAAGCATTTTTGTGTCTGCCGATGCGCCGGGAGACTCAAATACGGAACAACTAAATAATACAGACCGCGTAAATGCGGTAATATAAAGACGAACAATGATGTTCAGCCGGCAGGGGAGACGTGCCGAGAAATATCATTGTTCGTTTTTTTGATTTGGGGGAACCTGATAATGGCAAAGGCGATAGTTGAAATAAAAAACGTGAATAAGTTCTACGGGGACAATCACGTTGTTAAAGACCTGAATATGGAGATTGCCGAGGGGGAATTTCTTTCGATTCTCGGTCCGTCCGGCTGCGGCAAAACCACAACACTGCGTATGATTGCGGGCTTTGAGCAGCAAACACAAGGTGTTATTACAGTGGAGGGCGAGCGCGTTGAGAACAAAGAGCCGTTTGAGCGCAATGTCAACACCGTGTTTCAGTCCTACGCGCTGTTTCCGCATATGAACGTTACAGATAACGTGGCATACGGGCTGAAAATGAAAAAAGTAAAAAAGCCGGAGATTTCCGAGCGTGTGGAAAACGCGCTGAGTATGGTACAGCTTGAGGGCTTCGGCAAACGGTTTCCGGCGCAGTTATCCGGCGGGCAGAGGCAGCGCGTTGCAATTGCGCGGGCAATTATCAACAATCCGAGAGTGCTGCTGCTGGATGAGCCTCTCGGCGCGCTTGATATGAAGCTGCGCAAGCAAATGCAGATTGAGCTGAAGAACCTGCAAAAAAGGCTTGGCATTACCTTTGTCTATGTGACGCATGACCAGGAGGAAGCGCTGACAATGTCAGACAGAATCGCGGTTATGAACGACGGAGTGTTAGAGCAAATCGGCGTGCCGGCGGACATTTACGAAAAACCGGCAACCAAATTTGTCGCCGACTTCATCGGCGAAACGAATATCTTTGAGGCAATTGAAGTTTCCGCCGATGCAGCAGGGCAGGTTGCGCTGAAATCGGAAATCGGTGAAATCACTGGCACGGATTCAGAATTTTCAGAAGGTGAGATCGTGTATTTGTCGGTTCGCCCGGAGAAAACGCTGCTGAGCGCCGCGCCTGTTTCGGGATACGCATTGCGGGGAACTGTCCGCGAGAATATTTATATCGGCACGGTAACGAAAACCACGGTAATCCTGCAAAACGGTCAGGAGATACGCGTGGCGAATGCGGCGGGCTCTTCTGTTCCTGAGGCGGGAAGCGCACTTTATGTCTACTGGAATCCGAGCGACGCCGTGATTATACACTCAAAATCAGGCAAGATTATTGATGCGTTTGAAAATGTTGACCTGAGCGAGTATGTCGAGGGGAGCGCGTGATATGAAGCAGGGGTCTATGTTTCGGAAAAAAACCGTGCCGCTGCTTACGATGATTTCGCCCGTTACGGCGTGGCTGATTCTGCTTATTGCGCTGCCGCTGCTTTATATGCTGGTAATCAGCTTTTGCGGCACCGACGATTCGCACAACATCGTGTTTCGGTTTACACTCAAAAATTACGCAAAGCTGTTTGACCCGACAATTCTCAGTATCTATTCAAACTCGCTGATAATCGCGCTTTTAACAACAGTGATTTGCATATTGGTTGCATACCCGTTTGCGTACATAATGGCGTCAACAACTCCGTTCCGCAAGACACTGATGATGATATTTCTAATGCTTCCGTTTTGGACAAACTCGGTTATAAGGCTGTATTCCTGGAGAACGCTGCTGGGCGTTAACGGATACATAAACATTTTGCTGATGAAAATCGGGCTGATAGAAGCGCCGATTGAAATGCTGTTTACCAGGGGCGCGGTGGTTCTCGGAATGGTGTATACACTGCTGCCGTTTATGGTTTTGCCGCTTTTGACCGTAATCGACAAGCTCGACGGAGGGCTGATAGAAGCCTCGGGAGACCTCGGCGCAAAGCCGGCGCAAACATTTTTGCATGTAACGCTTCCGCTTACCGCACCCGGCATATTCGCGGGCTCGATAATGGTGTTTATCCCGTGTTTGGGATACTTCTTTGTTTCAAACCTTATGGGCGGAGGTACAAGTCAGCTTATCGGTAACGTCATCTCACGCCAGTTCAAAGAAGCCTTTAACTGGCCGTACGGTGCGGCACTTGCGATTATGCTTATTCTTATAACGCTGCTGATTGTGAAAATCTACACGAAAACCGGCGGCAGTATTGACGATTTGGGGGTGATGTAAATGCGCAGAAGACGTAAAAACGCGATAAAAAAGCACACCTCCAGAGTGTTTTCCGCACTTGTGTATCTGTTTTTATACGCGCCGATTGCGGTTGTGATTTTGTTTTCGTTCAACACCTCAAAGCGAAACGTCCTATTTGAGGGCTTTACGCTTGACTGGTATGCCAAAATGGCAGGCAATACGGCATTGCTGGAATCCTTCAAAAACACGCTTTTAGTTGCGGGAATATCAACGGCGATTGCAACAGTAATCGGCACGATAACGGCGATTGCAATGTTCCGCTATAAGTTCCGCGGGAAATCAATAATAGACCTGCTGCTGTACATTCCCGTTGTAATCCCTGAAATTGTGCTGGGCATCGCGCTGCTTTCCGTTTTTTCGCTGGTGAATGTTCCGCTGGGACTCGGAAGTATGATTGTTGCGCACGTTACCTTTCAGATTCCGTTTATTGTGTTCACCGTGCGGGCGCGGCTTTCGGGGTTTGACCGCTCGATTGAAGACGCCGCAATGGATCTCGGCGCAAACCGCATTAAGGTGCTGACCGGAATAACAATCCCGATAATTGCGCCGGGGATTGTGTCGGGGGCAGTGCTTGCGTTTACACTGTCGATTGACGATATAATCATAAGCTTTTTCACAACAGGCGCAAAGAGCACGACCTTTCCGCTGAAAATTATGGAGCTTGTGCGAAGCGGAGTTTCCCCGGACGTGTACGCGCTTTCAACGATAATCATTCTTGCCACATTTGTAATTGTGCTTATCAGTCAGATTACGGTTTACAGGGCTAATAAAAAGTCCGTAAAATTATAGAAAATCAAAACTAAAGGAGCTGTAAAAAAATGAAAAAAATTATCGCATTCTTGCTTGCTGTCAGTCTTTGTCTTGTCTTTGCCTCCTGCTCGAAAAAATCGTCAGACGACGGCAATGCGCCGAAAAATGCCGGTGAGCTGAACGTATTTGTTTGGACAGAGTATATGCCGCAAAGTGTGTTTGACGCGTTTACCGAGGAAACAGGAATTAAAGTAAACGTATCCACCTACTCTTCAAACGAGGATATGCTTGCAAAGGTTAAGGGCAGCAACGAGGGCATTTACGACATTGTTGTTCCCAGCGACTATATGGTTAAGATGATGGTGCAGGAGGGTCTGCTGGCGGAGATTGACCTTTCCGCGATACCGAACCTCAAGAACATCGGAGAGTCGTACCTCAATCAGGGCTTTGACCCCGGAAACAAATACTCCGTGCCGTATATGGGCGGGCTTGCGGGACTTGTTGTCAGCAAAGCTAAAGCAGGCGCGGACATAACCTCCTATGAGCAGATTTTTGACGCTAAATACAGCAGCTCAATCGTTGCTCTTGATGATTTCCGCGCAGTTATCGGTATGACGGCAAAGTCACTGGGCTATTCGCTTAACACAACGGACGACACAGAGCTTGCCGCCGTTGAAGCGAAGCTCGCTGAGCTGAAGGGAAACATTAAGCTGCTCGACTCCGATTCGCCGAAATCTGCAATGCTTTCGGGAGAAACGGCAATCGGATTTATGTGGAACGCCGAAATTGCAATCTGCCTTCAGGAATCAGATGACTTTTACGCTGTGTTCCCGCAGGAGGGCTGCTATTTGTTCCTGGACAGCCTTGCAATCCTCAAGGGCGCGAAAAACGTTGACGCCGCAACACAGTTTCTGAACTTTATCCTGCGCCCCGAAATATCAAAGCTTGTTTCCGATGAATTTCCCTATCTAAACCCGAATACAGCCGCCGTTGCGCTTTTGCCGGACAGCTACAAGAACAACCCTGCCTCAAACATTGACCCTGCCGTTATTGCAAACGGCGAGTATGTGCTTGATATTGGAGCGGAGGTTGAAAAATACGATGGTCTTTGGACAAAGTTTGTAAAGTAGGGGACGGAGAAATGACTGAAAAGTTAATGTATATCGGCGGCGAGTGGGTCAAAGGAGCAGGCACCCGCGAGGTTTTTAACCCTGCCGACGGCACGAAAATCGGCATTGTAACCGATGGAACCGCCGAGGACGTAAAAAAAGCAGTTGCCGCCGCCCGCGCCGCGTTTCCCGCGTGGGCAGGTACCTCTGTAACAGCGCGCGCCGCGCTTCTGCTGAAAATCGCAGACAGAATAGAAGAGCTTGCAGAGGAGTTTGCCGCGATTGACACGGCGGATAACGGAAAGCCGCTGCGCGATTCGCTGGGCGACGCAACAGATTCCGCCGCGTGCTTCAGATACTATGCCGGACTTATCGACAAGCCCTCAGGGCAGACCTATTTAACGCCGGACCCGGAGAACTTCGCAATGACGGTTCGTGAGCCTATCGGCGTTGTCGGTCAAATCGCGCCGTGGAACTATCCGCTGATGATGGCGGCGTGGAAAATCGCGCCGTGCATTGCCGCCGGAAACACAACGGTTTTTAAGCCCTCGACACTTACGGCGCTGTCGTCTGTCAGGCTGTTTGAGCTGTTTGACGAGGTTGGGCTGCCTGCAGGTGTTGCGAATTTGGTGCTCGGCTCCGGTGCGACAGTCGGGCAGGAAATTGCGGAAAATCCCGGCGTTGACAAGGTAGTGTTCACCGGAGGAACCGACACGGGGCGGCAAATTATGAAGACGGCAGCCGAGACGATAAAGGGAGTCGGGCTGGAGCTTGGCGGCAAGTCTCCGTGCGTTATATTCGATGATGTTGATACAGACATCGGCGTTGACTGGGCGCTTTTTGCGATTTTCTGCAATCAGGGAGAGGTTTGCTCGGCAGGCAGCCGCCTGATTTTGCAGGACACGATTTATGACGAGTTTCTCGAAAAGCTTGCGGCGCGGGCGGAGAAAATAAAGGTTGCGCGCGGAGATGAGCCGGGCAGCGAAATGGGTCCGCTTGTAAGCGAGGAGCATATGAACAGCGTTCTTGCCCACATCGAAACCGCCAAAAGCCAGGGTGCGCGCCTTATTACCGGCGGATACCGCCTGACGGACGGAGAGCTCGCCAAAGGATGGTTTGTTGCGCCGACAATTTTTGCGGACTGCACGCCGGATATGGCGATTGTGCAAAAAGAGGTGTTCGGTCCCGTGCTTGCGGTGCAGAAGTTTCACACTGAGGACGAGGCAATTGAGCTTGCAAACGGCACAGACTTCGGTCTTGCGGCTGGAGTATTCTCAAACGACATTGCGCGCGCCATGCGTGTGGTTCGTGCCTTCAGGGCGGGAATTACATGGGTGAACTCGTACCACCCGACCTTTACGCAGGCGCCCTGGGGCGGATACAAGCAAAGCGGAATCGGGCGTGAGCTGGGCACCTACGGGCTTGAGGAATACACAGAGGTTAAGCAGATAAATATAAATCTTGCCCCCGGCAGGGTTGACTGGTTTGAAAATTAATTAATATCAAAAGGATTATGCAAAAAATGAGTGTTCAAAAAGCGACGGAAACCCTTGACAAAATTCTCGGCTTTATAGAAGCCGATACGCTCGCCGAGGCAGACAAAAAGGCTCTTGTAGAAGATAGTATTGAAAACTATAACGGCTATGTCAACCCCGGCTGGCTTAAATACCGCAAGTCTGTTTCAACAAACGAGGCGTTTGTTGAGTGGGAGGATCACGATTCGTATTTCACTGATGTTTACGGCGAGGAATTCATAGACTGCCTCGGAGGCTTCGGTATATACAATTTCGGGCACCGCAACCCTGAGATTCTGAAATACGTGCAGGCGCAGCTGTCACGGCAGGCGCTGCATTCGCAGGAGCTGCTGGATCCGCTGCGCGGCTATCTTGCCAAGGCGCTGGCTGAAATCACTCCGGGTGACTTGCAGTACTGCTTTTTCACAAACGGCGGCGCGGAGGCTGTTGAAATGGCGCTCAAGCTTGCAAGAATCGCGTCAGGTAAGCGCTGGACGATTTCGACTATCGGCGGATTTCACGGCAAGAGCATGGGCGCAATTTCCGTTGGCGGCAAGGCGACCTACCGCGTGCCGTACCTGCCGATAGTTCAGCAGGTTGCGCACACAATCTACGGCGATATTGACGATTTGCGCAAAACTGTGGAAAAGCTGACAAAGGTCGGCGAGGAAATCGCGGCTGTGATTATGGAGCCGGTACAGGGCGAAGCAGGTGTTATTGTGCCTCCGGCGGGGTATCTCAAGGCAGTGCGCGAGCTGTGCGATGAATACGGAATCATTCTGATTTTTGACGAGATTCAAACGGGAATGGGGCGTACAGGCTCCTACTTCCGCTGCGGCGCGGAGGGCGTTGTGCCGGACATTATGACCTACGGTAAGGCGTTCGGCGGCGGAATTATGCCGATTACCGGCATTATCGCGCGCCCGCACCTGTGGGTTGACGCGCTTGTTGAAAATCCGTGGATTCTCGGCAGTCCGACCTTTGGCGGCAACCCGCTTGCGTGCTCAGCCGCCCTTGCTGCGCTGAAGTATATGATTTCTCACGACACGCCGAAGCAGGCAAAGGAAAAGGGCGAATACCTGCTTGTGGCTCTGGCAAAGCTCGCTGCAAAATACCCGAAGGTTATCAGGGAGGTTCGCGGCGTCGGGCTGATTATCGGTGTGGAATTCTTTGAGTCCGATATGGGATACTCTGTTGCAAAGGGCTTGTTTGCGCGAAACGTGATGACGGCGGGAACGCTTAACAACGCCTCAACAATCCGCATAGAGCCGCCGCTGACGATGAGCTATGAGGATTTTGACAAGGTAATTGCGCGTATGGACGAGGCACTCGGCGATACGCAAAAAGAGTTCGGACTTTAGGAGAAGCATTATGACCGAAACAACGGCAAAAATCGTCACAGCGATACCGGGACCGAAGTCACTTGAACTTCTTGCGCGCAGAAATGCCGCAGTGCCGCGCGGCGTTTCACATAACACCGACATTTTTGCCGAAACGGCAAAGGGCGCGCTGATTCGCGATGTTGACGGAAATGTGTTTATAGACTTTGCGGCGGGAATCGGCGTAATAAACGTGGGGCACTGCGCCGATGAGGTTGTGGCGGCGATAAAAGAGCAGACAGAGAGGTATATCCATACCTCAATAAACGTCGCGCCCTATGAGCCGTATGTTGCGCTTGCCGAGCGGCTGAATGCGGCGGCGCCCATAGACAACGCAAAAACGATGTTTGTAAACTCCGGCGCGGAGGCGGTTGAAAATGCCGTGAAAATAGCCAAAAAGTTCACCGGACGCACAGGAATCGTAACTGTAGACGGCAGCTTTCACGGCAGAACGCTGCTTACAATGTCGCTTACAACAAAGGTGAAGCCGTACAAAGACGGCTTTGGTCCGTTCGCACCCGATACATATAAAATACCCTGCCCGAATGTCTACCGCAACGCGACAGACCTGTCCTCCGATGAATTCGCGCTGTCTTGTGCCGAGGAGTTTGCGCAAATGCTGCAAATAAGCCTGTCGCCCGAAATGGTGGCGTGCGTGATAATCGAGCCTGTTCAGGGCGAGGGCGGCTTTATCCCGATGCCGGTTGCGTATCTAAAGCGAATGCGCGAAATTTGCAGCGAAAACGGCATTGTGCTGATAATTGACGAGATACAGTCGGGTATGGCGCGCACGGGCACGCTGTTTGCAATTGAGCAGGCGGGTATTGCACCGGATTTGCTGACGACCTCAAAGTCGCTTGCGGCAGGGCTGCCGCTGTCCGCCGTAATCGGACGCGCGGATATTATGGACGCGGCGCAGGCGGGCGGAATCGGCGGAACCTTTGCCGGAAACCCGGTAGCCTGCGCGGCGGCGCTTGCTGTGCTTGATAACATTGAAAAGTATGACCTGAACGCAAAAGCGAGGAAGCTCGGCGAGTATCTGACGGGGCGGCTCAATGAGATGAAAGCGAAATACCCTGTCGTCGGCGATGTGCGCGGACTCGGCGCGATGATTGGCATGGAGTTTGTCCGTGACCGCAAAACCAAGGAGCCGAACAAAGAGATTATCGGCAAAATCACGGCAAACGCGCTCAGGCACGGGGTGATTTTCATAAACGCCGGAATTCTATCGAACGTAATCCGTTTTTTGCCGCCGCTGGTTATGACTGAGGAGCAGGCGGAGTACTCCATGGATGTTCTTGATGCGGCAATCGCCGAAAGCTTATGAGCGGCGTGTTGTTTCCTGCGGAATGGAAGCCGCACAGCAGAATGCTTATGGAGTTTCCGGTGTTCTGGAAAAGCGGCGACATTGCCGCCGCACGGCAAAGCTATGCTGAGGTTGCAAGGGTGATTTCGCAGTTTGAGCCTGTCACCATGATTGCAACGCCGGAAAATGCGGAGTCGGCTGCTGAGCTTTGCGGCGCTTCGGTTGAAATATTGCCGCTGCCGCATGACGACGCGTGGGCGCGTGATAACTGTCCGACATTCATAAAGGACGCAGACGGCGGGCTTGCCGCCGTTAACTGGCGGTTCAACGCCTGGGGTGAGAAGTATCCGGCGTGGGAGCTGGATAACAGCGTGCCGGAAAGGCTGTGCGAGCTGCTTGGGGTCGAGGTTATCAATGCGGACATTATCCTTGAGGGAGGCAGCATTCACACAAACGGCGCAGGTACGCTGATTACAACTGCCGAGTGCTTGCTGAACCCAAACCGCAACCCCGGTTTATCGCAGGCGCAAATTGAAGCTGTGCTGTGCGAAAAGCTCGGGACTTCACGCGTTATATGGCTGCCGTTCGGCATTGAAAATGACGAAACGGACGGACACGTTGATAATATTTGCTGTTTTATCGGCGAAAACACGGCTTTATTGCAGTGGACAGACGATAAAGCCGACCCGAACTACGCGCGATGCCGCGCAAACGCCGAAGTACTTGAGAAAAACGGCATTCAAATTGAAAAAATCACCGCCCCGCCGCCGATATACAGCGGCAGCGAGCGGCTTACGGCAAGCTACATAAACTTTGTGTTTGTAAACGGCGGCGTTGTAATGCCGGCATTCGGCGGAGCGGCGGCAGAAGCCGACGCGGCGGCATTGAGCCGAATGCGCGCGCTTTTTCCGAATCGAAGCGTTGCGACTGTAAACACTCTTGAAATTCTAAAAGGCGGCGGCAATATTCACTGCATTACGCAGCAAATTCCGCTGTAAAAAAGGAGGCATAAGCATGCGCAAGGTAACAGTTGCCGCGACGCAGTTTGCATCAGGCGAAAGAAATCTTGAAGCGGCAGATACGCTTGTACGCGCTGCGGCGCGTGCGGGCGCGAACATAATATTGCCGCAAGAGCTTTTTGAAACGAACTATTTTTGCCAAAAGCCGAGCGAGGAGTATTTCGCGCTTGCGACTACGCTTGAAGAAAACCCCGCTGTGCGGCATTTTCAGGGTGTTGCAAAGGAACTTGGCGTTGTTATACCCGTCAGCTTTTTCGAGCGGAAGAGCAACGCATATTACAACACGCTTGCAATGCTTGACGCAAACGGCGCGGTTCTCGGCACTTACCGCAAGTCGCACATTCCGGACGGTGCGGGTTACGGAGAGAAGTTTTACTTTAACCCCGGGGATACGGGCTTTTGCGTCTGGGACACCGAATTCGGGCGCATTGGCGCCGGTGTTTGCTGGGACCAGTGGTTTCCGGAGGCGGCACGGATAATGTGCCTGAAAGGCGCGGAGCTTTTGCTGTATCCGACGGCAATCGGCTCAGAGCCGCTGAATCCAGCGCTTAATTCGCGCAAGCACTGGCAGACCTGCATGCAAGGACACGCGGCGGCAAATCTCACGCCGGTTATTGCGTCTAACCGCACAGGAACGGAGCGTGAGGGCGACTTTGAAATTACATTTTACGGAAATTCATTCATTGCGGACGGCACGGGGCAGCTTGCAGCTGCTCTGGACGAGCGCGAAACGGGCTTTGTAACCGCGGAGTTTGACCTTGACGAGCTGCACCTTCAGCGGCGGGCGTGGGGCGTATTCAGAGACCGCAGACCAGATTTGTACGGCGCGATTCTAACACTGGACGGTGAAACATATGTTTGATTTCGGTATTGAAAACGGAATAATCGTTGACCCGGAACGCCGCCGATTAGTTGCCGCAAACATATACATATCCGGCGGCAAAATTGCGGATATTACACGCGAAACGCACGCTGCCGCCGAAACGGTGAACGCCGGCGGCGAATATATCGCGCCCGGCTTTATCGACATTCACGCGCACATCGAAAGTCACCCGACGGCGGGACTTCTGCTTGCACGGCAGGGCGTGACGACGGCGGTTAACGGAAACTGCGGCTTTGGGCAGGCGGATTTGAATGCGTATTTCACCGTGACGGAAACGCGCGGCTTTGTGATAAATCAGGCGCAGCTTTGCGGAGCAACAACACTGCGTGAGCGCGTGGGCGTGGCAGACCCTTATATGCCGCTGAGCGAACGGCAGCTTGCCGAAGCGGCAAAGCTGCTGGAGGAGGATTTGCAATCGGGTGCATTCGGGCTGTCCTTTGGCTTGGAATACTGCCCCGAAACGTCAAAACAGGAGCTTTATACGCTCTCGCGGATTGTGGCAAAATACGGAAAGCTTGTTGCGATTCATATTCGCACGGACTTTTTCCCCGGGCTTGCCGCACTTGACGAGGTAATCGAGCTGTCACGGCAGACGGGCGCGGCAGTGCAAATATCGCATATTGTATACCAGTTCGGCTACGGTATGATGAGGCACGCGCTTGAGCGTATTGAGACGGCTCGGCGCGCGGGAATCGATATTTCCTGTGACAGCGGAATGTACACGAGCTTTGCAACGAAAATCGGAACAGCGGTGTTTGACGAGCAGTGCTTCGCAAAATGGGGCGTTTCGTATGACTCGATTTATATGCCCGGCGGGGCTTATGCGGGACAAACCTTGACGCGCGAGAGCTATCTCGACCTGCGGAAAAACCACCCCGACGACGCTGCAATTGCGCTAATCGGACAGCCGTCGGAAATTCCGATGGCGTTTGAGCTGCCGTATATGATGGCGTCAAGCGACGCCGGAGTTTTAGCGATGAACGGCGACGACGGCGACTCCTCCGCCGCACACCCGCAGGACGCGGGCACGTTTCCGAGGTTTTTGCGCGAGCTTGTATCTCAGCGCGGACAGCTTACGTTGCCTGACGCAATTTCGAGAATAACCTCACTTCCCGCCGAAAGGTTAGGCTTAACGGACAAGGGGAAAATCGCCGTCGGAGCGGACGCGGACTTAGTGGTGTTTGACCCGGAAAAGCTGAGGGATAACGCCGTTTATCCGGACAGGGGACGCTCTGACGCACCGCCGGACGGTATCTCACGCGTCATTATCGGCGGCAAAACCGCAATTTGTGCGGGCGACACGATTCATACGGATTTGGGCAGAATTCTGCGCAAGCCCAATGCCGCGTGGAAATATTAGTTAATCAAACGGGAGAACCAAACAATGAAAAAAGTAATAGCAATCGTACTGTGTGCTGTTCTGCTTGCCGTAACCGCCGCCGGGTGCTCAAAAAGCAAAAGCGGACCTGTTGCGGAAATCAGCGTGTTTATTTGGTCGGAATATCTGCCGCAATCTGTTGTTGACGGCTTTACCGAAAAATACAACGTAAAAGTCAATGTGGAGACATTTTCGTCTATTGCGGATATGTATGCCAAGGTGAAATCAGCTCCGTCGGGAACCTATGACGTAATTGACGCGGCGGATTTCTACATTCAGCGGCTTAGCGGCGAGGGCTTTCTTGAGCAGCTCGATTACGCGAACATTCCGAATTCAGTGAATATTGAGCCGGGCTATCTGGCGCGGTATTTCGACCCGGAGAACCTATACTCAGTGCCGTATCTCGGCGGCGTTGCAACGCTTTGCGTGAACACTGACAAGGTTACAAAGCCGATAACCTCCTATGCGGATATTTTTGACCCGGAGTTTGCAAACTCAATTGTTATTATTGACGATTTCCGCGTGATAATCGGCGCTATTAACGTAATGCTGGGCTTTGACTATAACGAAACAGATCCCGCAAAGCTTGCTCAAACCGAAGCAAAGCTGATGGAGCTGAAGCCAAACATAAAGCTGCTGGACTCCGACTCGCCGAAAACCGCAATGATAAACGGAGAAACGACAATCGGGCTTATCTACAGCGCGGAAATCGCAATTGCAATGGATGAGGTTCCGGCGATTGAGGTTGTGTTCCCGACAGAGGGGCAGTATTTGTTCTTTGACAGTCTGTGCGTTGCAAAGGGCAGCAAAAACAAAGAGTGGAGCGAGAAATTTATCAATTACATACTCGACCCAGAGGTTTCCAAGGGAATCGTTGAGGTGTTTCCTTACACCGACCCGAACAAAGCAGCAGTTGCTCTTATGGACAAGGCATATCTTGACAATGCGGCAAAGAATATTCCCGCAGAGGCAATCGCAAAGGGACTAACGCCGACTGACCTTGAAGCGGACACGCTGCAAATCTACAACGACATCTGGACGAAATTCACGAAATAACGAGGGCGGTATGGGCTTTAATTTCAATCTTCCGGTTAACCTTGCGTTCGGGCGCGGGCGTTTCGGAGAAATCGGCGAACAATGCGCACGTTTTGGCAAGCACGCCCTGCTTGTAATCTCCGGCGGCAGCGCAAAACGCTCCGGGTTGTACGACAGGTCGGTTGCGCTGCTGCAAAAAGCCGGCGTTTCGGTGACTGTGTTTGACAGCGTACAGGCAAATCCGCTGACGACTACCGCGTATAGCGGCGCGGAGGCTGCAAAGGCTGCCGTGTGCGATGTGGTTGTCGGCGTGGGCGGCGGAAGCGTGATGGACGCGGCAAAGGCAATAGCGTTTATCGCGAAAAACAGCGGCGATATAAGCGACTACATTTTCGGGCGCAGCCAAAGCGACGACGCACTGCCGGTAATTCTTGCACCCACCACCTGCGGAACAGGCAGTGAGGCAAACGGCTTTGCGGTGCTCACAAATCCCGAAAACGGCGACAAAAAGTCGCTGCGCTGTAACGCAATCGTTGCAAAATGCTCAATTATAGACCCGGAGCTAATGGAGACAATGCCGCGCACGGTTCTGGCTTCCTGCGGGTTTGACGCGCTGTGCCATTGTATGGAGGCGTTCGTTTCTAAAAACGCCTCGCCGATTACTGACGCGCTTGCTAAAAGCGGTATGGAGCTTGCGGCGGGCAGTCTTGTTCCGCTGTTTGACGGTTCCGGCAGTCCCGAACAGTGGGACGCGCTGACACTCGGCGCAACACTCGGCGGAATGGTGATCGGCATTGCCGGTGTTACTGCGCCGCACGCGCTAGAGCACCCCGCAAGCGGACTGCGGAATATAGTCCACGGCGCAGGTCTGGCGGCGCTGACGCCCGCGATAACGGAGCGCTCAGTTGCGGGAAATCCCGAAAAATACGCGGTGATTGCGAGAATACTCGGCGGTGCGGATTCGCAGGACTGCGCCGGTTTAATCCGGCGGCTTCTGCGCCGCCTGGAGCTTGAAACAACGCTTGGCGCACAGGGCATAGACGCCGGTGATATTCCGTGGATGGCGGAGAACTGCATGCGTGTGTCCGCTGCGGGAATAGCGGCGCACCCGACCACATTTACGCAGGCTGAAATTGCCGAAATCTATAACGAATGCCTGTAATCCGATAATCAGTGTTTTGTCAAAAAAACAACCGAAACTCAAAGCTCCTCTTCCGGGAGCTTTGTTCTTTTTGCCGAGCGCCGGTCTGCCGCATTAATCAAAACCTGTATTGACAACCAAATTTTCAATGGTATAATGAAAGCAAAATAATACAGGAGAAATGTTATGTTGTTCAGGAAAAATGTTCTTCGAAAGGCTTTGTCTTTAGTACTATGTCTATGCGTGGTTTTATCCCTGTTGCCCGCAAAATCCGCCGAAGCCGTGCAGCCACTGAATACCGATATTGAACGCAAAAGCAATGAGGATTTTTGGTACTATATTATCGACGGCGCTGCTACGATTTGGGGATTGAATACAACTGATACCGATATAAAAATCCCCCGTTATATTGAAGACGGTGGCGTAAAATATTCTGTAACAGAAATTATTCTTGCTTTTGAAAAATTAACAAGTCTTGACGTTTCAGAGAGTGTAGACCTTGAACGCATAGATTGCATGGCAAATGAATTAAACACCCTAGATGTGCGAAATTGTAAATCGTTAAAGGAGCTTTTATGCATCAATAATGTGCTAAAAACATTGTATGTCAATGGCTGTGCAGAATTAACATCATTATACTGCAACTCAAATCTTCTGACCACGCTTGACCTGCGCAATACAAACCTCAACAGCCCGGATGCACAAATCTACTGCAACAACAATTTCATTGAATCACTTGACGACATAATTGGCTTGACAGACGTTACCGGAATGTTCACGAACTTCCGGCTGACGTATTACAACCAGCTGGACAGCAAATACCTGCCGCTTCGCAATTTCACGGATATCGGTTGGGATTACATTTATGAAGGAAAAGACAAGTGGTATGTTAAAGAGCTGCTTTTTGCGCTCGACAGATATCTCTTCTCCGGAATTTCCGAAACAGAATTTGCGCCGGATGCGCCGATGACCCGCGCTATGCTTGTCACGGTTATGCAGCGCTACGCCGTCGCGCCTAACGTTGTGTCAGACAACCGGTTTTCCGATGTTGCCGCCGATGCGTGGTACGCGAACGCGGTTGCTTGGGCGGCTAAAAACCACATTGTCGCAGGCGTGTCGCCCACGGAGTTTGCCCCAAACGCAAATGTCACACGCGAGCAGTTTGCGGCTATTTTGTACAAGTACGCAAAAGATTATTTGAAAATTGATGTGAGTAAAACGGTAGGGTTGAGTAAATTTGTTGATGTCGATGAGATTTCCGATTATGCAATCAATGCAATAAAATGGTGCGTGGCAAACGGCATTATTTCCGGTAAGTGGGACGACAATTTTGACGATATTATAGATCCGATCGGCAACTCAACTCGCGCTGAGGTGGCAACAATGCTGCACAGGTTTGATGAGCTTGTTAATCCATAACCATAAATAAAAGCAGACGGCAAAGTAGTGCGCTGTTGTTTCAAAGTCAAAGCCAAAGTCCTTTGTGCGGCATTGTCACACAAAGGACTTTGTTATATCTGCATTTTTTCTTGACATATCAGTTCGTTTATGATAAAATAACTTGAAAACTTGCAAATTAAAGATAAATATGTTTTCCTGTGTTGTTGCAGTGGATTATAACTTATACGAGATTAGGAGCAAAAATATTATGAAGTACACTAAGCGGATTATTACGTTTGTGCTTGTTGCGCTTATGCTGGTTCCGGCTATAGCGCTCATTCCGGGCTCTGCGACGGTTTTGCGAACCCAAACGGCGACGCTGCCGACTACTACAGTGGATAACCCGATATTTTCCTTTCATCCGACAGACAGTTCGCCTGACGCGCACCCTTTCCGTGAATCTGAAATCACGTATAAGGACACGTCATTAATTACGCGCACATTCTATTTTGCAACACAAAATCCCGCCTACTCCTCGGCATTAACCGAAAACGTAAGCTTTGAGGGCGATACATATACCTGCGCGGTTATTTACCTCTTAAACGGTGAGTTTTCTGGCACGGGAGTGTTCGCCAAGGCAAACAGCACGATTTTTATCGACGGCGGAACCTATACTGATACAAATCCCGCCAACTATACCGACCTTTCCGCTGAGAATCTCGCGTTAGTCGGACTTACCGACCCGTATGATACGAATGCAACCCCTGTTGTTTTCAAAAAAGCCTCCGACGGCACCGGGATTGAGCGCAATTTGGTAAATAACGGCGGAATGCTGTACTATAATCTTATTTTCGACGCGGACGGCAACAGAATGCGTAATGACAGCTCAAGAGGGTATCATTACATTCATATTCCTCAGGGAAACCGTGACTTCTATTTGAAGCGCTGCATTCTGCAGAATAACGCCTCCGGTGGTTTAGGGACAAACCCCAACCGCGCGATTAATGTTCTCGGGGGCTACGGAGCCGATCCGGCGCAGTCGCTTAACACGGGTCATATAAATATTGAGGATGTAACGGTCAGAAACTGGATTGTTAACGCGTCGTACGCGGTGCTGTCGCTGAACCAATCCGCCAATTTGAACCTGCGCAATATTAATGTTTCGGTAAACGCAACGCCGAGCGCCGGCGTTATCAGAATAGAGCACCCGACGGGTCCCAGCACAACCTCAATATACGGCAAGGATTTGCAGAACGTCAACGTTGTTTTTGACGGAACGCTGAATATCACAAACAGCGGCACAAACGCGGTAATAGAGCCGACGCTGGTGCTTCAGTCAAACGCCTACGGCAATGTGACGCTCCCGTCTGATGATTTTAAGTTTGCGGAGTTTCGCGGCAACGGCACTGCTACCGGCACCGCAGAAACCTACGGCAGAGTCTCAGTTTACAAAACGCTTCCCGCAGCAGCGGCAAACAATGTTATCTTTGACCTGCGTGATAATTCCTGGATTGTGCGCCAGGGCGCGACGCCTGCGACCGCGCCGACGGTTTCGTCTCAGCTTTCCTACATAAACATTGCCTTGCAGCGTATGGCACAGCCGCTCTCCACCGGCGCAACAGACGCTTCTCAGGGTTATAACGGTCGTGCGCTTCGTTCGCAGGCATACATCAAGATTTTGGCGGACGGCGACGGATATTTGCCGGTGTTTACCGCGCCGAGCTTTGCGACGACATTTTCAGACGGAGCAGTGCCGAATGTGCACATACGTGCAGTGCAGAGCGTCAACACGCTGTTTGGCAGTGCGCTGACCTCAGTTGCCGATATGGTGCCCGTAAGGGCGGTTTCAAGCACGGCTGTTGCGCCTCCGTTTATTTTGACAGCTCCAAATAGCGGAAATGTGCGGCTCTACGGTATTGACTTTCACGGCGCCGCCGGCACGGGAACGCATTATACGCTGCAGGAGACTTTAAGCGGGCGCACAGCGGATTTAGACACGAGCGCAGGCTCTACCGACCCCGTGCAGCCTGTGTTTCAAAACGCAACATCTGATAGCTTCGTTTTCTGCCGGTTTACGGGCTTAGTCGATACACTGAAGGTCATTGAGGACACGCAGGACGGCACGCCTCCAACACAGGCGGGCAGTGCACTACCCAAAGTCAGCGGAAATTATATTGCAACCAAAATTGACGGCAATATCACAGCCGAGGCTGATTCAACCTGGTTCACGGCGCCTAACGCCGGTCTTTTCGCGCAAACGCCGACAGCGCTGCTCTTTGCAGACGATACTGATTATGTGTGGAGTTCCTCCGCTCCCGGCGTTGCGACGGTTAACACGTCAACCGGAGTTATTACGCCTGTCGGCTTTGGTACGGTCATAATTACCGTGACTGCGGCAGACGCCTTTAACGAGGGTGAGATTGTAAAACCGTCCGCATTTATCACGCTCGAAATTCGTCCTACCGTCACATTTATGACGAATTTCGGCAATAACGCAGTATTTAATAGGCAAACCGTACCGTATACAAATACCGCTTCCGCGCCGAACACCAATCCGGCAAATGTAGGCTTCGTATTCACGGGCTGGTATACCGATCCGGCCGCAACCGTGCCGTATAACTTCAGCACGGCAGTTACAGATGATATTGTGCTGTATGCAGGCTGGTCGCAGGGCGTCTACACGCTGAAATATGACGGCAACGGCGCGGATTCCGGTACTGTCGCGCCGAATGCGCCCGAGAATCTGAACGCGTATACAACCGTCAAGGGCAACGGTTTTGTTAAAAAGGGTTACACCTTCACAGGGTGGAACACAAAGGCGGACGGCAGCGGAACGGCTGTTGCGGCGGGCAAGGCAGACTTCACCTCGGCGGTTGAGGGAGATGTGTTCCTCTATGCGCAGTGGGCGGAAAACCCGAAATACACACTGAAATACAGCGGTAACGGTGCGGAATCCGGCTCTGTTGCAGCAAATGCCCCGGAGTACATCAATGAATTCACAACGGTCAAGGGCAACGGCTTTATTAAGGCGGGCTACACCTTTACAGGGTGGAACACAAAGGCGGACGGCAGCGGAACGGCTGTCGCGGCAGGCAAAGCAGACTTTACCTCAGCAGTCGCGGGAGATGTGTTCCTTCATGCGCAGTGGAAAAAGACAACGGGCGGCAGTCCGAACACCGGGGACAGCAACACAATAGCCCTGTGGTCCTGCATCGGCGGCGGTTCAGTATTGGCAGCGCTTACACTTGGTATAACAGGTAAGCTACGCAAAAAACGTAATGAAGAATAACGGCGGCGCACAAGCGATTTAGCTTACTTAAAAACACAGGCTGCGGCGTTATTTCGCCGCGAGCCTGTGTTTTTTTGTGAGGGTGCAGTTTTGAGCGGCAGAAAGGCAAACCGGCAGCCCACCCACAAAACCGCCGCAGAACTTGACTTCTCAAACCGATTGTGTTAACATAACAAGGTGATTTGTTGTTTGCCGGCAAGCAGTTGCGGAACCTGCGCAATAATCACACAGCTGAAACTATATGAAAAGCTAATTACGAGGTCGCTATGCCGATAAGATTGTTGATGGGAAACGAAGCTATTGCGCTCGGCGCACTCGCAGCGGGCGTTTCCGTCGCGGCAGGATACCCGGGAACACCCAGTACAGAGGTTCTCGAAACCATTGCAAAGGAGCTTGACAGGCACGCCAAAACCGGTATTTACGTCGAGTGGTCTGTAAATGAAAAGGCAGCGCTTGAGGTTGCCGCCGGCGCGAGCTACACGGGCGCGCGAACGCTTGTTACAATGAAGCAGGTCGGGCTGAATGTCGCGTCTGACCCGCTGATGTCGCTGGCGTATATCGGCGTAAAGGGTGGAATGGTCGTTCTCGTTGCCGACGACCCGGGACCGATTTCCTCCCAGACAGAGCAGGATACCAGAACGTTCGCAAAGTACTCAAAGCTGCCGTGCTTTGACCCCTCCTCGCCTGAAGAGGCGTACCAGATGATTCAGGACGCGTTCGAGCTGTCAGAAGAATTGCGCACGCCGGTGCTGTTTCGCCCGACGACGCGGCTTTGCCACGCGACAGCGCCGATTGACGTGCAGGACGTTTGGAAAACGGTTAATCCGGAGGGTTTTATTAAGGACCCGAAATGGGTCATATTCCCGCGCCTTTCCGTCAAGGCTCACGCGGAGCTTGAGGTTCGTAACCGTGCGCTGTCAAAGCAGCTTTCGGACTATAAATTCAACTCGGTTGAGGGCAGAAGCGAAGCCTTTGGTATCGCGACGGGCGGCGTGTGCTATGCGTATGTGAAGGAGGCGCTGAAGAGGCTCGGCGCAGAGTGGGTAAGGGTGCTGAAAATCGCGACGCCGTTCCCGTTCCCGCAGCCCCTTGCGCTGGATTTCATTGATTCCGTGGAGCGCGTGTTCGTTGTTGAGGAGTTAGACCCCGTGATTGAGCGCGAGCTTTTGTATCTCGCGGGATCGTCCGGGCGCACGCTTGATATTTGCGGCAAGGAAATCACGGAAAACCTGCCCGCGTCGGGAGAATACACCGTCGAAATGCTCACGGAAAAAATCGCGGCATATCTGGGTCTGCCGTATGAGGTCCCGCAAGCGCCCATATTGCCGCCGCTTCCCGTGCGTCCGCCTGTGCTGTGCGCCGGCTGTCCGCACCGCGCGTCGTTCTACGCAGTAAAGAAAGCTATGAGCGGTAAAAAGTCCGTTTTTTGCGGCGACATCGGTTGCTACACGCTGGGTAACGCGCTACCACTTGATATGGTGGATACCTGCCTGTGTATGGGGGCGGGCATTACAATCGCGCAGGGAATCGCGCGCGCGCAAGCCGACACTACGGCGTTTGCGTTCGTCGGCGATAGCACCTTTTTTGCCAGCGGGATTACGGGTATAATCAACGCCGTTTACAATAAAAACGACATTGTTCTTATCGTACTCGACAACCGCATTACAGCAATGACAGGCGGGCAGACGCACCCGGGAATCGGCAAAACGCTGATGAATCAGCCGACCGCCGCACTGAATATTCCCGCTATTTTGCGCTCTGTCGGCATTGAGCCGCGTGTTGTGAATCCGCTGAACCTCGGTGAGGCAATCGCTGCCGTGAAAGCAGCAGCTGCCGAGAGCGGTGTTCGCGCCGTTGTGTTTGAGTACCCTTGCGTGAATGTGGAAAAGCCGTCGGGTACGGTGTCCGTCAACACCGATAAATGCACGGGCTGCGGTCTGTGCCGCCGCGAAATCGGCTGCCCGGCGCTTAAAATCGGCGAAAAAGCCGAGATTGACGGGAGCCTGTGCACAGGATGTTCCCTGTGTGCGCAGGTTTGCCCGTTTGACGCGATAAATTAGAGACATATAACCCCTTGTTAACAGGGGCAGACAGGCGGTGTAATTTTGAATATACTAATCTGCGGAATCGGCGGTCAGGGTGTAGTTTACGCGTCAAAGCTGCTGGCAAACCGGGCGCTGCAGCGCGGCGAAACGGTTCACACAGCCGAAACAATCGGAATGGCGCAGCGCGGCGGCTCAGTTGTGTCGCACGTCAGAATCGGCGACGATTGCTACTCGCCGCTCATTCCCGCCGGCGGAGCTGACATAATAATCGGGTTGGAGCCTGCCGAAACCGTGCGGAATATAGGCTACTTAAAGCCGGGCGGCATAGTCGCTGTTTCCACGCGGGGAGTCGCGCCGACGACGGGCGGCGATTACGCCCCAGAGGCTATGCTCGCGTATCTGGGCAGCTTGAATATAAACCTGATTGCAGTTGACGCGGAGCAGGTTTTTCGCCGTGACGGCAGCTATCGCAACCTCAACGTAGAAATGGTCAATGCCGTAGAGCATTTGACCTTGAAATAATAAATAGAAATACCGGAGACATCACCGATGCAGCTCAACAAAACACAGACCGACACGCTCCGCAGTCTGCTTACCCGCTTAAACAGCTTTGAAAACGGCTTTTACAAGGCAAAGCTGGGCGGCGCAAACCTCGGCGAAAGTGACCCGCAGGCGGATTTTGAGGCTTTGCCCTTTACCTCCAAGGAGGAGCTGCGCGACGCGTATCCGCTCGGCATTGCCGCCGTTCCTGAGGAGGAAATTGTGCGTATCCACTCGTCAAGCGGCACAACAGGTATGCCGATTATCATTCCCTACACGCAGCAGGACGTGGATGACTGGGCGGTTATGTTCAAGCGCTGCTATGAGATGGCGGGCATTACAAACCTCGACCGAATTCAGGTTACTCCGGGCTATGGTCTGTGGACGGCGGGTATTGGGTTCCAGCTGGGCGCAGAGCTTCTCGGCGCTATGGTTATTCCGATGGGACCGGGAAACACCGAAAAGCAGCTGAAAATGATGGCTGATATGAAATCCACTGTACTCACCTCAACGTCCTCGTTCGCGCTTTTACTCGCCGAAGAGATTGAAAAGCGCGGAATCAAGGACAAAATTTACCTCAAAAAGGGCGTAATCGGCAGCGAGCGCTGGGGCGAAAAAATGCGGAAGCGCATTGCAAACGAGCTTGGCGTGAAGTTGTACGACATCTACGGCTTAACGGAGATTTACGGGCCCGGAATCGGAATGTCCTGCGAGTACGAGTGCGGAATGCATTGCTGGGACGACTATTTGTACTTTGAGATTATCGACCCGAAAACCGGCAAAAATCTGCCGGACGGCGAGTTCGGCGAGCTGGTTATCACAACGCTGCGCAAGGAGGGCGCTCCGCTTATACGCTACCGCACGCACGACCTGACGCGCATTATACCCGGCAAGTGCGAATGCGGAAGCCCGTATCCGCGCATTGACACGCTTATCGGACGCACGGACGATATGGTTAAGGTCAAGGGCGTGAACATCTACCCGGGACAGCTGGAGGACGTTCTGCGCGATATTCAGGGCGTTTCGAGCGAGTACCAGGTTATGATTGACCACCTGAACGGCAAAGATATTTTGACGCTGTTTTTTGAAACTGAGCTTGGCTACAGCAAGCACGACGTGGAAAGCGCGGTGAAGAACGCGATAAAAAGCCAAATCGGTTTGACCGTTGTGCCGATGAGCGTCGCCATCGGAGAGCTGCCGCGCAGCGAGAAAAAGACAGCCCGCGTGTTTGATAACAGATACTAAAATAGAAAACGCCCCGCAGCGCAAGCTTCGGGGCGTTTTTTATGAGCGGACTGTGATACAGCTGCTGTGCGGCAGTGATTATTCTTCCTCCGTAAGATATTCGGCTATGTATTTACGGGCTTCCTCTAAAGATACAAACTCTGTGAATTTTGGCCAGCCGTCAGCATTGTTATGGGAATACGTTAAATGTACAGCGGCAAAATTGCCGTCAGCAAGCGAAAACAAAACATCGTCCTGCGCGTGTCGCCTCTCAAGCGGCTGAAGAATGCGGTTATAGAGCGGATGCTTGTGCGTTATCTCCGCATTGGCTTCTTCCAAAAAGTATGGCTTTTTATCGTCGGAAATAATGTCCCAATCCATAGAAACCGCCTTGATTTATTTAATGGTTAAAGTATAGCATTTTTTGTCCGGATTATGACTCATATTCCGTTAGTTCAAAATCAATCCAGCACGACGAGGTAACCCGGAATTTCGTCACGCCCTCCGGTGGCACGGTGAAGGCTTCCGCCAAAATGTTTTTCTGTGCGCCAATTACGCTTACGCCGTCGTAGACTCCCGTGACGACCCCTGCGAACTGCGGCGGGTGATTGCTGTCTCCGTGGAAGAACACCGCATAGTTTGCACCGGGACGCACGAAGATTCCCGCCGAGCTTTCACTGTTCAGTCCGCTCTCGTTCACCCATTCCCACTGACCGGGAGCTACCTCGCGCCACAGGCTTACCTGCTTGAAATAGCCTGTTTCGTGCTTCTCCGTGTCGGTGTTCGGGAAAGCCGTGACAAAATGCGCGTCAAACTTCACTCCGCTGAGCGTGTCCGCCCCGCTGTAAGCGTCCGACAGGCGCGTAAAGTCCGCCGCGTCCGGCACGCCGATTTTGCTCATGTCTATCCAAGGCACACCGAGCTTTTTCGCCGTATCTTCGGACAACTGAAAGTCCTTGCCAAAATAGTCCGCAAAACCGGGGTCTTTATCGAAGAGCAGATTATTTTCGATTTTGCCGTATTTTTCATCAAGCGGCGCGTCAGCCAGTGCGGGGAAGCTGCGCCCGTCCCAGTAGCCGTTCCAGTCGCCCGGCGCCCAGAGTGAGCGTCCGCTGCGCGGCGCATCTATGTTTACAATGATGTTGTCATAAACCGAGACCATCAGCTCGTTAATGTCGGACTTTTTTTCCATATGCGCGTAGTATTCGGTAAGCTCCGGGTATTTCTCGCTCCAAAACCAGTTTTTATAGAAGCGGTTTACCGACAGGACGTTTTCAAGCACCCATTGCGGTGACGACCAGTCTGTACCGGTGCTGTCGCGCAGCGATTCCGGCGGATAGTCGAGAGTTTCCGGAACATCTATGTAGATATTGCCTATATTCGTCCACGGACCCGTCGGGTCCACCGGCTGCGGCGCACTTGGGACGTTATAGAGGACATTGTAGGAAAAATCCTTGAACGGCGTTTCGTTGTCATAGTACACTCCGCCGCCGCGCCGCGCAAAGTCAAAGCCGATACCCGGATGGTCAATGCCTGTGACGTCGTGGAAGTAGTTATACCGCACCTCCACACCGTCGTTGAGTCCAACGTAATTCAGATAGATTGTTCCGGTGTCCTCTCCCATATCACAGGGGGAATCCACAAACTCATTATAGATAATCCTTGTGTCAACGACATTTCCCTGAATTGCCTGACCGAGACAAAAGGCGAACAGATTGTTTTTCACCGTAATCCCGCAGCCCTCAATGTTAATCCCGGAGTTGTAGGTTGAGCCTAAAAGACCTGAATGAATCACCGTGTTGCCTTCAAACAGCGCGCCGCCGCTGTCCCGAGATAACGCGCTGCCGGAGGCAATTTTTGCGGCGTTAAATCCGATGTTCAGGAACTCTGAGTTCAGAATCCTGTGGTTATAGCCGTTGCGCGCGGCTTCCGTCAGGGTTTCTTCATTGTAACCGCCGTCCTGCCCGTATTCACTTGCAAGGTCGCGCGTTGCAGAGGCGTATTCTCCGAGGCGGATTCCGTTTGTGCCGATATTCTTAAACACACAGCTATCGACGGTAACATTGCTGCCGCCGCGAATAAACATAACGGAGCCTTTTGTCAGCTCAAAGGTCAGCCCCGAAAAGCTGATATATGACGCGTCGTTAACATCAATGATGAAGTTACTGTCAAATCTGGAGACCTTGACTGCGGTGTCTTTAAGCTGTTTTGACGGATACAGATACAAAACACCTTCGCGGCTGATGAAGTATTCTCCCGGCGCGTCAAGCTCCTCAAACACATTTTCAAAGGCGTAGCGCGAGCCTTTCGTAACGCCGGACATCGCGGCTCCGCTCAGCTCAATCGTCATGGTGTTCGGGTCAATCGACTTTGCAAGCACCTTGTCAGCGAAGAACTCCCACCCGGGCATACCGGTAATGATAATATCCTCATAGCTCGCCCAATTTTTTATGCGGCGCTCACGGGTGAGAAACTTAGAGTTTTCACCTGTCAGCTGTTCTGTTTCGGGGTCAAAGCCCGACTCTGTCACCTCAGGTATGCGCAGATATGAATTATACGGATTTTCGGCAAATATTCCGGGAACCTTGTTCGGGTAGCGCGCCAAATCAAGCGCGTCGTCCCCGACGAAAACCTGCATACGCCGCGTCAGCCACGCGTTATCGTAGGAGTCGTAGCTGTCACTGTCCTCCGGAAAGTACTCGCGCAGCTGCCCCGCCTCCCAGAAAGGCTTTGAGTAGTCTAAATCGTCAAACGTAAAGCCGTTGGCAAAAAGGTCGATTTCCACGATGTTTTCCCGCGCCTCAGGACTCAGCCGCAAGCGCATTTCCGCGTCCGAAACCGGCGCAAAGCCGCTCCCCGCGAGGTATATTCCGCCTGCAAAGACCGGGGTTTCACCCGGATATGCCGCGTAGACAATCGGCTTGTCTGCCGTGCCGGAGTCCTCAAGCGTGAAATACGTCGTCTCCGTCACAGCATAGCTTCCGCCGCGAATATAGACAATAATCCCACCGCCGGGAATTCCGTCCTTGAGGCTGATTTCGCGGATTTTGTCCCGCGCGGCGGCAAGCGTCGCAAGAGGCGCGGTTTCTGTGCCGCCTGCGGTGTCGCTGCCGTTCGGGGCGACGTAAAGCTCCAGACCGAACGTGTGCGCGGCAGAATCCGCGTTTTCGTCAGCCGGCGCGGTAATGTCCGCCGTGTTTAACGGAGGCTCCGGCAGATTCTTTTTACACCCGGTCAGAAATGCCAGAGTAATTGCGAACAGAGCCGCAACCGTAATTGATTTCACGGAATATTTCACTTTGCAGTGCCCCTTTGCCGTTTTTCGGCTATAGTCCCGCAGTTATCGGCTGCCGTTTATATTACTTTCGCCGCCCACTCATTTTCCTTAAAGCCAACCAGCGCAATCCCGTCGCCGATTAGCAGCGGCCGCTTAACAAGCATTCCGTCAGTCGCCAACAGCCGGAGCTGCTCTTCCTCGCTCAGAGCAGGAAGCTTCTCCTTTAAGCTGAGTGACTTATACAGAAGCCCGCTTGTATTAAAGAATTTGCGCAGAGGCAAGCCGCTTTCGGTATGCCACGCTTTCAGTTCGTCATACGTCGGATTGTTCAGCTTTATATCTCTGAACTCATATTTCGCGCCGTTGGCGTCGAGCCATTTCTGCGCTTTTTGGCAGGTAGTGCATTTTGGGTAGCAGATGAATGTCATATTGCGTTTTGTCCTTTGATTCGGAATCATCTCCATAATATCAAATGTCCCGGCGAAAAACAAGACTGAAATGCAAAAAAATACAGCGCATTCCATTGAAAAGCAAGTCGGAATGTGCTATACTGAAGCAGGAATAGGGAAAATAACAGCAAGGAGTGCGCTGATGAGCAAATTCGCGGTCATCGACACGGAGACTACCTGGAGCGACGCGGTAATGTCAATCGGACTTGCCGTAGCTGATTCCGACACGTTCGACCTGATAGACAAGCAGTATTACATACTTACGCCCTACAAAAACCACGGCGGGATGTACTCGCACGCGCTGTACCTCCGCGGCGCTGAGCCGGACGTTGAGGCTCCGCGCGAGGCGGCTATCGCACAGGCAATAGCCTTTCTTGCAGACCACAATGTCGCCGCGATGTTCGCGTACAACGCCGCGTTTGACTACCGCCATTTGCCGGAGCTGTCGCACCTTGCGTGGTATGATATAATGAAGCTGGCGGCATATCGTCAGCACAACCCGAAAATCCCGCCGCGCGCCGAATGCTACGGCACGGGCAGACTCAAACGCGGCTACGGCGTGGAGAGCATTTACAGAATGCTGACGGACGACCGCGCGTATTGCGAGCTGCACAACGCACTGACCGACGCGATAGACGAGCTGACAATTATGAAGCTGCTGAATCACGGAATCGACAGGTACATTCAGCTTTAGCACAAAATATATATTTTGGAGACACCATAATGAAAAAATCAATTCCGCCGCACGCCCTGCTGTACCCGAATCCGGTGCTTGTCGTCTGCACCTACGACGCAAACGGCAAGGCAAACGCCGCGACGCTTGCTTGGGGCGGCATAGCAAGCTCCGAGCCGCCGGCAATTTCGATTGCCCTGCAAAAGCCGCGCTACACATATGACGCGCTGACGAGCCGCAAGGCGTTCACGGTCAACCTCGTTCCGGCAAAGTACGCCGCCGAAGCGGACTATTTCGGCATTGCAAGCGGGCGCGACGCGGACAAATTCGCCGTGACAGGACTGACGCCTGTTAAAAGCGCGGTGGTTGACGCGCCGTATATAGCGGAGTTTCCGTATGCGCTTGAGTGCGAGGTCATTCACGCGCTTGATTTGGGGCGGCATACGCTGTTTATCGGCGAGGTCAAGGGCACAGTCGTTGAGGACGGCACGGAGGCGCTGTGGGGCGGCGATATTATCTCGTGGAACGCCGCGACACGGGAGTATTTCGCGCAGGGAACGGCGGTTGCGAACGCGTTTGAGGCAGGACTTAGGTTTGTGAAGTAGGGGAGAGGCACAAAACAGCGAAATAAAGGCTCAACAGGTGCGGTGCGCGCCTGTTGAGCCTTTTGTATTCAGTAAACCCTGCTTAACGCCTACACGTTCACGATGAATTTGTGTATCATTGTGACTATTTCGGCGCGTGTTGCGCTTCCCTGCGGGTCGAATATATTTCCGGGCTTGCCGCTGATAATCCCGTTGCCGAAGCACCATTTTGCCGCGTCCAGCGCGTAGCCGCTGATTTCGTCGGTGTCCGCAAAGGTGAGCGTTCCGACATTTTGCGTTACGTCAACCGCGAGATATTCCTTGGCGTAGCGGTACAGAATCGCTGTTAGCTCCTCGCGCTTAATCGGAGTGTTGGGGCTGAACAGACCGTCGCCGATTCCGTGCACGATATTGTTCTGCGCCGCCCATGTCAGTGCTGCCGCATAATACGCGTCGTCCGGAACATCGGTGAACACACTGCCTCCGCTTGCCGCAGGGCTGTTGCTCTGCCGCCACAGCACCGTGACCAGCATTGCGCGTGTCATCGGGTCGTTGGGGCTGAAGGTGGTTGCGCTTGTGCCGCTAATCATACCGTTTTTCCACACATAGAACACATTGTCGTAGAACCAGTCGGCGGTTGTCACGTCGGTGAAGGGGAACTGCGCTCCCGGCGTCCATTTGGCGTACAGCGTGAAGCTTGAGGTGACCGCCGTGGTAAAGTCATACGCCTGCGTCAGCGCGGCGTCCGTGTACCAGCCCGCAAATTTGAAGCCGTCCTTAGTCGGGTATGTGGGCTGCACTGCCTGTGCGTTTGCCGCTATGCTCTGGCTGCTCACCGCACTTCCGCCGTTTGCGTCAAACGTCACGGTGTAGAGCTGCGTGCCGCTGCCGATTGCAATAACAGCCGCCTCGCCCGAAAAGCTCGTGCCGGCAACTGCCTTTAGCCGCACAGAGTAGGTTTCCGGCGAAAGACCGATAATCTCGCCCTGCGGGTCTGCTGTTGCGGTCTGATAGAGCGTGTCAGCTTCTGAACTGAGCTTTATCTCGTAATCCACACCTGCTGTCAGCCCGGTGATTTTGCCGTCGCTCAGTCCGGAAACGGTTTCAGGCGTGCCTGCCGCATTCGGAGCGGCGGGACGTGCGGGAATCGCAATACTCTGCGCCGCGCTGTCGGCATAGAGAGCGTCCCGCGCGGTTTTGACGAGAGACACCGTTGTGCCGAACCAAGAGGCGTCAATCGCGATTTTGCCGTTTGCGTCCGCGCTTCCAAGGTCATACACTGCGTCTGCCGTAAGCCCTGTGAGCGTTTCCTCCTCGTAGTCAATCACCGCAGCCGGTCTGGCTTCCATTATCAGAGGTGTGACCTCCGTGCCGGTGCCGCCTGAGCCGCCCGCCCCGCCGATTGCCGCACCGCCAATGCCGGACCACTGCCCCGTTCCGCCCGTGGCGGTTACATTTGCAGGGTTTTCGATGATAATGGCGTCTACCGCTCCGGGGATGCCGTTTGTGGAACTGCCTGAGCCGATACCCGCGCCGCCGTAATTCCCGTAGCCGCCGTAGGCATTGACTATAGCGTTTCCTGAAATTGTAATAATGCCGGAAGCTCCGCCGGGATATGGGGAAACATTCGCTCCGCCTCCGCCGATACCCGCGCCACCGCCGGAGGAGTTGTTAAGACTTCCGTATGCAGTTACCTCGCCGCCAGTAATGGTGATAACGCCGCCGGAGCCGCCGGGAAAGCCTCCGCCGATACCAGCAGCAGAATATCCTCCGCGCGCGGTTATGCTTCCGCCGTGTATTGTGATTATGCCCGCGTTGGCTAAAGGCTGATTTACGGCATTATCAGCACCGTCATATCCCCGTCCACCGATGCCAGTGCCGCCGTCGCCTCCTGTGGCGGTTAGCTTACCCATACCTGCGCCTGTGCTTTGCGAGTAAATCGTCAGGCTGTTTGTGCCGTTAACAAAAATTGCGGCATAATACCAGTACGCACTGTCCTCCCACGAATAGTCGGGTCCGTTCACGGTAAAATCGCAGCCGTCCTCTAAAATGAGGTGAACATCGCCGGAAATGGTCAGCATAGCATTAAATGTAAACGAGCCGCGCACCAAATACCAGCCGTCTGTCAGCGTGCTGCCGCTGATGTCGCCGGGGCTTGCAAGCACCGTCACGCCGTCCTGATATTGTGTTGCGCCGCCCTCGGCAAGATACGCAACGCCATCCGCCGCCGCAGCCGACAGCGAAAAAGCCGAAGAAAATGAGAACAGCAGCGCCACCGACAAAATTGTTGACAGAATCCTTTTCCTTTTCATTAAGAGCCTCCTAAATATTGTTAATGATATGTGTATGTTCTTACGAAAATAGCCGCTTTCCTCCGCTTAACAAGGACTGTTGCAAAGCTAAAACTATTATATCACGTGCGAGGCACAAATTGCAACAAAAATATTACGGTAATAATATCAAATATATTATTATTCGCACTTGACAAGCAGGAACAAAACGCGTATAATTAAGATTAAGAACGATTCTTATTCTTAATGGTGAACATATGTCGGTCATACAAGACTCTATGCTTGCAATACTCAGAGAAAATCCCGGACATTTTACGGCGGAGCAGCTTTTGGCAATGCTGCGCAGGACGCACCACAGAGCGTCCCCGGCGACGGTTTACCGCAACCTCGATATTTTCACGCGGGAGGGTAAAATCCGCCGCGTGGCATTGGCGGACAGCCCGAAATTCTTCGAGGGCAACCTGACCCCGCATGACCATGCCGTGTGTCTGCACTGCGGACAGGTAACCGACCTGATTGCACTTAAGGGGCTGTCAGAGCTGGTAGCGGGCAATATTCAGGGCGAGCTTATATCAACGGACCTGACGGTGAATTATATCTGCAACGACTGCGCAGGGAAAACAGGCGGTGAATATCACTGAAAAGATCCTGAAGCTCTCAGCTGTGCGCGAAAGCAGAAAAACGATTCGTCAAATATATATTTGAGAAAGGTGATTCTATGAAAATACTGTTTATTGTCGGCTCCCTCAGAAAAGGCTCGTTTAACCGGCAAATTGCAGAAAAGGCAGCTGAATTTCTCCAAGGAAAGGCAACTGTTGAGTTTCTCGACTATGCAGATGTGCCTTTTATGAACGAGGACATCGAATTTCCTGCGCCCGAAAGCGTCACGGCTATGCGTGAAAAGGTGCAGCAGGCGGACGGGCTGTGGTTTTTCACGCCCGAATACAATCACAGCTACAGCGGAGTGCTGAAAAACGCAATTGACTGGCTGTCCCGTCCGATTATCGACGACGCTCACCAATCGGGCAGGAGAATACTGCCGGGCAAGCCTGCCGCCATCAGCGGAGGCAGCGGAATGTCGGGGACTCTGTGCGCGCAGGACAATCTTGTGAGCTTGCTGAGCTTCCTTAACCTCGATGTTATGAACGTCCCCCGGCTGACAATACAGAACGTGTCTGACAAAGCAAAGGACGGCAGGCTTGACCTTGCGGACAGTATGCCGTACATTGAAAGACAGGCGACAGCGTTTCTTGAATTTATCAAAACAAAAATAAAACCATAAAAGGAGCAAACAAAATGAAGTACGAACGCAAATTTTACCGCTGTGAGCACTGCGGAAACATCATCACCTACATTGAAAACGCGGGCGTCAGCGTCGTCTGCTGCGGCGCGAAAATGCAGGAGCTGATTCCGAACACGACAGATGCGGCGCAGGAAAAGCACATTCCGGTTGCGGTGCGCGACGGAAACAAACTCAAGGTAACAGTAGGCTCTGTTCCGCACCCAATGACGGCGGAGCACCACATTGCGTGGATTGCCGTGCTGGAAAACAACCGCACAACACGCGTAACACTTGACCCTCTCGGAAAGGCCGAGGCGGAATTCTGTGTCGGCGAAAACCCGGTGACGGTGTATGAATACTGCAATCTCCACGGTCTTTGGGCAGCGGATTTATAAGAAACTAAGATTGATTTATGACGGCAGCAGCCCGCAGATGTGGATTTATCGGCATCTGCGGGCTGATTTATATTGAGAAAGCATAACGAAATATCCGCGCGGAAATCACTTTTTTGTAATAGAAATAAAAAAATACAGCCTCCTGTAAATTTTTATCACAAAAGGCTGCATTTTTCAGACTATTTTTGCCGACTTGCTTCGTTCAATAGTTCAAAGGCATTGAAGAATTAGACCCGGAGCTGCATAAATAATCAGTTGGCGGTTTACACCTAAAATCGCGCCGAAACATCAAAAACGCCTCAAACTTCAAGCTCCGGTGAAATTCCGTGAATGTCGAAAAAAGTCATTGTGAAGTTCAAAGTAGTTAAATAATACAAAAATATAAGATGATTGTACCATTTCAGACTTATATGGTCCGATATTAGACTTGACAAGTAGAAATAAAGATGATATAATTTGAAATCATTAAATTATCATCTAAAGAGATAAGTACTACCGGAAAACTTCTAAATTGCAAATCTGCTAATTTTCTTGACAAGCAGCAGGGAAAATGTTATAATGTGTAAATATTATAATGTTCAGCTCGAAAGGAACCAAAAATTGGCTGAGGCAATGGCATAAGGAGGATTCAGTATGCTTATTTCAAGAAGATATGATTACGCTATTCGCATTGTCCGCGTCCTGTCGGACGGCGAAAAACACACGATAAATCAGATTTGCACCAAGGAGCATATTCCCTTGGCCTTTGCTTATAAAATAGCGAAAGCCCTGGAGCAATGCTCGATAATTGAGGGGCAAAGCGGATCGAACGGGGGATTCCAGCTGAGCAAGGAACCGGAGGACATCAGTCTTGCGGATATTTACGGCGCGGTTGAAGGCGAGCTTGTCATCAATGAATGCCTGATGAAGGGCGCGTTCTGCCTCAATAACGGAAACGGCAACGCCTGCAAGGTGCACAAAGCGCTGACGGGCTTGCAGGACAACCTGAAAGAAACGCTCTCGAAGCTGAATATGAAAAACATGCTTTAGTTAAAAGACGAAAGTGTGTTTTCACCCCCTGCGGATACTGCGCAGGGGGTGAACAGCAAATTTTTTTGACAACCAATCGGACTAAATTTATCCAACTGCATCTACAAAATGCGGCTGTGGCTGTTACACCCTTGCGAGCAACGCGCAAGGATTAGCAGCATATTTTTTAACAACCAAATGGACTAATATTATCCAGTTGGATATACGAAATGCGGCTGTGGCTGCTTCACCCTTGCGTGCACTGCGCAAGGACAGGCGGCATATTTTTTAATAGCCAAATGGACTAATATTATCCAAGTATACATATGAAATGCGTGGGCGGCGGCTTCATCCTTGAGATTACAGCTTAAGGGTGAGGTATACTTATTTTTTCAGTAATAGAACTGGAACGTATCCGTTTAAGTAAGGTGAATTGTGCAATTTGAGCAAGAGAGACTAAAAAACAAAGGCAATTTACCAAGTGTGTTTTGATTTATCAAGCGCAGATGCCGCAAAATCAAGGTTGAAGCGAAAGTATATACAATATTTCCAAGTTGGAGTGAAATTATTATGAGCAGAAAGTATAAGACGATAGGCAAAAAGGCGATAGCATTTATAATAGTGTTACTTACCCTCGCGGGATTTATCCCCGGCAGCTTTTTTGCGCCGCAGGAAGCAAGCGCGCAGATGTCGGTATTACAAAAAACCGAAAGGATTATACTGTCAAGGACGGTTTCCCAACCGTACTAAAACGGCGGTTTCAGCGTTTGCGGCACAAGCGTTTCAGAAAACCCCACAACGAAAGGAGTTCATTATGAACACAATCGAGTACATTCAAGTCGGCGATTATCTTCTCCCCGCGATAAGGCTGTCAGACCCGCCCGACGCACCGCCCCTCGGTAAATACGGGCGTATGCACAAGGAGTACCTGCGGGAAGAAAAATCTGCTCTGTATTCCTTGCTGTTGCTGTCGGAAAGGCTGTACCCTCTTTGCCGTGAAATCGACATCGCGGCGCAGACACGGCTTGACGCAATCGGCGACCGCGAAATCGCTCACGAAATCATTCTCGCAGAGTTAGTATACGCTTAGCGGGTAATGTTGCACAACGAATAGCCTCTGCAATAGGCTGTTTGCTGTGCAATACTCCAAAGAAATTTTTCTTTGAATTTCGAGTTCCGAAAAGTACCCTCTAAATCTCCGTATTATAGAGGGATAAATAATCGGAGCGATGAAAGGACGTTCCGAAACCCGCCACAACGAAAGGAGGATTTGCAACTAAAACCAATTTTACCACAACTAAAACCAAACAACAACTAAAATTTAATTAAGGGGGTCAATCAATGACTACAACCACTACCGCCGCCGTTAAAGCGGCAAGTGCGGCTAAGACCGCCCGCATTGCGGAGCGCGAGCCGATAAAGTTTGTGAAGCGGATTGGCTCCACGAACTACATCATTTCCGCGAGGTTCAACGCGACCGCCACAGAAACGGTTGAGGATAAAATCCTCCGCCTCATCGAAAGAGAGGTGAGTTCGCAATGCTAAGTGCCGCAAACGCGCCGGACTGCCAAGAGCAGGAGGCAAATATGCAACAGCAAAAACTCACGATATTGTATTCTCGTTTGTCGAGGGACGACGAAAATAACGGTATCAGCGAAAGTATCGTAAACCAAGAGAAATTTCTGCGGGATTACGCCGCAAAAAACAGTTTTCCGAATCCGGTCTGTATCAGCGATGACGGTCATTCCGGTACAAATTTCCAGCGACCCGGTTGGCTCGAAGTTATCAGTTTAATCGAACAGGGCAAAGTTGGGATTTTGTGCAGCAAAGATTCCAGTCGTCTCGGTCGCTCGTACTTACAAATGGGGCTATACCGTGAGATGTTTCAAGAGAAAGGAGTTCGTCTGATTTGCGTAAATGACGGAGTAGATTCGCTACACGGAGAGGACGATTTTGTACCGTTCCGCGAGATAATAAATGAGTGGTACGCGCGCGACACAAGTCGCAAAATTCGAGCAATAAACGGTTCGCGAACGGCTGACGGCAAGCACGTTACCGGAGCGATTCCCTATGGTTATCTGCGCGACGCGAACGAGAAATCGCGGTGGATTTTGGACGAAGAAGCCGCGCCGAACGTCGCCCGAATGTTCCGAATGATAATCGAGGGAATAAGCCCATCACAAATCGCGGACACGTTCACCGCCGAGGGCATTCTCATTCCGTCCGCGCATTGGGAGAAAGTCGGCGCGGGTATGCGAAAATGGAGCGGCGCAAATCCTACAAAGTGGTCTGTCGCTTGCGTAATTCAGATTCTCAAAAAACAGGAGGATAAGGGTTGGTGCGTTCTGAATAAGACCGTCAAGGACACGTACAAATCTAAGCGGCAAAAGAACGACCCGGAGAACGTACTGATTTTCAAAGATATGCACCCGGCAATCGTGGACGAGGAAATGTGGACGGTGGTACAGAAACTTCGTAAAACCAAGCGCGTACCTCAACGAGCCACAGGCGAAGTACATCAACTCACGGGCATACTCTACTGCCCCGATTGCGGACAGAAGATGTACTACAAGCGCGGCAACTCAGGGAGATCACAGCCGCACGACGTATATTGTTGTTCGAGTTACCGCCACTACTCGCGCACCTGTACAATGCACTATATCCGCGTGAACGTAGTCGAGAGTTTATTTCTCACCGCGATACGAAACGCAAGCGGCTACGTCCGCGAAAATCAAGGCGAATTTATCGAAAAAGTCCGGGCGTTAAGCGCGGTTCAGCA
>JAISLF010000081.1 GCA_031260605.1 Oscillospiraceae bacterium
GAAAAAAGATTGCTTCTTCTAAAGAAGTCGCCCCTTTTTGGTTACTTTTTCCGGCGAAGCGGAAAAAGTAACCGCCCGCCGCGTAGGCGCTTAGCAGCGCGAAGCTGCCAAGCTTCGCCCCAATTACAAACATAGGACCCTGCGCCGCAGGTCTGCGGTTGCGCCCACATAAAAGCAAAACAGAACGGCGAAGCAGACACCGGGCAGCAGGTTGCCGCCCCTACACCCGACAAAAATCCGGCGGAAACCGCCACAAGGGACGCTGAGGGCAGCGTCCCCTACAAAAGCAAAGCCCTGACAAAGGCAAAAATCAGCCAACACAGCATCCTGCGCCACAGGTCAAAGGTTGCAACAGAATAAAAGCAGAACCTAAACGGCGAAGCAAAAAAACGGCGGGCGACCGGGACGGTCGCCCCTACGGTGTGCGCCGTGGAGAATCCGCGCCGGCAGCCCCCGGGCGTAGAGGTGACAGTCTGCCGCCTCTACGCCCGCCGCACCCCACAAGCCCCCTTTAGATTGTAAAAAAATTGCCAGTTGACGTACCGACGCTTTTGTGTTAAAATAGTATTAAGAAGAAATATGCTGCTAAGTATTTGCGGTAAAGGAGCGCTTTGATATGACAATAAAATCAGTCACCCTCACTAACAAGGAAGGACTGCACGGCGATCATGCAATGGCCGTTATCCAGAAGTCAAATGAATTTGACTGCGCGATTTGGCTTGAAAAAGACAGCCGCCGGATAAACGCGAAAAGCCTTCTCGGTATGCTTGCGCTCGACGCACGAAAGGGCGATGCGCTTACTGTTATAACAGACGGACACAACGAGTCGGAAGTGCTCGACAGTATAGCCGCGCTTTTGCTCTCGGGCTCCGAGGACTAAGGCAAAGATCTGCGATATGGGACGCTGCAGGATTACAATTTTGCGCAAGCTTTATTTTGACGACCTTGCGCGGGAATTTCAGCCGTTTGACCTTGCGGAATGTCCCTCAATGTCAGTCGGCGAGGTTTTCTATACAGCAGGACCTTTCGGTGTTGATATGCCGGAGGGGTTTTGTCCGCCGGCGTGGAACGCAATTATGCCCTTTGCGCAGGTTCTCGCCTCGGGCGGCAAGGTGTATTCACGGGACGAGACGCATATAACCGCCTGCCCGGACGGAATACGTCCTGTTTTGTTCAAGATGGAAGGTGTGAAGTAGGGCGGTTTTGGTGCGCTCAGTCCGATTTTCGGGCGGAGCACTAATAATGCGCCGCAGGCACTTTGCGCAGAATAGATTTTTGCGTTGCTTCGGGAAAATACCCGAAGCTCAGATAGGTTTTCAGGTGAACAGGTAACGCACATATGACAAATTACCCCCGGCACCTTATTTCGATTGCCGACATTACAACAGAATACTGGGACTTGCTGTATTCGCGCTGCCGTGATATTATGAGCCGTCCGAAGGATTATTCCGACGCCGCTTCAGATAAAATTATGGCGTCGCTTTTTTTTGAGCCGTCCACCAGAACGCAGATGTCGTTTCAGACGGCGCAGCTGCGGCTTGGAGGCAAGCTCATCGGGTTTTCAGACCCGAAAATGACCTCCGGCGCAAAGGGCGAGACGCTGGCAGACACAATGCGTATGTTTTCCGCATACGCAGACTGTATTGTTATGCGAAATCCGTACGAGGGCGCGGCTCTTGCTGCCTCATTGTACTCGGATGTGCCGATTATAAATGCGGGAGACGGCGGACACCAGCACCCTACGCAGACGCTGACTGACCTTACGACGATCGCCGAGCTTCGCGGAGAAATCGGCGGGCTTACCGTCGGAATTTGCGGCGACCTGAAATACGGCAGAACAGTGCACTCGCTTGTTTCGGCGCTGATAAATTTCCCGAGAATCAATTTTGTGCTCATATCGCCGCCGTCACTGGCAATGCCGGAATATATAACGTGGCTGCTGGACGCGAAAAGCGTCACTTGGCGCACGGAAAGTTCAATTGAGGCGGTTTTGCCGGAGCTTGACATTTTGTATATGACGCGGATTCAGCGCGAACGTATGGGCGACGGCGCGTCGATCGTATACCCGCCTGAGATGATACTGACGGCGGAGAAGATGACCCGCGCAAAGTCCGACCTGTGCGTTATGCACCCGCTGCCGCGCGTTACGGAGATTGAACCGGCGGTGGACGCTGACCCGCGGGCGGTGTACTTCCGTCAGGCGCGGTACGGTATGTTTATCCGAATGGCGCTGCTTTTGGAAAAGCAGAATCTGCCGCGCGAGCGGTCCCGCTACTATGAGGCAGCGACGGCGCGGCACTGCCCGAACCCCGTTTGCATAACGCGCACAAACCCGTATTTGCCGGACAGAAGAAGCCCCGGCGGCTTCTGCGAGTACTGCGACACGAAGATATAGCAACGTGATTTATATTAGTCCTGCGGGACTAATATGAAATAGCTTGCGCTATTTCTGCCGCCGGAGGCGGCAAAATGCTATATAAGCGGGGCGGGATTTGTGGAGGTGATTACCGGTGATTAAAGAAATAGCTATTGATGATTTAGAACAGGCTCTTAGTCTTGTAAATCGCGTGTTTGCCGAATTTGTTGCTGTTGATTATGGTGAGCAAGGAAGAAATACATTCACAGCTTATTTGAAAAACAAATATGAAGAAGCTGCAACAGGCTTGAATACGGGGCATAAAAAACTATGGGGATATTATAAGAACAATAGTATTGTCGGAGTAATTGGCACTCGTGACACAACGCATATATCGCTTATGTTTGTTGATAAAAAGTATCATAAACAGGGAATCGCAAAGGAATTGTTTAATAATCTTCTTTCTGAATTGAGCGAAAATCGTGAGGTTGAGCAAATTACGGTTAACTCGTCTCCGTATGCAGTTGGAGTGTACGAACATTTGGGGTTTGTAAAAACAGATGCTCAACAAGAAAAAGACGGAATTATATATGTCCCAATGAGCCGCCTTCTGTGAAAACGATAAATCCCGATTCATAGTAAAGATAAGCGGCCTTGTCAGCCGCAAGACTATACACAAGGTAAGATAAGATGAAAAAAATCGGTATTGTAACAGGTGCATCGTCAGGAATGGGGCGCGATTTTGCGTTGGCATTTGCGAAAAAGTACGCTGACGGAAGTGACGCGGCGGACGAAATTTGGCTGATCGCCCGCAGGGCGGATAAGCTCGCGGAGCTTGCGGCGCGGCTGCCTATTCCCGCGCGTGTGTTCGCGGCGGACCTTTGCGCGCCCGGCGCAATCGACGAAATAGCCGCCGCTCTTGCAGAGGAAAAGCCAGACGTGCGGTTTTTGTGCAATGCGGCGGGATACGGCAAATTTGCGCTGTTCGGTGAAACGGAGCGACCCGACGCGGCGGGCATTATTGACCTCAACTGCCGCGTGTTAACGGAGCTGACCTCGGCTGTTTTGCCGTATATGGCAAGCGGCGCGAATATTGTAAACATCGGCTCGCTGTCGTCCTTTCAGCCGGTGCCGTATATGGCGGTTTACGGCGCTTCAAAGGCGATGGTTCTCAGCCTGTCGCGCGCGCTCGGCGTTGAACTTGCGCCGCGCGGCATACATGTGATGTGCGTGTGTCCGGGCTTTGTGCAAACGGAGTTTTTCGACAGAGCGGTATCTGATAACGGCGCGGTTACGAATTACAACAAGCTTTGGTCTCCGAGCGAGGTTGTTAAAAAGGCAATGCGCGACCTTTCACTAAAAAAGCCGGTGTCAATACTCGGCTTTGGCGTGCGCACGCAGGTGCGTTTGGTTAAGCTGCTTCCGCACTCGCTGGTAATGAAGATATGGTGCCGCCAGCAGGGGCACAGGTAGGGGCGGCGGCTGCCGTGCAGGGCAAATAAGCAGACAGACAAGCAGCAAATATTAAGCAGCGCCCCAATTGTCAGGCATCGTGTTCGGCGACAGACAATTGGGGCGCTGTTTGTTTTTTTGAGGGTGAGAAAATGTTTTCGGCAGGATTCAGTCAAAACGCGGAGTTGAAACGTATTAGTAGTATGGGGGGAGAGTTACTACTCTGCGGCGTTTGCCGGAAGAGGGTGCTTTGCCAATATACGTTCCCCAAAATAATACTGGAGGCAATCATATGAAATGATTATCTGCACGAAAGCAACGGCCCGGCAATCCGGACAAGGTACTATTGGATAGGCCGAAAAAGCACAGGACAGGCAGGCTCAGGGCGATACTCGCCGGGGTGATCGCCGTGTGCTGCTTTGCGGGGCTGAGCGTCCCGGCAATGGCGCTCACTTTCACGGATGTGCCGGTGGGGCATTGGGCGTATAATGCTGTTGACTGGGTATCTAATAACGGATATATGAACGGGACAGGCGGCGGTCTGTTTTCGCCCGGCACGGATATGACGCGCGCGGAGATTGTCACGATTCTTTACGCGATAGCAGGGAAGCCAGGATCCGGAGGGGGAACACAGTACAGTGACGTTTCCGGAAGCGCTTATTATGCAGCTCCTGCTCTGTGGGCAAAAAACAAGGGTTTAGGTATCCAGAACAGCAGCACGGTTTTTGCGCCGAGTACTTATCTGGAACGCGTGAAAATAGCGGAAGCGCTGTGGAAATTCGCGCAGGTGATAAACTGGACGACGAGCGCGGTGCCGAATATCACGCTGCCGTATACGGACATTTCGGGCTTGACGACGGCACAGGTGAACGCGCTGAAATGGTGCCGCCACTACAGCATTATGAACGGAACCAGCGACACTACCTTTGGACCTACAGTCCTTGTATACCGAGCGCAAATGGCGGTGATGGTTAAGGCACTGGCGGATCGGGCGTCCGGGTTCTACCCCGTGAACTCCGTGAGTGTAAGAAAGGGGATGTGTGCACTTTGTAAATAACTATGGTGCAAGCTCTTCGGCAATAACCGCATATAACTCATATTTTTCTGACGTGCTGATAGCATACAAGCGGCTTTTCAATATTTCGCTTACGCACCATTCCTATTGGTATCCGACGAGCTATCCGGCAACTGGGACTTCACCGAATTTAGCAATCGTTGACAACGCGCTATACATTGACGCAACTGTATCCAAAGGAACAGCGGATATTACAGTTTTTCTCTTTGGATTCGGACCGGCATCCGGTACGCAAGGTGCGGCGATAATACACAATCCCCCTCCGGCTAATGACGGACTTGCGGGAAGTTGGCTTGCAACAGTTGGTGCGCCTATGTCGTGGACGGTTACTTATATTAAGCGGATTGCGCAACATGAAATTGCGCACTTATATGGAACGCAGGACTATTCTGCATCTTCAGGCCATAGCGTAGACTGCTTGTCGAGATATGAGAACAATCGTATGACAGATAGTAACTTCAACAGAATAGATATTTGGTGTGACAGTTGCAAAAGTGTTATCGCCCAAAATCAAGGTCTGCACTAAAATAAAGGAGCCATAAAAATGAAAAAAATAATATATTCAGCGCTGCTGTGTATGCTTTGTATAGCACTGTTGACTGCTTGCGGAAAGACAGAGGATGGTACGGCAAAACCGACCGAAAACTCACCTGCCGAAGTGCAAAATGGTGAAGCGCAAATATTTGTCGGTCCAATGTACTTCGAAACTATTGAAGAATTTCTTGACTTAGTACAAAAAGTCAATTCAGAAAACTTTGAAAGCGACGGAACATATTTCGATTGGCAGTACGACGAGCTTCGCGGTTTGGAAGGATATTTCACTGCAGGGAGCATAAACGATGGATTTACCTTTGTGGGAATCAATGTCGGAGGATATACTCAGTTGTTATGGAGCGCGGCAGGCGGATTAGTTGATTTTGAAAGGCTAAATATGCAGCCGGGAAAGCTTGATTCGTATATTCAAAGTGCAGGTACGCCGGAACTTTACGAGCAAAAAGAGGGATATTACATTTATATTGGAGATGCAAATGAACTGCAGCTTGAGTGGGAGGAGCAAGGGCATGTATTTCGAGCGCATGTTCCCAGAACATGGACTTGGGAGCAGGTCAAAGCCTTCTGCACCGCCCAATGGGTGCCGGTAACGCAGGCGAATTAGCCCCACCCACACACAAAAACAGCCGTCCGCCGGGTCTCCCGGCGGGCGGATTAAGGAATCAAAACCGTGAAAAAAATAATCACAAGTACATTTTGCATATTGGTAACGGCGGCACTTCTCGCCGGCTGCGGTTACTACACCGTCAAGCCTGTGCCGTATGAAGCGCAATCGTTTGAGGAACTGAACGCGATGATAATTGAAGCGAGAGCAAACGGCAATTACCTCGGCAGGATGAAGGGGTATTACGTACCGGCAAATCCGCCGCAGGATATGGAAATCAGGATTACTGTGTTCCCCGGACTTTATGGCATCGAATACTATAATCCGGGAGAGGACGCATATAGCTTCGAAAACGAGAACACTTTAAGGTTTGTGTGGCACAGCGAGTACAAGGGAAAAGCGGCGCAAAAGGCAATCACGGAAAGCTATAACTGGGTGATATCGGAAACCGACGACGAGGTTCAGCAGAACGGCATCTACTTCAGGCGGATAAGGTCGTATGGAGAGCCTGATATTGTGTTTTGGTATGAACACAAGTGGCAGTTCAGTGCCGTCGTACCGAAGTCCTGGACTTGGGAGCAAATCTTAGAGTTCTGCCAAGCCCAATGGGTGCCGGTAACGCCGCAAGGCTAACTGCCCCCATCTCAAAGCCCCGCAAGGTGTCAGGTGCCTTGCGGGGTTTTGGCGTGCGCAAAAAGCCTCAGAATCGCCTGAACTCCGTGAATATATTCAAAAAACACAAAATCGGGCAGGGGACACAGCAAAAAGGTGCGGAAATAACTAAATTCCCTCTTGATATTATTATGAATTTCGTTTATAATTAATATATGAAATTATACGACAAGCAAAATGTAATAAGCTTTTCTCTCATGGGGCCAGAAAGCGGCGGTCCCTGCCTTGTCGATAGTCTGGACGGTAAGATGATTCGTGTCCGTCCGTACAGATATGACCCTGAGCTGAAAAAAACGCATAATCCGTGGACAATTTTCGCTCACGGAAGTCAGTTTTCGGCACCTGACAAGGTCACAATCTCTCCCTTTGGTTTGGGCTACAAAACGCGGGTTTACTCCAAAAACCGCGTGACATATCCGATGAAGCGCGTGGACTGGGACCCCGACGGCGAGCGAAACCCGCAAAATCGCGGTGTGTCAAAATTTGTGCGCATTTCGTGGGATGAGGCGGCGCGCCTTGTGGCTCGGGAGCTGCGGCGCGTTAAGCGCGAGTACGGAATGGAGGCGGTTCTTTGCGAGTCGGATATGCACGGCGAGGGAAAGCACGTCGCGCCGTCGCACGGCTGCCCGAACAGGCTGCTGTCAATCCTCGGCGGATACACGCTGCAAATGCGCAATATGGACTCCTGGGAGGGTTGGTTCTGGGGCGCAAAGCACGTTTGGGGCTGTGAGCCGGTCGGTGAAATGATGCCGATGACGAACCTGTATCCCGACATCGCGGAGAACACAAACACGCTCTTCTACTGGGGCTGCGACCCTGAGACGACGCCTCTCGGCGTCGTCGGGCAGATTACCTCGCGGCTTTGCTACTGGATGAGTTCAATCGGAAAGCGCAGTATTTTCATCTGCCCCGATTTTAACTACGGCGCGGCGGTTCACGCCGACAAATGGATTCCCGTTTTGCCGAATACAGACGCGGCGCTTCAGCTTGCGATTGCGTACACGTGGATAACAGAGGACACCTACGATAAGGAGTATATCGCAAGCCATTCGTACGGCTTTGACAAATTCGAGGACTATGTACTCGGAAAAACCGACGGTCAGCCCAAGAACCCCGCGTGGGCGAGCGAAAAATGCGGCGTTAGCGAGTGGACGATAAAGGCGCTTGCGCGGCACTGGGCGAAAAACACCGCGTCTATCCTGCACGCAAACGGCGGCGGGCTTATCCGCGGGCCGTACGCAACGGAGCCTGCGCGGCTTGAGGTTATGCTGCTGGGAATGCAGGGACTGGGAAAGCCCGGCGTTCATCAGGCAAAGGTCATTGAGTTTAACCTCTGGAACACGGATTTTCCGCTGCCATATCAGGGCGAATTTATGCCGGCACTTCCGGCAATTGCGGATCCTCTGCGCCCCGTTGAGGGCGATGTTGAGCCGCACATTAATATGAAGCGCTTTACGCTCTCGCCGATTCAGCAGGAGCGTGCGCCGGAGCTTATCGAGCTATTCAAGCAGCACCCTGCGCCGAAGCAGTTTATTCCGCGCTGTTTAGTCCACGAGGCGATTTTAGAGGGACACGCCGAATGGTACGGACTGCAGTGCTTTTCAAGCTCGCAGATACCAAAAGAAAAAAACTACCGCGCACCGACTCAGCAGTATGAATTCGAGAAAATTCAGTATCCGCGTCCGGGACTGTCTAAGATTCATATGATGTGGACAGACGCGCCGTGCCAGACGACCTGCTGGAACGACGGGAACAAGTCTATCAGGGCGTTCCGCGATGAGTCGATTGAGTTCATTGTCGCGCAGCACCCGTGGATGGAAAACGACTGCTACTTTGCGGATATTGTGCTGCCCGTGCTCACAAAGCACGAGATGAACGACATTGCGAACGACCTGTCGTCGGGCGCTTATGTGTCCATCTACAAGGAAGAGCCGTGTTGCTCGCCTATTGGAGAGTCGCTGTCTGATTTTGACGTGTGCGCGAGAATTGCCCGCGAATTCGGAGACGAGGTATTTGACGCGTACACGGGCAATCTGTCGGAAGAGGAGCGCGTGCGGCTGTTCTACAAGGCCTCCGGCTGCGAGGACTATATGACGTGGGCGGAGTTTTGCAAAAAGAAAATCTACGTCGTCCCCTGCAAGGAAAACGCGCAGGAGCTGCCGCCGGGAATGCGCGAGTTCTTCGAGGATCCCGAGGGACACCCGCTGACGACGCCGACGGGGCTACTTGAGTATTCCTCAACCGCGATAGAGGAGCTTATGCCGGACGATCCGGAGCGGCCGCCTGTTGCGTCGTGGATCGAAAAGGGACCCGCGCACGACGAGCGAATTTCGTCTGTTCGCGCGGAAAAATATCCGCTACTCTGTATGTCGAACCACGGGCGCTGGCGTATGCACGCGCAGTGCGACGATATTGTATGGAATCGCGAGGTTGACACGATGAAGGTGCTTGCCGCAGATGGCTACCGCTACGAGCCGTGCTGGCTTTCGACTGACGAGGCTAAATCACGCGGCATTTCACACGGGGATATTGTGAAGGTGCACAATGAGCGCGGCGCGGTGCTGTGCGGCGCGTACGTAACGGAGCGGCTAATGTCCGGAGTGTGCTATATAGACCACGGCTCGCGGCTTGACCCGATAATTCCCGGAGTTCTCGACCGCGGCGGCGCGATAAATACGATAACACCCGCCGAGACGACGGGCAAGACCTCAACCGGGATGGCGACAAGCGGCTTTTTGGCGGAGGTTACGCGTGTTGACAAAGCGGAAATGGACGCCTACCGCCGAGACTATCCCGAGGCGTTCGAGCGGGCGTATGATAACGACTGCGGAGTGTGCCTTGACGGATGGCTTATTCAGGCTTAGCGGAATAAAGACCGTGTCCGGGAAATAGACTTTACAGTAGATTAGATTTGCCTTGCGGAGTGATTTTGGCTGAACCGATACTGACAATTACAGATTTATGGTACGGCTATTCCGCAAAGAGCTACATTCTGCGCGGCATAAGCCTTACTGTCCTGCGCGGCGAATACGTCTCAATCGCGGGCGAAAACGGCTGCGGAAAATCGACGTTCTTGAAGCTCATATTAGGCTTTCTGAAGCCGCAGCGCGGCAGTATAACCTGTACGGCAAGCAGAGTCGGCTATGTCCAGCAGAAAACGGACTATTCGGGCGACGAATACCCGATAACTGTGCTGGAAATGCTGACAAGCTACTGCGGAATATGCCGCGTGCCGAAGTCAGAGGCGATGGAGTCGCTTGCAATGACGGGGCTTGAGCTGCAAAGGAACAGCCTGCTCGGCGATTTATCCGGCGGACAGCTGCAAAAGGCGCTCATCTCCCGCGCGTTAATCGGCAGTCCCGAGCTTGTGATTTTAGACGAGCCGTCAACCGGAATCGACAACGCCTCCAGCAAGGAAATTTACGGCATACTGCGCGGACTGTCACGGGAACGCGGCGTGACGGTTCTCACGGTTGAGCACAATATGCTTGCCGCGATAGAAAACTCAAGCGCGATGTTCCATATAGCGCAGGGGCACGGGCATATTTGCACGCCGGAAAATTACGTCAAAGAGTATCTGGGAAAGTAGAGGGCAAAGGCAATAATGTTTCAACACGAATTTATGCAAAATGCCCTGTTCGTCTCGGTTCTAATCGGGGTTATGTGTCCGTGCATAGGCATTTTTCTTGTTATCCGCAAGTATTCGATGATTGGTGATACGCTGTCTCACGCGAGCCTTGCCGGAGTTGCGGGAGCGCTGTTTTTGGGTCAGGCGCCGATTGCGGGCGCGTTTGTGTTCACCTCGCTTTGCGGCATTTTAATCGAGTACCTGCGCAAAAAGATAAAGAACACAGATCTTGTGCTGTCGGTTGTTCTTGCGCTGTGCGTTGGGTTTGCCGTCACGATTATGTCAACAGGCAAGCTCAAGGCAAACGCGTCGTCCTTTTTGTTCGGCAGTGTACTGACGGTTACGCGGGCGGACACAATCGGCACTCTTGTATTAACGGCGATTGCGGTGCTTGTTATTATTCTGCTGCACGACAAGCTGCTGTACATTTCCTTTGACGAAAAGGCAGCCCGCGTTGCGGGAGTGAAAACCGCGCTTCTGGGCTATGTGTTCATTATACTTGTCGCCTGCGCTGTTTCCGTCGCAATCCGCGTTGTCGGCGTACTTGTAATCAGCTCAATGATTTCGCTGCCCGTTGCAACCGCAATTCAGCTGCGTCGCGGCTTTGTAATTACCTTCGTCTCGTCTATTTTGTTCTCGGTTTTCGACGCGGTGGCGGGACTTGTCATTGCGTACAGGTTAGACGTTGCGCCGAGCGGGGTAACGGCGCTTGTGTCTGTTGCGACGCTGTTTCTTGTGATTGCGGCAAGAGCGCTGTACTCCTTAAAACGGGCGAAAAAGTAGGCATTGTGCAGCGTTTGCACTCTAAGTCAGTTCCACTTGAATAAAACCACACGGTTTGCGTACAATTTTACAGCCGCATAATTTGCGGCAAAGGGATTAATTATGATCACAAGCGGACAGCAACTGTTTATCAACAAGGCTCTTCCGATTCTAAAGCGCGACAAACGCATTCGTGGCGTTGCGCTGGAGGGCTCATATGTGCGCAAGGCGACGATGGACGAATTCTCGGGGCTTGACTTTTTGCTTGCGGCTGATGATAAAGATATGGACTCACTGCGCGCAGACAGGGTGCAGCTGGCGGAAAGTCTGGGCACGCTGCTTGCAAGCTTTCCCGGTGTGCACATTCAGCGGCCGGATTTGCTTATCTGCCTGTACGATGAGCCGCTGATTCACGTTGACCTGAACTTTATCTCGCTTGACCAGCTCGGCGTTCGCTTTGAGGACCCGGTTGTGCTGTACGAGACAGACGGTTGCATGACAAACAGGTTTATGTCCAGTCCGCCGATAAAGCCGATTGCCGATATGCAGTGGTTTGAGGACAGGTTTTGGATTTGGGTGCACTATGCCGCAACGCGTATCGGGCGCGGCGAGCTTTACGACGCAATCGGCAGCCTTGATTTTCTGCGTCAGAACGTGCTCGGCCCGCTGATCAGCATAAAAAACGGGCAGGCTCCGCGCGGAGTGCGCCGATTGGAAAACAGCTTCCCGAATGACGCGGTACGTCTGTCTGAAACCGTTGCCGCATACACGCCGAAGGACTGCCTGCGCGCCCTAAAGGCAGCCGCCAACCTGTATATTTCCCTGCGCGGGATAAACAAGGCGGGGCTTTTCCTGCGGCAGGACGCGGAGACGCGCGCGCTGAAGTATCTGAGCTATATTGAGGAGCTGTTAAAAGCAAAGGGACTTGCCTGATGGAGAAAATACAGTATTTTTTTGAAGCAACAGACGATTTTCCGATTGCAGAATTCTTAGAGGGGCTTTTGTACCCGTATGAGATTTTGATTAGGGCAAAGGAATACTTCAAGGCAAACAAGTCGTTCATCCACCCGAACGCCTCGGTGCACGAAACGGCTGTTATCCGCGAAAATGTTTACATAGACGACGGCGCGGAGGTCGGTTCGCACGCGATAATACGCCCGAACACAATAATCTGCAAAAACGCCTCGGTCGGACACGGAAGCGAGGTTAAGCATTCCGTTTTGTTTCCGGGAAGCAAGGTTGCGTCCCTGTCCTTTGTGGGGGATTCCGTCATCGGCAGGAGCGGGCGTATCGGTTCCGGCGTAATTACCGCAAACCGCAAGTTTGACCAGTCCGTTGTCACGCTGAAATGCGGGGACGGCCGCGAATCACTCGGAGATGATTTCTTCGGACTTATTCTCGGGGATTTCTCCAGAATAGGGGCAAATTCCGTGACGCAGCCGGGCTGCCACATCGGCAGGTACAGCTGGGTTATGCCGGGAACGGTGGTGCGCGGCTTTGTGCCGTCTGAAAAAAAGGTGTATGACAGGCGCGAGACTGTTGTAGAGGACAGCGAACGCGTTGAGCTGAAATAAAAGGCGTGTCGGCGCGGCTCAGACACGGGCGGCGCGGCAGGCTCAGCACACTGCACACAGGAGATGAAAATGGATAACAGGCTGAAGTATCCGCATTTATTCGAGCCGATAACTCTTGGAACCACTGTGTTCCGTAATCGGCTCTTTGCTTCGCCCATTTCGGGAAGAAGCCTTGACCCCGCTAACAGACCCGACCCCGAATGCTGTGCATTTTACGGCAGAAAGGCAGAGGGCGGCGCGGCGTCCGTCTGTATAGGAGATTGCGTGGTGGACTCTGAAAACGGACTTTTCGGCGACTTTATGATTCGGCTGGACGACCCGCTTTCAGGTCACGCTCTCGGGCGGCTGAGCCACGCGATAACGCGCGCGGGAGCCGTTGCGTCAGTCGAACTGCAGCACGGCGGGCTGTATTCAAGGGCGTCGCGCAGAAACGGGTTTGACGTGTACGGTCCTGTTGCCGGGATTGACGCGGAGGGGCAGGAATACGCCGAAATGCCGGAGTCGGTCATAGAAGCGACAATCGAAAAGTACGCGCGGGCGGCGCTGAACGCCAAGCTGTGCGGTTTTGGTATGGTGACGGTGCACGCGGGGCACGGCTGGCTGCTGTCGCAGTTCGTGTCGAGCAAGGTGAACACGCGGCGCGACAGGTGGGGCGGCAGTCTTGAAAACAGAACGCGCCTGCCGGTCGCGATTTGCGAGGCAATAAAGCGCGCCTGCGGCAGGGGATTTCCCGTTGAGGTGCGCGTTTCGGGAACGGAGGTAACGCCGCGCGGGTACGACCTGGACGAGGGCGTTGCGATATGCAAAAGTCTTGCGGATTCCGGCTTTGTTGACCTTATCCACGTGTCGGCCGGTCACCACGAATATCCGGAGGTGTTCTGCGTCACGCACCCGAGCATTTTCGCCGCCGACAGCTGCAACGCCGTTTACGCTGAAGCCGTGAAGAAGCAAATCGGCGGCAAGGCGAAAATCGCAACAGTCGGAGCGCACAGCGCACCCGAGATTTTAGAGGAGCTTGTCGCCGGCGGCAAAGCGGACGTTATTCAGATGGCGCGGGCGCTGCTCGCCGACCCCGATTTGCCGAACAAGGTTCGTGCCGGGCGGGACGAGGAGATTCGCCCGTGTCTGCGGTGCCTTTCCTGTTTTTCGGGACTGCTTACGGGCGGACAGATTTACTGCGCCGTGAATCCCGAAATCGGTCACGAATTAGAGTATGCTTACTCTGACAAAAAAGCCGCGAAGAGCAAAAACGTGCTCATCGCGGGCGGCGGAATCGGCGGAATGCAGGCGGCGCTGACGGCGGCGGAGCGCGGACACGCGGTTACTCTGTGCGAGAAATCGGGTGAGCTTGGCGGCGCTATTCGCGTTGAGAAAAACGTGCCGTTTAAGGGGAAAATCGAAAAATACATCGCGTACCAGACGCGGCAGCTTGCAAAGCACCCGAACCTTGAGGTTCAGTTGAATACCGGCGTGACCAAAGAGTCAATTGCAGCCCTGCCGGAGGACAAAAAGCCGGACGCGGTGCTTGCGGCGTTCGGCGCGGCGGCGGCAGCTCCCCCGATTGAGGGACTGGACGGCGCGAAAACTGCCTCCGAGATTTACACAAATCCGGATTTGGCGCAGGGACGCGTTGTGATTCTCGGCGGCGGACTTGTCGGCGCGGAGCTTGGAATATACCTGGCTGGCGCGGGGCGCACTGTCACGATTGTCGAGGCGCTGCCCGCGCTGAATTCCGGCGGAAATATCCTGCACCAGTTTGCAATTGACGGCGAGGTTTCCCGCCTCGGGATAGACGTGCGAACCGACACGCGGGCGGTATGCGTCGGAGCAAGCTCTGTTACGGTGTCGCGCGGAGGCAGGACGGAGGAAATTGCGGCGGACACCGTAATAAACGCGCTGGGTCAAACACCGAAAACCGCAGAATGCTATGACCTGCGGGAATCGGCGCCGGAGTTTTACGTAATAGGCGACGCTGTGCGCCCGTCGAACATCACAAATGCAACGGCGACGGCATACGGCGCGGCGCGGCTTATTTAGGGTTCTCTCCCCGCGGGCTTCAGCTCTTTCATAAAGCCGTCCAGCGCGTTATTCTGAATGTCGCCCGCGATTACCTGCCCCTTATACACCACAATGTCCGCGATTACGGTAATCGTCTGATCCGGGTAGTTCGTGACGCGGTAGGAATAGCGCATTGCCTCGCGTCCGGCATACTCGGAGAGGTCAAAGCCCTGGCTTTTTTGCAGCTCATTGTACTCCTGATACACGTCAGGGAATTCCTTTGGAATTACGATTTCCTGACTGTCAACAGGAGTTTCCTCCACCTCCCAGCCGAGTGCCTTGAGGTAGGCGATTCTCTTTTGATTGTCGGAAATGCCCGCCGCCTGTTTTGCACGGCCTTTCCCGGACAGTATGCACGCCGCGATAATCGCGGCAATGCACAAAAGCGCGAGCAGCGCGGTAATTCTTGCCCTTTTTGATTTTGCCGAGATTACGACCATAGTATCCGCTCCATATAAAAAGTTGGTTATTCTGATTGTATTCGTGCCGGCGGCGGTTTATGCCTTAACCCGGGTACCGAACAGCCGCGCGGCGAGAGATAAAAAATCCGGATTATTTTATTTGAAAAAAGTGCGGAAGTTTGAATAAAAATAATGTGCCGGAAATTTAATTGTATCATTTTTCAACAAATGTTTACAAATTGGGGTTGCAATTTGTAATCAGATGTTGTATAATGTAATATGCGTAAAGGATTTTACGGAGAGCAAATGAATCACAACACACAAAATGCGATAGAATCAATTATTTCAAGCTTTGAACCCTTTGCCGAGGGCGCTTTCGGCGTTGCTGATGATAAGTTTAACATCGTCGCGGCAACGGACGGGGGCTTTTTGGTTGGGGAAAGACTCCCGGTAATTCTGCCTGAGGGAGCTGTTGTCTTTAAGGATAACGGCTACATCGTGCGGAAAATTGAGGGGAAGCAGCGCGGCAGACCGCTGTTTGTATTCTACAGAAGCACGGAGCAGGCAGCCGAAAGCGTTGTCGGAATTGCTGCCGCCGCTCTGGAGACAATGCTGCCGCAGGAGGCAAAAAAGAGCGATAAGGCGTCGTTTCTGCGCTCGGTTTTGCTTGAAAACATCCTGCCGGGGGACATTTATCTTTACTCCGGCGAGTTGGACCTTGAGTTTGACAAAAGCCGTATGATCATTCTTTTCCGAGATCTTGACATTGGCAGCGGCAACGTATATAAGCTGCTGCGCGATAAGCTTGAGGACGAAAAGGACTGCTATGTTGTCAGCGCATCGGTTGACGAGGTGGCTGTTGTGTACGAGCTGCCGAGTTCATCTGAGGGGCGTGCCGACAGGGACGAAAAGCTTCCTTTTTTGGAAAGAGCGCGCGCTGCGGCAGAAAAGCTGAGCAAGTATATTGCAGAAGCGGGACTTGAGGTTGAGGTCGGAATCGGCCGCCGCTCCACGTCGCTGCGCAACCTTGCCGATAGGTATACAGAGGCGCAGTTTGCGATTGACGTAGGCAAGGTGTTCACGCCTGAGGAGAAAATCGTCACATATGAGCAGCTTGGAATCGGGCGGCTTGTGTATCAGCTTCCGACAAAGCTTTGCGAACTGTTTTTGTCAGAGATCTTCACAACGGGAAAGCTCTCTGACTTAGACAAAGACACAATTGAAACGGTTGAAACCTTCTTTAAGAACAACCTCAATTTGTCTGAAGCGTCGCGCAATATGTTTATTCACAGAAACACGCTTGTCTACAGGCTGAACCGCATTCGCCGCATAACGGGTCTCGACCTGCGCGATTTTGACGACGCGGTTATATTTAAGATTGCTATGATGGTTTACAAATACCTTAATAAAAGGTAGCCTGCGCATAGCGCCGCGCGGTTTTGCGCATGGGATGTTTATTCTACTTCAAGGGGTTTTCGGGCAAAAAAAGGTAAGCCGCCGCCCGGGTTGCAATGGTAATATTTGATCACGTTTATAAGACATATCCGAATGGAACAAACGCCCTGCACGACGTTTCGTTTGACATAAAGGACGGCGAGTTCGTCTTTCTTGTCGGTCCTTCAGGCTCGGGCAAATCGACAATTATAAAGCTTTTAACAGGCGAGGAGCGCGATTTTTTAGGCGACATTTCCGTCGGCAACTACGATATGCAGCGCATACGTCGCGGACGGCTGCCTTATATGCGCCGCTCAATCGGCGTTGTGTTTCAGGATTTCCGTCTTATAGACACGAAAACCGTATATGAGAACGTCGCGTTTGCCATGCGCGTTATCGGCGCGAAAAACGGCGGAGAATACGGAATACGCCGCCGCGTGCCGTATATACTTCAGCTTGTCGGTCTTTCAGACAAGCAGCGGGCTTATCCGACGGAGCTTTCCGGCGGTGAGCAGCAGCGCGTTGCAATTGCGCGCGCGCTTGTCAACGACCCGGCGCTTTTGATTGCGGATGAGCCGACAGGAAACCTTGACCCCGCGCGAAGCCTTGAAATAATGACGCTGCTCAAGAAAATCAATGAGCTTGGCACGACAATGCTCGTCGTTACGCACGAGAGAACACTGGTTGACCGTTTCGGCGGACGCGTTATCGCTATTGAAGAGGGCGGAGTTGTCGGAGACAATTTTGTCAACTATGCCGAGGCGGAAAAAGAGCGAATCCGCCAAAAACAGGCAGCAAGGGCGGGTGTGCGCCAAAAAACGGTGCGCGATATTGAGTATGAGGAGCGTCTGCGCCTTGCCGGACGGTTTAAGGAATACGGTCCGTCTGACGATGAGCCGGACGAGCCGGACGATTATGACTATGAGGACGACGCTGACGAGCCGTTAGAATATATTGAGGACGAATCGGCTGACCTCCGGCGCGCGGCGGACGAGGACGAGTATGACGGCGACGAGGAATACGAGATTTACGACGATGAAGACGTCTATTGGGAAGAGTAGCATATGAACAACACTAATTCGCACAGAAACGTGCATTTCTGGTATTACATAAAAGAAGGCTTTTTGAGCGTTGTAAAAAACGGCTTTAAGTCGTTCGCGCTCATTTTCACAATGACGGCCTGTATGATTATAATGGGCTGCTTTGCGCTTTTGTCACTGAATGTGCGCAACGTTATCAGCAAGTTTGAAAACGAGAATATTATTCTCGCCTATGTAGATGAGCGCCTTGAAGAGGCAAACGCCGTCAGCATAAAAAGCGACCTTGTTAAAATCCCGAACGTCACGGAGGTAAACTTTGTTTCCAGAAAGGAAGCAATGGACTCCTTTGTTGCCCAATATCCGGACAAAACACGCTTTGTTGATATAGACGAGTCCGTTTTCCGCCACAGGTATCAGATTTACATTGAGGATGTATCGTTAATGGAGGAAACATACTCGGCGGTTAACAGTGTCGCGGGTATTGTCAAGGTGAACGCAAACCTGACTATTGCGGCGGGATTTGTGACGCTTCAGCGCATTGTGACAGTGGTTTCACTCGGACTAATTGCGATACTTCTTGTTATTTCCCTCTTTATGATGACCAACACTATCAGAATCGCGGCGTATGACCGGCGAAGTGAAATCGCGATAATGCGAATGGTCGGCGCGACAAAGCGATTTATACGGAATCCGTTTTTGTTTGAGGGCTTTATACTCGGCATTGTCGCCGCGATGCTTGCTTTTATACTGCAAATTGTGCTTTATCATTTTGTAACTATAAAGGCCGCCTCCGCCGCAACGGCTTCCCTGATTTCAACAGTGCCTTTCTCGGTTGTCACGGTGCCTATGCTGATTATTTTCGGCGCGATAGGTCTCGGGGTCGGGTTTATCGGCAGCGGAACGGCAATCAGAAAATACTTGAAGGTTTAGCCGCGCCGCCGCTCCGCCAGCGCCGGCAATTTGAAATTGCAGATTAAAATGCGGAGACAAGTCTCCGAAGTTCACATATAAAAACGTTTTCGGATTTTAGAAAGGAGATACATATGAAAAAATCCAGGCAGCTCGGGCACAGAATAGTCGCGATCGTTCTCGCGGCGCTGATTGTACTGTCCGTCATCATCACGGCGGTTGCAACGCTCACCGCAAAGGGCGTTACGCAGTCTGAAATCAACACACTCAAAAAGCAGCAGGAGGAGTTGAAAAACCAAAAAAACGCAACGCTCTCCAAGATAAACTCGCTTGAATATAAGCAGGCGTCGCTTATTGCGCAAAAAGAAGCTCTTGACCAGAAGCTTTTACTGACGCAAAGCGAGATTGACAATATAGTCGAGCAGATTCAGCTTTATGAGCAGCTTATCGCACAGGCGGAAAACGATGTTCAGATTGCAGTGAACAAGGAAACTGACCAGCTTGAGCTTTACAAGGCGCGTATGCGGACAATGGAGGAAAACGGCGTTGTCTCCTATATGTCCGTCGTGTTTGAGTCGAACAGCTTTACTGATTTGCTGGCAAACCTCGATTTTATCAAGGACATTATGCGGTCGGACGTTAAAGCGTATGAAGATTTTGTCGCGGCGCGGGTTGCCGTTGAGGAGGCAAAAAAGGTTCTTGAGGACACCAAGGCGGAATGCGAGGCTGAAAAAGAAGAGCTGAACCTAAAATATGTTGAGCTTGAGGCGGACAAGGCAGAAGCCGAGTCGAAAATAGACGAAATCAACGCGGATATTGAAGAAGAACGCAAGGCATACGCGGCAAAGCTTGCCGAATCCAATGCCCTGCAGGCGCAGATAAACAAGGCTGCCGCGCAGCTGCGCCGCGAGCAGGCGGCAAAGCAGGAGCGAAATGAGAGCGTCGCCAAGGGAACGGGAGTTCTCGTCTGGCCGTCCAACACAAAGACGGTTACAAGCCAGTTCGGAATGCGCTTTCACCCGATTTTGAAGGAAAACCGTCTGCACGGCGGTATTGACATCGGCGCGCCCTACGGCTCAAACATTTTTGCCGCTGACACAGGCACGGTAATTATTTCGGCCTACAGCTCCTCATGGGGCAACTACGTCGTCGTTGACCACGGCAATGGTATGACCACGCTGTACGCGCATATGTCCTCACGCGGTGTTTCCGCCGGAAAAGAGGTCTCGCGCGGAGCGGTTATCGGAAAAGTCGGCTCTACCGGACTTTCTACGGGACCGCACCTGCACTTTGAAGTGTCGGTGAACGGAGTCCGGAAAAATCCGCTGAATTATTTGTAGGGGCAGGCGGTCTGCGGTTTGAATTATAATAAAATCCGGAGGGAAGGTATTCCTCCGGATTTTTTTGCGGGTGGGGTTGTCGGGTGGTAGGAGTTGTTTGCCGCGTCGGGTTTGCTTAATATGGGTGCGTACAGCCGTGCGCCGTGGTTGCTATGTTTGTAATTGCGACGAAGCTTGGCAGCTTCGCGAAGCAGAGCGCCTGCGCGGCGGGCGGTTCCTTTCTTGTCTTGGCAAGAAAGGAACCAAAGAAGCCGCTTTAGGGCTTAGGCGGGTTGCAAAGCTGCAAGTGTATGTGTCCGTGCGTCCGAACCCTGACAGAACTGCCGGGTGACGGGCTTTAGCCCTATTTGCAGGCAGTAGGTGTCGGCGGGTGGCAACCAGAATTTGGCGAAGCCCACCAGCACCGCGCCCTGCGCTGTTGCGGTACAGCAAGACGTTGCGTGTCCCGACGCACGAAGTGCGGAGGTAGACGAGGGCACCCGACGCACCCACATAGCAGTGTGCAGTGGTCTGACGCAAACATATGCGGCAAACCAAACAAGGGATGTCGAGGACGCCGTCCTCTACGGAGATTGCTGTGGTAACGGGGCATTGCCTTGAACCGCAAATCCGCACCGACCGCCACAACAACCCCAACCGCGACGGGACACGCACCGCATTGCCACACAATGTGCGGCAGCAATCGTAGCAGCACAGTCCTTCCGGTTGGCACCCGACGGCAGTCCGCGGCAACCAATCGCCTTACGGAAGTCACCCAAGCCCCGAGACAGGCTTCGCCCCTGTGTGCGGCGCAGCGCAAGCGTTCGCGCACTCCACCGCAATACGTCGCGGGGAAAGGCATAATCTGCATTGTCTCTCCGCAGTTCCCGTATAGAAAAAAGATTGCTTCTTCTAAAGAAGTCGCCCCTTTTTTGGTTACTTTTTTCCGGCGAAGCGGAAAAAAGTAACCGCCGCCGCGCGTAGCGGCACGTT
>JAISLF010000062.1 GCA_031260605.1 Oscillospiraceae bacterium
CTAAAGAAGTCGCCCCTTTTTGGTTACTTTTTCCGGCGAAGCGGAAAAAGTAACCGCCCGCCGCGTAGGCGCTTAGCTGCGCGAAGCTGCCAAGCTTCGCCCCAATTACAAACATAGCACCCTGCGCCGCAGAAAACACGCTTGCACCAGAATAGAAGCCAAACCAAAACAACGGGCGACCAAGGACGGTCGCCCCTACGGTGTGCGCCGTGGAGAATTCGCGCCGGCAAATCCCGCGGGCGGCAGGCTACCGCCCCTATGTCTGACAAAAAGCCCTGCGGAAACCGCGACAACGGGACGCTGAGGGCAGCATCCCCTACAGAAGCAAAGCCCTGCAAAAAGCAAAAATCCAGCCAAACACGACACCCTGCGCCGCAGGTACAACGCTTGCACTCCCGCCAAAGAAAAAACCGTATCCTTGCTGTAAACAAAAACTACTAAATCCGAAGGCACCGCCTAAAACTCCCCGCTTGCGTACCCATTTAGAGTCATCTCCGCAACATTCCCGCTCTGCAGCTCAAACCACCCCTGCGCGCCGACCATCGCGGCGTTGTCTCCGCACAAGCTCAGCGGCGGGATGAACAGCCCGCGCCCGTTTTTCTCTGCAGCGTCCGCAAACGAATCCCTAATAAAGGAATTCGCCGCGACGCCGCCGCAAACAACGATTTTGTCCCGCCCGTTTTGCCTTGCTGCGGCGACGGCGCGCGGCACAATCGCGCGGCAGACTGACGCGGTGAGCGACAGCGCAAGCGCCTCGCGGTTTATCTCCGCGCCCTTTTGCTCCGCGTTGTGAACGGTGTTTATCATCGCGGTTTTCAGCCCGGAAAAAGACATTTCAAGCGGCCGCCCCTCAACCTCGGGGTTCGGCAGCGGGTATTTGCTTTGCGCCTGTTCGCGCGTCATATGTCGCAGGGCGGCAGTGGCAAGGTCGTTCATCGGCTTGCCGCCGGGGTATCCGAGACCGAGAATCCGCGCCGTTTTGTCGAAGCATTCTCCCGCCGCGTCGTCGCGGGTTCTGCCAAGAACGCGAAATACGGTGTAGTCGGCAACGTCGAGAATTACGGTGTTGCCGCCGGAGATGACGACCGCGCAAAACGGCGGCTCAAGCTCCGGATACGCGAGGTACGCCGCCGCGATGTGCGCCTTTAGGTGGTGCACCGGCACAAGCGGCACGCCGAGTGATAGCGCCGCGCCCTTTGCAAAGCTCACGCCGACGAGCAGCGCCCCGATAAGTCCGGGCGTGTTTGTTACGGCGACGGCGCACAGGTCGCTTTTGCGGATCCCGGCGGTCTTCACCGCCTCCTCCGCCAAAAAGCTTATGCTCTCAAGGTGCTGCCGTGATGCAATTTCAGGCACGACGCCGCCGTAAAGCGCGTGAGTCGCCACCTGCGACGCGACAAGCGACGACAAAACACGCCTCCCGCCGGCGACGACGGCGGCAGCCGTCTCATCGCACGAGGATTCAATTGACAGGATCAGGTTGTTGTTCATATACTCAGCTTATATATAATCCCGCTTTCCGTCGGGCTTTCATAATAATTCTTCCTCACGCCGCCGCTCACAAAGCCGAGCCGCTCATACAGCCGCCGTGCCTTTGCGTTGCCCTCGCGGCACTCCAAATAAAACTCCGGGGCATATGCGGCTGTCAGCACATACCGCATTAGCTGCTCCCCAACGCCGCGATTCTGCTCTGCGCGCAAAACCGCGACACGCAGGATTTCCGTCTCCGTGCCGAGTGCGCGTGCAAAGCAGTAGCCGATGGTCTTGTCGGCAATCCTTACGCCTACGCACACCGAAAAAGTGCCCGACAGCTCGGACAAAATCTGATTCAGGCTCCACGGAACTGAAAACGCCTCGGACTCAAGCTCCGCAATTGCCGCCGCGTGACTGTTGTTTAGCTGAAAAAACTCTACTTGCACGCGAGCCAGCTTCTCCCAAATGAAACCTCGGTCAATAGCGGCACCGAAAGCTCCGCCGCGCCGCGCATTTCCGCCTCAAGAATTTTGCTTGCGGCGGACTCTGTGCCCTCCGGCGCTTCCAGCAGTATTTCGTCGTGCACCTGAAGAAGCATTTTTGCCTCGGGTAGCTCATCTTTCAGCCGCTTATGAATATTTATCATCGCGAGCTTGATTATATCCGCCGCCGTGCCCTGAACAGGCGCGTTCATCGCGGCACGTTCTGAAAACTCGCGCATTTGGCGGTTTGATGAGCGTATGTCGGGGAAATACCTGCGCCTGCCGAACATTGTTGTGACGTAGCCGTTTTCACGCGCCGACGTCTTGCAGCTTTCCATAAACTCGCGCACGCGCGGGTACAGCTCAAAATATCTGTCCATATACTGCTTTGCTTCGGAAACTGTTGTGCCGATGTCCTTTGCCAGTGAGAATGCGGAAATGCCGTACACAATGCCGAAATTCACCGCCTTTGCGCGGCGGCGATCCTCTTTTGTGACGGTTTCCGGCGTTTTGCCGAACGCCTCTGCCGCCGTGAGTGTGTGAAAGTCCGCGCCGGAGTTAAACGCCGCAATCATCGCCGCGTCCTGCGACATATGCGCTAAAACGCGCAGCTCAATCTGCGAATAGTCCGCGTCGAGGAACAGGTGTCCCTCCTTTGCGCGGAACATACCGCGAATCGGCGTTCCTTGCTCGCGCCGCACGGGGATATTCTGCATATTCGGCTCAGAGGAGGACAGCCGCCCGGTTGAGGCAGCCGTCATATTAAATTTTGTGTGAATCCTGCCGTCCGGTCTGATGAACTTAATAATACCGTCAACATAGGTGGACTTGAGCTTTGTCAGCTCCCGGTATTGCAGAACCATACTCACAACAGGGTGCGCGTACTCGATTTTCTCCAGCGTTTCCGCGTCTGTTGAGTACCCGGTTTTGGTGTTTTTAACTGAGTGCAGTCCGAGCTTTTCAAACAGCATTTCACCGAGCTGCTTTGTTGAGCTTATAAGAAACTCCTCTCCGCACAGCGCGAAAATGCTCTCCTGCACAGACGCAATCTGCACGGCAAGCGACTCGCCGAATTCGGCCAACGCCTGCTTGTCGATTGCAATTCCCGACTTTTCCATATCGGCTAAAGCCGCGATAAGCGGCATTTCGATGTCATAAAAAAGGCGGTCAAGTCCGTTTTCCTTTAGCTTTTGGGTGAGCAAAAGGTACAGGTTGTAGACGATTTTGTTATTTTCCTCGTCGTAATTTTCAAGCAGGTTGCTCTGCCGAATTGTCCTGCCGAGGTACTTTTCAGCGAGCGCCGCTGTGTCATACTGCCGCCCGCCGGAGTCAAGCAAGAACGCCGCAAGCGCCGTGTCAAACTGCACATCCTGTATAGCCTCGCCAAGGCGCGAGGACTCGAGCGCGTTGTTTGCGACAGCCGACAAATCAAAGTTCGCGGGAATCTCCAGCAGCTCCGCCGGAGCTTCCTCGGGTTCGGGCGCAATTCCCGCCGCGTCCTCAAGCTTTTTCAGCATAGAGCGCAGTCCCAGCTTTGCATAAAGCGCGCGGAGCTTTTCAAAATCCTCCGGTGCGGCATTTGCTGTAACGTCGCCAAGAGAAATCGGCGCGTCTGTGACGATTTTAGCGAGTGTGTACGACAGCTGCGCGTCATCTCGGCCGTCAGTCAGCTTTTGCCGGACAGAGCCGGAGACGGACGTGTCGTCTATATTATCATAAACGCTGTCGAGACTGCCGAACCGTTGAATTAATCCGAGAGCCGTTTTTTCGCCGACTCCGCGCACGCCGGGGATATTGTCCGATGCGTCGCCCATCAGCGCCTTGCAGTCAATCAGATTTATCGGTGCAAAGCCGTATTTTTCGTTGAATGCCGCCGTGTCGTACAGCGTTTCGGTTGTCTGCCCCTTGGCAGTCGAGATGTACAGCACCTGCGTCGCGTCTGTAATCAGCTGCAGGCTGTCGCGGTCGCCCGTCATAACAACTGCGGTGTCGCCGTTCTCCTCCGCCTGACGCGCAAATGTGCCGAGCAGGTCATCCGCCTCGTATCCGGGCAGGTCAAGCGCAAGCCGCCCCTGCGCCGCGAGTATTTCACGCACAACGGGTATCTGCGCGAGCAAATCCTCAGGCGTGGGGTGCCGCTGCGCCTTGTAGCCGTCGTACATTCGCTTGCGGAAGGTCGGTTCCTTTCTGTCGAACACCGCTATAATTCTGTCAGGAGCGATTCCGGGTAGAACCTTGTCGATAATTCGGAAAAAACCAAACACAGCGCCGGTCGGTGTTCCGTCCGGCGCCGTAAGCGTTGATTTGATCGCGTAAAACGCGCGGGATATTATACTGTTTCCGTCTATCAGCAGATATTTCATAGTTATTTTTTGCGCACTCTAAAGATCATTTTGTAGGTAATGCCGCCGCAGGTAAGCGAGATGGTCGTGTTGCCGACGGCGGTTGCGTGTATCGTTGCCTTGTAAGGGTCGTTAGCGTCAGGCACGACAGACGCGACGGACTCATCGGAGGAGGTCCAGACAGGATCGTCGGGAAAATCCTGCGGTCTGATGTATGCCGTTACTTCGGTTTTTGTGCCGACGTTGTTCGCGACGTCCTCTTTTGGCTTGTTGTTGATACGAATCTCGACCTTGTCAATCATCGGCGGCAGCGTCGGGTCCGTGTCCGGAATGAGCGGCGAATCAGAAACCACGGGAGTCTCGTTCTCAAGCGTGTCGTTTGTGCCCATATCAGGCGGCTTTATGGCGGTAGCCGAGGGAGTCGGCTTATTGATCGCACTGGCCGCGCTTGAGTAATACTTCAAAAGCACGCCTGTTGCGACAGTCAAAAAGGCAAATACGATTACGCCCATTATTACGGGCACGCGCTGTGAGTCCCGCACAGCGTGCCGGTTCCCGCGCAGCCGTGCCGCGCCGCACCTGGGGCAACTCTGCATATTTGCCGAATATATCTTGCCGCACTCCGGGCATTTTACACTTCCGCCATTATTTCCGTTAGCACTCATAGGAATAATCCTCCTTTGTATATGTAACAAATTGTTCGGCAGTGCGCCGAATACTACAGAATTTTTTCTGCGATTTCCTTTGTGTCACGCGCGATAACAAGCTCTTCGTTTGTCGGGATGACAAAAACCTTTGTTTTGCTGTCTGCTCCCGTAATGTCCACCGTTCCGCGAACGGCGTTTTTCTCAGGGTCGATTGTAATGCCGAAGCAGGCAAGCGGCGCGACAATTTCGGCGCGTGTGCCGGGTGCGTTTTCGCCGACGCCTGCCGTGAACACGATTGCGTCCGCTCCGCCGAGAACGGCAAAATAGCTTGCGACGGTTTTTGATACGCTCCTGTGGAAAATGTCGAGCGCGAGCTGAGCGCGGTGGTTGCCTTGTCCGGCAGCCTCCTCAAGGTCGCGGAAGTCTGACGACACGCCCGAGATACCGAGTACGCCGGACTCCTTGTTAAGTACGTTCACGGACTGCTGCGCCGTAAGTCCTTCGTTGTTCGCCAAAAACTCAATTATCGCGGGGTCGAGATTGCCGGAGCGCGTACCCATCGGAACTCCCTCAAGCGGCGTAAGTCCCATTGAAGTATCGACGCACTTGCCGTCCAGCACTGCGGCAAGAGACGAGCCGTTTCCGAGATGGCAGGTGACAACGCGGCTGCCCGCTTTGCCGCCGAGCAGCCGTACGGCCTCTGCCGAAACGTAGCGGTGACTTGTTCCGTGAAAGCCGTAGCGGCGAATTCCGTGCTTTTCAAAATACTCATACGGGATCGGGTAAATATAAGCTTCCTCCGGCATTGTCTGGTGAAACGCCGTGTCAAAAACCGCGACCTGCGGCACTCCCGGCATAACTGCCTCACAGCTCTCGATTCCCTTGAGGTTCGCGGGATTGTGCAGCGGTCCGAGCGGGATATAGCTTCTGATTGTATCCTTAACCTCATTGTTTACCAAAACACTCTGCGTGAACTTCATACCGCCGTGCAGCACGCGGTGACCTACTGCCGAAATTTCGGAGAGTGAATCAACAACTCCGTGCGCCGGCGAAACCAAAACATCCAGAACTGCCTTTATTGCCTCGGAATGCGTCGGGAATTCTACCTCGTTATCGTATACGGGCTTTCCGTTCTGCGGCTTGTGCTCTATATGACCGATACTGCCTGCAACACCGATTCTTTCGCAAAGGCCTTTGGCGATAATCTTCTCGCCGTCCATGTCAATCACCTGATATTTCAGGGAAGAGCTTCCCGCATTAATTACAAGTACTTTCATTTTTTCTTATTTACCCCTTGAAAACTATTAAAAATTACATTATAATGAACACAGTAGAAAAAAACAATGTCGCGTTCATCATAAATTTGAATCAAAACAATGAAACGGCGCGATTTTCCGCAATCAACACTACTATATCACACTAAAACAATATTTTCAAGTAGAAAGAACAAAAAAATGATAGACTATATTTTAAATAATCGCAAATCAAAGGTAACCGCCATAATATGCGAGATGAATCCACCGCATATAGGACATGCGCGGCTGATTGAGAACGCAAAAAAATTCGGCGGCACAATCGCACTTATTATGAGCGGCAATTTTGTCCAGCGCGGCACACCCGCCGTGTTTGACAAGCTTGCGCGCGCGCGTGCCGCAATGGCAATAGGCGCGGATATTGTTCTGGAGCTGCCCGCCGCGTTTTCACTGCTCTCGGCGGAGGGCTTTGCCCGAAGCGGCGTTCTGCTTGCAAACGCAATCGGCGCCGATACGCTTTGCTTCGGCGCCGAAAACGCGTCTGTTGAGCTTCTTGAGAAAATCGCGGAGGTGAGTGTTTCACCTGAGGCTGAGGAGCTGACGGCCGTTAAGCTCGGTCTCGGCTTATCCTATGCCAAGGCAAGGGCACAGGCAATCTCCGCAGTGTTTCCGGACGCGGAAGCGCCGCTGTCCTCGCCGAACAACCTGCTTGCAATCGAGTATATCCGCGCAATCGCACGCGAGAATTTTGATATTCGCCCGGTTGCGTTTTCCCGAACGGAAAACGTATCGTCAGAGGAAATCAGAAAGCTGCTGCTGTCGGGAACAGAGCTGACGCAGCTTCAGTCTGTGCCGCGAACCGCCGCCGCCGCTCTTGAGGGATGCGAGCCTGTGTTTCTCCCGGGGCTTGACGTCGCCGTGCTGTCACGTCTGCGTCAAATGCAAAAGAGCAAGCTGCTGTCAATCCGCGGAGCGGGAGACGGGATAGGGGAGAGGGTGTACAATGCCTCACGCGAGGCGTACTCGCTTGTCACGCTTGCCGACACGGTAAAAGACAAGCGCCACACGCACTCCGGAATTCGCCGCTTTATTCTCGCGGCGGCGCTTGAAATCACAGAAAACATTCCCGAATCGCCGGAATATATTCGCCCGCTGGCAAGTAACCCCCGCGGGCGCGAGCTGCTTGCCGAGCTGCGCAACGGCCGACTGCCGGTGCTTACTAAGCCGGCAAAGGTAACTGATTTGTCACTTTCGGCGCAGTTTATAATGAGAATTGAGAGCGCGGCAACGGATTTGTACAATCTCGGACTGTCAAAGCCGGAATGGCGGCTGGGCGGTCAGGAATGGAAAACAACGCCGATTGTGGACTGAAAAGAGCACGTCATTGATTTGTGGGCGAGGTGCGAAGCGCCCCGCCGCGAAAAACAAATTGCCGAAGGCAATAAAAATCCAAACCAAAAAACGGGGGAATTCATTTCCCCCGTTTTTTTTACCTTATCAACCCGCTTTAACAAGGAACTCCCTGCAGGGAGTTCCTTGTTAAAGCGACGCGCAAGCGTCACTATGACTGCTTGCTGCCCTTGCGGCAGTTTGAAGCGGAGGACGAGGTCTTGCAGTTAGAGGCTGAGCTTGAGCCGGACGAGGATTTCTTGCAATCCTGCATAGAATCCTGATTCGGCTGTGCGGACTTCTGCTTAGATGACTGTGAGTTTTTCATTGACATAATTTGAGTTCCTTTTGTTTGCTGCAAAAATATAAGTACTCTTTAGTACCGAGGTTATTGTTTGTAACGGAACGAAGATTATTCATTTTGTAAAGAGAAAGTTTGTTTTTTGGGTTTGGTTTTGGGTGCGTTCAGCCGTGCGCCGTGGTTGCTGTGTTTGTAATTGTGGCGAAGCTTAGCAGCTTCGCGAAGCTTTACGCCTACGCGGCGGGCGGTTCCTTTCTTGTCTTGGCAAGAAAGGAACCAAAGAAGCCGCTTTTGGACTTAGGCGGGTTGCTGTGCGGCAAGTGTAGGTGTCCGTGCGTCCGGATTCAGACAGAATTGCCGAGTGACGGGCGTGTGCCCTATGTGCAGGCAGTAGGTATCGGCGGGTGGCAACCGGAATTTGGCGAATCCCACCCGCACCGCGCTCTGCGCTGTTGCGGCGGGCAATACGCCGCGTGTCACGACGCGCAAAGCGCGGAGATAGACGGACGCACCCGACGCACCCACATAGCAGGGTGCAGTAGTCTGACGCAAAATGTGGCGGAGAACAAGGAGTCGGGACGTCGAGGACGTTGTCCCCTACGGAGATTGTTGTGGTAACGGGGCGTTGCCTTGAACCGTAAGTTTGCACCTACCGCAACAGCAATCTCGCCACGTCGGGACACGCACCGCATTGCCGCACAATGTGCGGCAGCAATCGTAGCAGCAACATCCTTCCGGTTGGCACCCGTAGGCACCTCGCGGTAAGCTAAAGTCTTACCTGAGTCTCAATCGCCGCGACAGGCTTCGCCCCTGCGTGCGGCGGTGCGATGGCGTTCGCCGTTACCACCGCAATACGTCGCGGGGAAAGGCACACACTGCATTGCCACAACCGCAGTTCCCGTATAAAAAAAGATTGCTTCTTCTAAAGAAGTCGCCCCTTTTTGGTTACTTTTTCCGGCGAAGCGGAAAAAGCAACCGCCCGCCGCGCAGGCGCTCTGCTGCGCGGCGAGGCGCAGCTTCGCCGCAATTTCAAACACAGCACTTTCCGGCAAACAGCTGCCCGCAGCAACGCGCGCCTCCACGCCCCCGCAAAACAAATATGCTCACAGCCCTCCCAAAAGAACTTCACGATTTGTTAATTGCTTCTTAACGATTTTTCTGGTAATATGCAAGCATTAAGAAACCTCGGTAGGGGTATTATAGAAAAATCATCTTTAGGAGAAGAACAAAACCATGAAGAAAGTACTTGCCATTTTGCTTGCTGCTTGTATGGTAGTCGCGCTGTTTGCCTGCGGAGGCAAGACAGATCCGACGCCCTCGGCAGATCCGACACCCACAGCGGCAACGACGCCCGGCGGCGAAGAAAAGCCGACACCCGGACCGACAACAGACGGCGTTCCGCTCGGAAAAATTCTCGAGGGCGACCATGCCGGCCGCGAGAAATACAAAATCGTTTATATGTGCAACACGCTTGCGTGGGCATGGAACGCGGCAATCGCGGATACGCTCGGCAAGCTTGGCGAACCGCTCAACTATGAGTTCACGGCATGGGCCGCAAACAACGATTTTGACGCTTACCTGAATAACATTCCGGCTTTCGCGAACCAGGGTTATCAGGGCTTCGTTCTCGGAATTGACGATACGCTTGCGCAGGCTTCTATGGAAGCGTGCCTTGAAGCCGGTGTTTCCTTCGTCGCCGAGTCAACGACAATCATGGATAAAGACGGACTTTGCATTTGGTCGAGCGTTCAGCAGGCACAGGTAAAGAACGGCGGAATCGCGGTTCAGTGGCTGTATGACCATTGGAAAGACTATTGGACAGACGCGACACTGGACGGACAGAAGGTTGGTCTTATCGGTCTGAACTATTCGGCGGTTTCCGGCATTAACGAGCGTAAGCCGGGCGTTGAGCAGAAGTTCGCAGAGCTTTTCCCGGACGGCAAATTCTTTGACGGCGACCTTGCGGCACTCGGAACAACGGGCTTCTCCGCAGAGGGCGGCAACCAGCTTTCAACGCAGATTTACTCGCAGAACCCCGACATTGAGAAGTGGTTCGTCGTTGCGTATGTTGACGACTGGGCAATCGGCGCGACACGCGCGGCAGAGCAGCAGAACATCACAGACAAGACGCTTGTCGTCTCCATTCAGGCGGACGCGTTCCTTGCCGAGATGAGCAACAACTACACAGGCAATGTCTATGTCGCAGCCTGCGCAGTTTCCTCAACAGAGTTCGCGATTGATATGGCGAACTATCTGGTTGCAACAATCAGCGGCGTCGCGACACCGGAAACCATTTGGCCCGAGTGGAATGACGCAGGCGGTTCATATCCCCGCATTCAGGTTGAAGGCACAATGATTACGCGCGACACATATAAAGACTACCTGGCAAAGCAGGCCGCAATGCTTCCGTAAATAAGCGGCAAAGCGAAACGACAAGGGGGCGAATAGTTCAATATTCGCCCCCTTTGTATAAAATCTCAATGAAAACAGCAGTGCGGCGCCGCTATGCAGCCGTGAAGGCTCAGGAGCGGCAAAGCACAATTATTAGGAGGGAAAATGACTGCACAGAAAACCAGTAAATTCTTTCGCAGCAAGAGCTTTGCGCTGATTGCAATAATCATTGTAATGATAATTGCGTTTACGCTCGGCAACAAGAATTACATCAGCGCCGGTAACATTTCCGGCTTCATGACGAACATAAGCACCGCGGGTCTGCTTGCGGTTGGTATGGTATGTCTGCTGATTTCGGGAAATGTCGATCTCGCAGCGGGAACTGAGGCCTGTATGGCGGGAATCTTTGTTGCGACAATTCTCGGCTCAGGAATGCCGTGGCCGGTTGCGCTTATTATCACAATCCTTTTCGGCGCGGCAATGGGTTTGTTCAACGCCTTTTTGGTGAATGTCCTCGGATTTATGGGCTTTATCGCGACAATCGGTATGTCAAGCGTGTATAAGGGGCTTGCGCTTGTCGTCTCAAACGGAATAAATGTCTCAATTTCAAATCAGGGCTTTTATCCGCTCGGCGCGTACTCGATTCAAATGGGCAAGTTTGCGCTGCCGCTCCCGTTCATTTACACAGTTGTGCTTTTCGTAATTTACGGACTGATACTCAAGTACACTAAGTTCGGCCGCTCGATTTACCTTATCGGCGGAAACCGCAACGCGGCACGGCTTGCCGGCGTCTCCATCAAAAAGGTATCGACGATTCTGTATATAAACTGCGGAGCGATAGCCGCATTCTGCGGAGCTGTTTCGACGGCGAAGATGAACTCGGCCGGCCCTCAGGCGATTTCGGGAACTGAGATGGATTCAATCGCGGGCGCGGTTCTCGGCGGCGTGTCCTTTATGGGCGGCTCCGGCGGACTCGGCGGTGCGTTTATCGGACTTTTCCTGATAAGCGCGTTTAAGAACGGGCTTACTGCAATCAGTCTTCCGACATACTGGCAGACTGTTGCACAGGGCGGAATCTTGCTCATTGCACTTGTAGTGGACTACTTCGGCGAACGCTCGCGCGTCAGTGCGCTCAAAGCCGAAGCGGCACAGGCTGCGTAGGGGGGAACAGTTATGAAAACAGAAAGCAAAGCAAAGAAGTTTTTCGGATCAAAAACCTTTACGCTGCTGCTGCTGCTTGCGGCAATGGTTATTGTGTTTACGATACTCTCAGGCGGCTTAAAGAGCATTAAGGGCAGCTTTATCGACCCGAAAAACCTGAAACAGGTTATAGCGGGTATGTCGGTTGTTTCGGTTTTGACAATCGGCGCCGGCTGTCTGCTGATTTCCGGTCAGGTTGACCTGTCAGCCGGCGGTATCGGAACGCTCTCGGCGCTGCTCTTCGCGCACTTTTACTCGAACTGGGGCATTCCGCTGATTATCTCTCTGATTATCTCTCTGATTATCGCGGGAGCAATCGGATATTTCAACGCAATCCTCATCAACAGGCTGAACTGCCAGGGCTTTATCACAACGATGGCGACGGCGCTTGTCTGCACGGGACTCACATATGTCCTGTCGGCAAGCGGAGACGGCATTCTAAAGAACATCCGGATTGAAAACGAAGCGTTCAACTACATCGGGACAAAATCGGTGCTCGGCGGATATGTTCCGGTAATTGTGCTGATTGCACTCGCGTTTTTCGTCGTATACGGCATTATTGTGAGCCAGACAAAGTTCGGCAGGAGTATTTACCTCGTAGGCGGAAACCCGACGGCGAGTCACCTTGCGGGAATCAACCCAAAGCGCATTTCAAATATTCTGTTTGTCAACAGCGCGGTTCTCGGCGGCGTGGCGGGTATCTTCTACACGGCAAAGATGAAGCAGGGCTCATACGCGGGAATCGCCGGCAACCAGTTTGCCGGTATGACGGCGGCTATCCTCGGCGGAATCAGCTTCGGCGGAGGCTCGGGCGGTATGGTCGGTGCGTTTATCGGTCTGCTTATCCTGAACGCATTCCAAAACGGCGTTACGATTATCGGTGTCCCGTCTTACTGGCAGCAGGTTGCCTCCGGACTTTTACTGATTGTCGCTTTGTCGGTTGACTTTTTGGCAATGCAGCGCAAGGCTGCCGGTCTGCGCCGCACGGTGCGCCGCGGTCAGGCGGAAAAGGCCGCCGCTGCAGAAGGAGGGGACAAATAATGGCGAATTCTCTTGAGTTTAATGACGTAGGAAAGATGTTCCCGGGCGTTCGCGCACTTTCGGGAGTGTCGTTCAAGGCGGAAAGCGGCAAGGTTCTTGCTCTACTCGGCGAAAACGGAGCGGGCAAAAGCACGCTGCTGAAGGTTCTTTCCGGCGATATTAAGCCGGACGAGGGCGAAATCCTCATTGATGATGTGCAGCAGAGCTTCAGCTCTCCGCTTGAGTCGATAAAGGCGGGCATTTCCGTAATTTATCAGGAGCGTCAGCTCATTCCGGGTCTGTCTGTTGCGGAGAATATCTTCGCGGGCGATCTGCCCGGCTCCTCCGGTATTGTGAATTATAAGGAGCTGCGGGACGCTGCCAGCGAGATCATCCAAAAATTCGGATTGAGCATTGACCCGGATCAGCCTGTCGGCAGACTTTCCGTCGCGTATCAGCAGATGGTTGAGATTATGAAGGCATACCGCCGCAATTCTTCAATCATCGCGTTTGACGAGCCGACAGCGAGCCTTGCGGAGGCCGAGATCAGCATTCTGTTCCGCCTGATAAACGAGCTGAAGGCGGAGGGCAAGGTTATCATCTACATATCGCACCGCCTGGGTGAAATCTTTGAGCTGGCGGACAACATCGTCGTCCTAAAGGACGGGCAGCTTGTCAAGACCTTTGTGTGCAGTGAAACCACGGAAGATGATCTTATCCACGCAATGGTCGGCCGCGACATCGGAGACACATATGCGAATCTCAGCCGGAATTCAGTGTACGGGGATACGATCTTAGAGGTCAGCGGCCTTGAAACAGAGGACATCCACGACATAAGCTTTTCGCTGAAAAAAGGTGAGGTTCTCGGTTTTGCCGGACTTGTCGGCGCCGGACGAACGGAGGTTATGCGCGCCATTTTCGGTGCGGATAAAATATTAGCCGGCACGGTTACATTTGAGGGCAAAGAGGTTCACTTCAAAAGCCCGAAGAACGCGATTGACGCGGGAATTGCCCTTTGCCCTGAGGACCGCAAGGAGCAGGGACTTGTTCTGTTCCGCTCAATTCGGGACAACATCACAATGCCTGTTTTAGCAAAGCTAAGAAAGTTCCTGTTTCTCAACAAAAAAGACGAAGCAGTTCTTGCTGACGCTGCAATTGAGAAGTACTCAATCCGCACGCCAACAGCCGACAAGATTGTGTTTGAGCTTTCCGGCGGTAACCAGCAAAAGGTTATTCTCGGCCGCTGGACAAGCGACCTTTTCCCGGCAAAACTGCTCATTTTAGATGAGCCGACAAAGGGAATTGACGTTGGCACCAAGGCAGAGGTTTATCAGATGGTGTGCGACTATGCCAAAGCCGGAATGGCGGTTATCTTCGTCTCCAGCGAGCTGACGGAGGTCATAAACGTCGCGGACAGGATTATTGTTATGAAAGACGGCCGCATTACGGGCGAGGTCTTGCGCGCAGAAGCGACCGAAGAGGCAGTTCTTGCCATGGCTATGGCAGGGGAATAAGCGGAGGCGCTTAGTTTTTAGTTACAGCCCTGCCGCAGGAGAAATCCTGCGGCGGGGCTGTTTTTGTTGGGGAAATACGCTGCTTGAACTGCGCAAAACAGGAAATGTTTTTTCGCCGCCGGTGTGTTATACTAGTTTCACCAATTGGAAGAGGGCTGCTGTGACAAAATTCGAAATTGTCAAGTCCGGAACAGACTATATTGAGCAGAACCTGAAAGCCGAAGTTACGGCGGCGGAGCTTGCGCACATCGCCGGGTACTCGGTATGGCACTATTGCCGCCTGTTCTCGGAGGTCACGGGCACATCCGTCTCGGCGTATATCCAGCGGCGTCTGCTTGACCGCGCGCTCGCGGAAATTTCCGGCGGACGCACAGCATTGGACGCGGTTTTGGATTACGGCTTTGACACCTACGCCGGCTTTTACAAGGCGTTCGTAAAAATGTACGGCTGCTCTCCGAAAAAATATCTCGCGATATATCACAAACACACACCACAAAAAACAGAGGTAAAACTTATGTATTCACAGGCGGAATTACGCAAAATACTCGGCAATTGGGACGAGGCAAAGTCTCTTCCAATCGCAGGCACCCAAGTCATAGACGGTACGCGCGCGTCAGACCGCGTATGGCAAATAGGCGGCGGATATTTCTTGAAAACAGGCGAGCGCAGTCAGCTCATCAAAAGCATTGCGATTGCAAACGCGCTGCACTCACGGGGACTGGCCGCGTCAACGCCGGTCGCAACAAGGTCGGGAGAGGAGTTTTTGGACGGAGAAAACATCTTTGTTCTGACGACGAAAATCCCCGGAAACCCGCTCGAAAAGTCGGAGCGCTTCGGCGAAAAGCGCGGCGAATACGGCGAAAAGTACGGCAAAGCTATCGCGAAGCGGCATATCGCTCTACGCGAAATTGAGGACGAAGTGCTGACGGACGAGGTGGATTTATTCGCCCACGTCAAGGAGTGGGCGCTGCCGAATGTGAAAAAGCAAAACGAGCAGTGGAGCTTAGACTTACCGGACAGCTATTTCACGGATTACACCGAAACGTTCGGAAAGTTGAGCCACAAGCTGCCGAAGCGGCTGATTCACCGCGACCCGAATCCGTCGAATATCCTCTTTGAAAACGGGGAGGTTACGGGCTTCATAGATTTCGATTTAAGCGAACGGAACGTGCGGCTGTGGGACATTTGTTACTGTGCGACAGGGATTTTGAGCGAGTGGCGCGGAGTTGAAAACAACTACGAAAAGTGGCCGGAGATACTGCACGGAATTTTGCGCGGAGCAAGGAAAGGATTTTGGGCGCGGCGGAGTTTTGATTCTGCGGGCGGATGCTGGCTTTGTAATTCCCCCCGGAGGAATTAATTTTCTCCGGGGGCGATTCGGGTGCCAGCGTGGGACTGAGGCGCGGGTTGCCGGGTTTGAAAGCGGGGTGAAGCTTCGCCTCGCCGCACAGCTTTACGCCTACGCGGCGGGCGGTTTCTTTCTTGTCTTGGCAAGAAAGAAACCAAAGAAGCCGCTTTTGGGCTTAGGCAGGTTGCGGTGCGGCAAGTGTAGGTGTCCGTACGTCCGAACCCTGACAGAATTGCCGAATGACGGGCTTGCGCCCTATGTGCGGTAGCTATGTATCGGCGGGTGGCAACCAGAATTTGGCGAAGCCAACCCGCACCGCGCCCTGCGCTGTCGCCACAACCCCAACCCCGCGTGTCCCGACGCGCAAAGCGCGGAGGTAGACGAGGGTACCCGACGCACCTGCACCGCAAGGTGCAGCGGTCTGACGCAAACATCTGCGGCAACCCAAACAAGGGACGTCGAGGACGCCGTCCCCTACGAAGATTGTCGTGGTAACGGGGCATTGCCCTGCGCCACAAGTTCGCACAGACCGTCACAACAACCTCCGCCACGTCAGGTGACGCACCGCATTGCCGCACAATGCGCGTCAGCAATCGTAGCAGCAATTACCTTCCGGTTGGCACCCGTAGGCAGTTCGCGGCAACCATAAGCCTTACCTAAGTATCCAACCCCGCGACAGGCTGTAACCCTGCGTGCGGCGGTGCGCAAGCGCTCGCGCACTCCACCGCAATACGTCGCGGGGAAAGGCACCGTCCCAACTGCTGCACCGCAGTTCCCGTATAGAAAAAAGATTGCTTCTTCTAAAGAAGTCGCCCCTTTTTGGTTACTTTTTCCGGCGAAGCGGAAAAAGTAACCGCCCGCCGCGTAGGCGCTCTGCAGCGCAA
>JAISLF010000067.1 GCA_031260605.1 Oscillospiraceae bacterium
CTAAAGAAGTCGCCCCTTTTTGGTTACTTTTTCCGGCGAAGCGGAAAAAGTAACCGCCCGCCGCGTAGGCGCTTAGCTGCGCGAAGCTGCCAAGCTTCGCCCCAATTACAAACATAGCAACCTGCGCCGCAGGTCTGCGGTTGCACCTAAGTAAAAGCAGAACAGAACGGCGAAGCAAACCCCTGGCGGAGATTGCCGCCCCTACGCGCGACAAAAACCCCGGCGGCAACCGCGACAATGGGACGCTGAGGGCAGCGTCCCCTACAAACGCAAATCCCTGGAAAAAGGCAAAATTCCATCCAAACCCTGCAATTTGCGCCGCAGGTCAACGGTTGCACCAGAATAAAAGCCAAACCAAAACAGCGGGCGACCGAGACGGTCGCCCCTACGGTGTGCGCCGTGGAGAATCCGCCCCCACGACGGCGGGCGGCAGTCTGCCGCCCCTACAGCCCCTCTTTGTCTCATACCCAACCAGAAAATATAAAAATCAAATTACAATCCCGCATTTGCAAAATCCAACATAATATACTATAATAAAACTTCACATTTATTTGCTAAAGCAATAAAATAAATATAAGAAAAGTTCAGTACCTGTATAGCGGAGGTAATTCAAATGTCAAACTTTTTCAGCCGAAATCCGGCGGGCGCGCCTTTTCGGGAATTTAGTCCGGTTCATTTTGCGGTGATTTTCGTTCTTGCAGCCGCAGTTTTCGCAACGATTTTTTTCGCCCGTAAAATACGCGCAAACGCAAAGCTCACTCGCCGGTTGCCGTTTATTCTCGGTGGCGTTGCGTGGACGCTTGAGGTTGCGTTTCACATCTGGAATTTTGTCACGCACAACGCGTTTCTCGAAAATCTTGTTCCGCTTGAGCTTTGCTCAATCAGTCTGCTGCTGTCTGTCGTGCTTGTCTTAACGGACAGCCGGCGTGTCTTTGAGTTTTACTACTTCGTTTCAATCGGCGCGCTGATGGCGGTTTTGTTCCCGTCCTACGGCGGCTACGGCCCCGGCAGCTTTCGCTTCTGGCACTTTTTCTTCGTGCACTGCTTTACGTTCTGGCTCAATATCTACTACCTCGCGGTTCGCGGCTACCGGCTGCGCAAAACATCGTTTCTGTCTCTTCTTGCGATAATGGTGCCTCTGTCTTTTTTCGTGCGGTTTATAGACCGGCGGTTTGACCGGAATTATATGTTCCTGAACGGCACAAGCGGCACAACCTCCCCGCTGGACTTTCTCGGCACAAGCACGGCTTATTTCTACAAGCTGGCTCTGCTCGCCATATCAATATTTTTTGTGCTTTATCTTGTCGGTCCGAAATACAAACCGCAGGAGTCCGATCAAATCGGCGAGTGCGAGCAGCAACAGCAGCTCTGATACAAAGAAAAAAACCGCTTGCGCGGTTTTTTCTTTTGTACATTAGATAAGCGTCTTCTAAAGCCGATTATTTACGCCACCACATCAATTTTCCCGTCCACATTCGGGACCTCTCCCGCAGGGAACGGCTGATATGTACTGTACTCCCCCTCGGGATACTGCCAGCAGGGAATTTCTATCGCGGAAATCGTTTTTTCGCCGCCTGTCTTTGTCATTCGCAGCTGAAATATCACTGTCTCGCGCGGCGGCCTTTTCGCCCCGCCGAAAGAAAAGTTCGACAGCCCGTAGTGTATGTACCCCTGCCCGTAGGCTTCCAGCGGCTGAAGTCTGTGCGCGTGCGACCAGATTACAACATCCGCCCCCGCGTCAACAAGCTCCTCAGACAGCTTTACGCGCCACGGCTCCGGCTTTGTCAGGCTCTCCGCCCCGCCATGGAGGTAAAACATAATAAAATCGCTGTCTTTTTGCGCCTCTTTTATGTGCTCAAGCAGTCTGTTCTTCTCATTTGCTCCAAGCGCGTCGCCGATATGGTCGCAGTATACGGAAACCGATATGCCGTCCTTTGAAAAATACACGCGCTGTGTATAGTCCGACCATAAAACCCCGGCATCGTCGAGGTTTTTCTTTGTGTCCTCAAAAACCGCCTTGCCCGCGTCCATCGTGTGGTTGTTTGCAAGGCTGACCGCTTCGACGGAAGACCCGGTAAGTACCTTCACAAACTCCGCGCGTCCCTTAAACCACCATTCCTTGTCCGGTACAGACGGCGGCAGGTCTGACAGAGGTCCCTCAAGGTTCACAACCGTTAAATCGTCCGTCTCAAAAAAACGCTTGACCTTTGCAAAAAAATAATCCGGTCCCTCGCGGTCATACACAGTGCTGAACGAGTACTGGTTCTTCTGCATACTGATGTCCGAAAACGTGCAGTCACCCGCAAAGTTCACTACAAGCTCCGGAATCGGCGTCGGCGTCGGCTCAGGCGTAGGTTCCGGTGTCGGCGTCGATATCGGCGTCGGTGTTATGACAATTACCGACACTGTCGGTGTCGGCTCGGTAGCTTCCGGCGTAGCCGACGGCGCCGAGCCCGGCAAGGTGCAGCCTACCGAAAAGCACAGCAGTAAAAACAGCGTAATAAAGCCGAAAGCGGCTTTATTCATAGTTGTGCCAGACGTTCTGGACATCATCGCTTTCCTCAAGGATTTCGAGCATTTTGTCCATATTCTTAATGTCGCCCTCGTCCGCAAGCTTAATATAGGTCTGCGGCACCATCTCCTCCTGCGCGGAAAGAAGCGTGTAGCCGTGAGCTGTGAGCGCGTCCGCGACTGCGGCAACATCCGCCGTCGCCGTCAGCACCTTGATAACGTCGCCGTCGTACGACACATCGTCAGCCCCTGCCTCAAGCGCGTGCTCTAAGACGGTGTCCTCTTCAATGTCGCCGTCCTCGTTGTCGATTATGATAACGCCCTTGCGGTCAAACGACCACGATACGCAGCCGGCGGTGCCCATATTTCCGCCGTATTTATCGAACGCGTGGCGCACCTCGCCCGCCGTGCGGTTGCGGTTATCCGTCATTGCCTCGACAATAACGGCAACGCCTGACGGACCGTAGCCCTCATAGGTTATGCTCTCGTAGCTGTCCCCCGCGCCGCTGCCCGCCGCCTTTTCAACGGTACGGCGAATGTTGTCGTTTGGCATATTCGCCGCCTTTGCCTTTGCGATAACGGCGGCAAGCCGCGAATTGTTCGCCGGGTCTCCGGAGCCGCCCTCTTTAACCGCAACGATAAGCTCACGCGCGATTTTTGTGAACGCCTGCGAGCGTTTTGAGTCCGCCGCGTTCTTGGTTTTCTGGATATTATGCCATTTTGAGTGTCCGCTCATAAGTCCTCTCTAACTACCGCACGGGATTTTGTGTAGCCGTGCGGTCATAACTATATTTACTGCGCCGCTTTCCAGCGCAGGAGTTTATATGTGTCCTTTCCGTCATAGGAGTACGGCTCAATCAGCGCAACGTGGTATTTTTCATCATCCCAAAAGGTCTCGCTGTCATACCGCCAAAGCACTTCGCGCTCATACGGATTTTCTATGCTGTGGCTTGCGTATTCACGTGTTGCGACTGTAAATGTGCCGTCTCCGTTATCGATAAACTCCGTGATTTCAGACCAGGTAAGCGGATCGCCGTCAGCGCCCGAATAATAGTAATAGCCGTTCTGATACAGATATGTATATTGTCCGTAATTCCAAAAGGCCGGGTTATCAACGTATCCTACGCTTTTGTGGTTTACCGAAAGCCCGAAATACTTGTCCGCCGTATTTTCTACAGCGGCAGCGGAAATCCTTGAACTGTAATATTCGCTGTTATCAACCGGTTTAACCTCTTTGATGTTGTTTCGGTCGATATGCCAAATTGCAAATTCAATGAGCTGCTCATCTGTGTAGTTGTTAGTTTCAAAGTCGCTGAAATGAACCTCGCTGAAGTTGCTGAAAAATATGCTCAGCTTTTTGTAGTCGGCGTCGCTGAGCGTTTCAATTAGGTTTATTGTGCTAATGTCAACCGGCGGCGCAGAGTATACCGGGTCGTTACGGTCAAAACAAACTGCAAATGTATCATAATCTGTATCAGAGCGATAAATCACAGTGCCATCCGGGAGTACAACTGCTTCATCGCCAAACATTCGGTACAAACCAAAGACAAACAGGAACATATTGTTATCTTTGTTCGGTAGGGTGGTTTTATAAATATAATCGTACTGAAAACCATATTCATCAACCTTGTTATACGCACCGAAGTCATCGGGAAACACCACATTTTTCCAAGTGCTATCATTTACCAAACTTTTTTCAAGTATCTCTTGTGCCTGTTCAAGCGTGAAAACATCGGCGGCGGGAGTTACAGTCGGCTCTTGCGTGACAATATCAACCGAAGCAGTCGGCGAAACGGTCGGCGTATTCTCCGGCGCGGGCTTTCCGCAGGACGCAAGCAAGACCGCAGATAAAACAGCACACAAGCCGGCGATTAGTGCCTTTAGTCGATGTTCCACAGAAAAAGTTCTCCCTTCATTTGACCTTAACTCCGCTCTCAACACTCCACGCTTCCGTTTTGCGCTTTGGTGTCCCCGTCGCCGGGTTCCCCGCGGCACATTGTCCGCCGCTTAATGCTGCTCGGTTCCCCGCCTGACATAGTTCACGGTTTCAAATTGCGCGGGTCCGGCGCCGGAGACGCCAAAACGCAAAAGCTGTTTGTTTTTTGTACTGTTGCGGCGGCTTTAGACACCGCCCGTTATCTTAGTCTGCCGGGCACTCCGCCTATTTTCCCGCGCCCTGCTCCGCAAGAGCCTGCTCAATTGCAATCGCAAGCTGGTCCGGGCAGCTGGTGCTGCGTCTGCCGCACTGAATGCCACGCATTTTGCTCACAGCTTCCCTTGCGTCCATACCGATGACAAGGTTTGTTATCCCCTTGAGGTTTCCGTCGCACCCTCCGATTATTTGCAGGTCAGAAATCCTGCCGTCCTCAACAGAGACAATCATTTTTCTGGAACAAACATTTTCGGGTGTGAATTCAACTGTCATTATTAGTACCTCTGAATTTAGTTTAGCACATATAATAAAAAAAAGCAAGAGGGGGCGGGCATTTTCTGTTTGCCAAAAGCAAAAATAAAATCCCCCGCAAGCACGGCTCGCGGGGGATTTGCCTTTGGCACGGTATGATATTGTGTCTCCGCTAAACATAAAGTATGCATTCGGTCAAGCTTAGCGTAAGGCGCCTGTCACTTTTTGTCTAATTCCTTCCCGCAGTGGCTGCAATACTTGGGCACTTCCCAAGTCCGGTCTAACCTACTGCCACAATGAGGACAGCGCCACTTCCAGACGCTCAGAACTAACGAGGCAATCGTCATCGCCCCCCCCAGCAGCGCCAGCCACGTTAAATATATTAGCACGCCGATTGCCACCAAGAAAGCTCCTAAAAAAAACGGCAGTGTTGTAATGCGACCAACATTATTATACGTGACTTTATCCAGCACTCTTTTTATCAGACGCACAGCAGTCCCCTCTTTTTATCCAAACTTATTTGCATCGTCTGTACACCGATTTTATTCGCCCGTACACATATTTCGTTTTGCATAAGTTAGAAGTATAGGGTCTTTGAGCCGACCTTTGCCGTAATCCCCTCTGACCTAGGATTATACGCGTACTGATAAGCGTAAGCCCAAGGAGAATCAAAATGATCGGTTTTGGTAACCACATTTACGGTTCTGTTACTGGTGAAAGTGCGTCCTCCTGCGGCGGCGTTATAATAGTACTGTTCCGAGCTGTTTTGTGTGACTGTAACTTGCTGCGATGCTAATCCAAGCAGCCATTCACCGCCGGCGTTTAGATACGTCCATTGCTGAACATCATTGTAGATAATACGCACTTGAAGGAAATCGCTTGTGTGTCCTGAAATAGTATTTGCTGCAATCTGATTAATTGCTGACTGTAATAGGCTTATTGCTGCGGCCAAATATGGTATAGGCACCGTTTTAATTGTTGCTCCACCGATAGTAATTATAGCGCTAAAAATATTGCCGGCTGTTGTGCCAGTGGTTGCGCCTCTCTGTACGTATTGCCAACCGGTGTTAAGCCCGTTAGTATACATCTTTTCGCTTTTCATCGAGGAGCCGTTATACGTGTAATATGTTGTGCTAACAGTCGAAAGCGGCGTCGCTATAAACGCGCCTGCGCTCTTGTACGCCAAAAGCCCGTCCGCTATAAGGGAGTTGGAGCCTGCGGACAGCTGCGCTGCGAGTGCGCCGTCATCGTATAGCAGGTCGCTTGAGAACAAGGTGGTGGTAAGCGACTCAACGCCGTTTGCAAGCGCCTGTTCATGCCGGGCGAAAATCGCTGCCTTTGCCTGGGCGCTTATATCGGTTCTTTCCATAGCGGCGCTAACTGCGTCTGTGTCGCAAAGGTCAATATCCAAGCGGCCGACAGGAACGGTTTCTTTGCCACCGGTTACGTCATATTCCATTGCGTAATATCCGTCCGCCGAGGCGCGGATTCCGTCATACCCTGTTGGACGCGAGTAACTTTTTTGCGAATAAAAATCATTACCCTTTACCACCCGGCCTTGATTGCCATTGCCCGGCGCGTTAGTATTCTGCGCCGTAATAACAATTTGGGGCGGGTACCAATAGGGCGCGCCATTAGCCGCACTTGTGTGTGCGACAGGTACGGCGGCAAGTAGCAACGCAAACGTCAGCGCCATTGCTGTGATTTTGCCGAAAATACTTTTTTTGCCTGTTTTCTTACGACTATCCATCTTGTAAACCCTCCGAAATTGATTTGTTAAAAAACAATTATCTCTTTATAATGGAATTATACCACATTTTTTGCACTTGTCAACACCTTTTTGATAAAAAATAATAATTTTCAGATTTTTATATTTCATTATATGCGTAGTATGCACGTTATAGATAATTAGTTCTCTATATGTGGTGTAAGATTGATAAAAAACGAATTAGTTCATTCGTATATAGCTCGGACAGCTTGCTTGTGTTGTTGTTCCTGACCATATGGGGCATTTTCTTTCTGTCAACGCCCCCTCCTCACACTCCTCCCGCCCTCAGCATATACTGTCACAACTAAATAATACATATTCGGGAAACTGCCATGACTACTCCTACATATAAATTCGGTATTATCGGCGGCGATATGCGGCAGCGCTTCTTGGCCGAGGGGCTGCACGCGGACGGCCACCGCGTCTCTGTCTGCGGCCTTGAAAACAGCCTTGCCGGCGCACAGTTCGGCGCACCTATACAAACAGTGTGCGCAGAGTCTGACATTCTCATTCTGCCCCTGCCCGCCCTGACGGCTGAGGGGTGCGTCGCCGCGCCGCTCTCCAACAGAATAATCTACATTGCGGATGTTTTTGAGCACGCAAAGCGCGGCGGGCTTATTCTCGCGGGGCGTGTTGACCGCGAAACACGAAACTCCGCAACTCAGCACAGCCTGACGCTGATTGACTATTTTGACCGCGAGGAAATGACCGTCAGAAATGCTCTGGCAACGGCGGAGGGCGCGGTTCAGATACTGATGGAGGAAACCTCCGCCTGTCTTGCGGGCGCGAAAATCCTGATTCTCGGCTACGGCAGAATCGGCAAGCTGCTGGCGCGCTCGCTTGACTCGCTCAACGCGCGCGTCACAGTTTCGGCAAGAAAGGAGTCGGACCGCGCGTGGGTTGAGTGCTTCGGATATTCCGCCGTCAGCCCGGAGGAGGCCGAAAGCCGCCTCGGCGTGTTTGATATTATCGTGAACACCGTGCCATCCAGGGTAATGACGGACGAGCGTCTGCAGCACGTGCGGCAGGACGCGCTGATTTTAGACCTTGCCTCAAAGCCGGGCGGCATAGACTTTCAGGCGGCGCAGGAGCTGAACCTGCGCATAATCTGGGCGCTCAGCCTGCCGGGCAGGGTCGCGCCGAAAACCTCAGGAGACATTATACGAAAGACTGTATATTGTATTTTGAAGGAGCAAAGAGCATGAACGACAAATTAACAGGCGGCTTTGCGCTGTGCGGCTCATTCTGCACCTTTAAGACGGCGATTGAAGCACTGCGCGGTCTTGCGCCGGTATATAACATCATTCCGATAATGAGCGAGACCTCCTTTTCAACAGACACGCGTTTCGGCATGGCGGCGGAGCACATCGGGAGGATCACCAGAATCTGCGGCCGCGAAATTATCCATACGATAGCGCAGGCGGAGCCGATAGGCCCGAAAAAGCTGCTTGATTTTCTGCTTATCGCCCCCGCAACAGGCAACACAATTTCAAAGCTCGCCCTCGGCATAACAGACACGCCCGTCACAATGGCGGCAAAGGCGCACCTGCGCAACGGCAAACCGCTGATTATCGCGGTTTCAACAAATGACGGACTTTCCGGCTCAGCGGAGGCAATCGGACGGCTTAGCCTGCGCAAAAACGTGTATTTTGTCCCGTACGGGCAGGACGACGCGGCGGGCAAGCCTGCCTCCCTCGTGGCGGACTTTTCGCGGGTGCAGGAGGCAGTCGCGGCGGCGCTGGAGGGCAGGCAACTGCAGCCTGTGCTGGTGTAGGGGGGGCAATAGGTGAACAAACCAGAGTCTGCGTGCGTACCGCAGGCTCTGGTTTTGCTTGCATAGTGTATCTAAAATATGATATAATCACTCGAAACAAAGAATTTCGAGGTTTTATATTATGCGAAGAAACATTTTTCAAATATTAAGTGATATGGAGTTTAATCCTGTTGATGAATACGCTCGGTTGAACCAATTGATATTTTATGAAAAAATAGATGGGTTTAATTCATTATTCAATTATCTTGACAAATGCGTTTTTCGACATTTGCCCATTCGCGGATCTTTTTTACACATTGGTGATATGTTGGAATACATAGAATTGCCTGAATATATAGAGCAATATACAAATATAACAACCGATGCACTATTCAATTTTTGCGAATTGGTGTTTGCAATTATCGAACAAGGGGATCTTTATATAGATAAACTGGGGCAAGATGTTATACAACAAGCAAGCAGCGTAAGACACCAGATTCTATATGTTTTAGACAAAGCAAACCACGAATTTGTCGAAGACTCCAACGGCAACAACATTATCGTTGAAAAGAACAGAACCGCAAGACAGGCGGCCGAAACCGTCAAGGATGAACCTGTTGCGTTTCGCATATTGGAGTACAATCACTTTGCATTGCTCGGCGATCTACAGAAAAAACAGGATGTTCTACAGGCGATAGGAACCTATGTTGAACCGAAGCTTAATGATAAAATATTTACAAGCACCGCATATAAAGGACTTGCAGATGACGCGAGATTTATGCTCAATAATTTTAATATACGGCATAATAACAAAAGCGGAAAATCAGCAAATAGTTTCATGCAATCAATTACTGATTCGGAGCTTGAACAATGGTACGATAAAACATATAACACGCTGCTTATGCTGATAATTGCTGAAGAGCAGGTTGAAATATCAAATGAGTTAAAGGACATAAAAAGCAAACATTTTTAGAATTAGTTGGCTTCTAAACAAAAAAAGCTTCGCCTTTCGGCGAAGCTTTTCTATTACCCCAAAACACCCGATCCGCTACTCCTGCACATCAGGCAGCGCCGGAGTGTCCCCCCTAAAGGTTATTTTCAGCAGAATCGGCGTGACTACAGAGCAGAACACCACAAGAACAATTATCGGCCCGAAAAACTCCGGCGGAACAACTCCTGCCGCCATCCCTTTGTTCGCGACAATCAGCGCCACCTCTCCGCGGCACACCATTCCAAAGCCGACCTGTATGCTCTCCCTCTTCGTCATTCCGCACAATTTCGCCCCCAAACCGCAGCCGATGAGCTTCGACACGACTGCCATCGCCAAAAGCACAACAGTGAATAAAATAAGCTGCAAGTTCATCGTTGTCCGCTGAATGGACAGTCCGAGACTCGCGAAAAACACCGGAGTCAGCAGCAGATACGACAGCGGATTAAACCTCGCCTCCATATACGGCGCACCAAGCGTATTTCCGATGATAAGTCCTGCGGCAAAAGCGCCGATAATGTCCGCAACACCAAAGAAATGCTCCGCCGCAAATGCCATAAGCAGACAGATAATGAACGCAAAAAGGTGAAACCGCTGCAAATTCGAGCGGCCGAGCTTGACGGCATACCAGTTCAGCCCCTTGATTGCCAGGAAGCCGAACCCGATTGCCAGCACGAAAAACGCGAGTATCTTCAGCAGCACTATTCCGACATTGACGGACGCGTCTCCCGCAAAGCTCGAAACAATTGTAAGGCAAACCAACCCCAAAACATCATCAATCAGCGCGGCGGCAAGGATTGTTGAGCCGACCTTTGTGTTCAGCTTACCCATTTCCTTGAGCGTCTCAACCGTTATTGAAACTGAGGTTGCGGTTAAAACCGTGCCGAGGAAAATATTTTCCATAAGCGCCTTTGCACTGTCGTGGTTGAAGATAAAACCGACGGCTGTCCCGCCGACAAGCGGCACAATAACGCCCACCATCGCAACGACAAAGCCCGCCTTGCCCGTCTGGCGAAGCTCCTTGATGTTTGTCGAAAGACCTGCCGTAAACATTATCATAATAACGCCAAGCTCAGCAAGCTGCTTTATAAAGACAGTCTGCGTCAAAACATTCAGCAGAAGCGGTCCGAAAACAATACCCGCGATAAGTGCGCCGACAACCTGCGGCATATGTAACCGCCGCGAGACCAGTCCGAAAATTTTTGTCGTTAAAAGTATGATTGCAAGGTCAAGTAAATAATGATAATCCATAGCTTATGCCCCCTAAATGCTTCTTTTTTCTGTATTCTGTCAAAATCCGCGTTAATATCGCGTTAAACGCGAGTCTTTTGCCTCGGCCGCACTGTTTGTTAGGCGACGTTGCTTAATATAAATCCTTGAACTATCCTAATGTCAAGTGTTTTTTTATTACAAACACAAAAATAATTTCAGCGGCATAAACTGTTTTAACAGCATTGCCATAAAAACCGCCGCGCGCATGTGCCGCGGCGAAGAGCATAAGCGCCGTTTATTTGCGCCATAGAGTTACTTGAAAACCCGTATTTCAAGTTAATTTACAATAATATGCGAGGTACATAACCTAAAATGTCAGATTCCTATAAAGCCACTATTCCGGACCCTGCTCCGGTTACCGATATATCAGCACAGGCACAGGCAGAGGCATCCCTTGGCACGGCAAGCGGAACGGCAAGCGCCGGCTTGTCCGCTTTTCCCGGCGTCTGGGAGCGCGTCACCGCAACAGATACTGTAACAACAAAAGGCTCCGCGTCGTCCTCCGGCGCAGTCGCCTATTCCGGCACAGGCACAGCCTCCGCCTCAAGCACCGCCACATCGACCGCGCCCGCAGTTCTCGGCACCGCCGCACCGTCCCTGACACGCTTCACGCAGCAGTTTGCAACGACAATAACAGAAACCGACCTGAACAATCTTGAAGAAGCGTCCGAGCTTGCCGCAGAGTGCGCATCGCTGTGCTGCTGTATGGCACGAACGACAAAGGGCGCTCTGCGCCGCTGCTGCCGCAGCCTGTATGCCTCCTGTGAGGCAAGCCTTGCAAGACTGCGCACTCAGATTTATATCCAGACAGGCACGCTGTACAGCCCGCCGATATACGGCGTTCCCTGCACGGGCGGCACAGACACAATGCGCCGCCTTATCGCAACGGAGGAGGCTCTTCAGGCGCTGTGCGAAACCGCCATTACGGAAACCTCAAATCCAAGTATAGCAGACACCTTTGCCTATTGCGAAACCTGCTCACGCAGACGGCAGACAATTGAGGAGACCATCTGCGGGTGTATGCTGTAGCGGCGTCGGAGCGCGCATTGCAAAGCACACCCTGCGAAAAGCCGCTTCGCAGGGTGTGCTTTGCTTATGTTTGCTGCGCTTTGTTCTCCGCCCGGCAGACTAAAACAGCCCGAAAATCAGGCGCCGCCGCGCCTTTGCGTCTACACCGACGCTGTGCGCAAACTCAACGCCTACTTCGGCAAAAATCTCCTTGCCCTGCGCGTCTGTTACATAGAGCTTGCCCGCGCTTTTGCCCTTGTAAACCGGCGCGTACACGAAATTCTCGGCGCTGAGGGAAAATTTATATTCCGCCGTCTTTGGCACTGTCGCGACTATTTTGCCCCGTGCCCTAACGGAAACCGTCGCTTCCTTGCCTGAAATCACGGCTATCTGCGCTTCAATTTCTGTCTTTTTCGTTATTTCAATGTGGCTGAAGCCTGAAAACGCGTATTCGTACAGCTTCGGCTGCTCATTCCAGTGGTCATGGCAGTTGAGCGTGACGACCGCAAAGCGCATTCCGTCTCTTTCTGCGGCGGAAACAAGGCACCTTCCGGCAGCGTCCGTATACCCGGTTTTTCCGCCGATACACTCCTCCATGTTCCAGAGGAGCTTGTTGTGGTTTTTCATGGTACGCGTGTCTGTCGTTATCGTCTTTGCGCTTGTGATTTCAACAAATTTCTTGTTGGCAAACGCCGCTTTTGCAAGCAGCGCCATATCGCGGGCTGTTGAGAAGTGCTCGCCGTCAGGCAATCCGTTTGGGTTTGCAAAATGCGAATTCGTCATACCGAGCTGCTTTGCCTTTTCGTTCATCACTCCGCAGAATTCGTGCACGCTGCCCGCAGTTATCGCCGCAAGAGCAACCGCCGCGTCGTTGCCTGAGCAAAGCAAAAGCCCGTAGAGCATATCGGAAATTGAAATTCTTTCCTCCGGCTTCAGGTACATGGACGAGCCCTCAATGCCAGTCCACTCCGGCTTTACCGTTACAATGCGGGAAAGATCCGCCTCCCGCTCAATAACACACAGCGCCGTCATAATTTTTGTCGTGCTCGCGATTGCAAGGCGCTCATCAGCGTTTTTGGTGAAAATAAAGCTCCCCGTGTCAAGGTCGATTATTGCCGAAGCCTTCGCGGAGGTTGAAATTGCGGCGGAGGTCTGAACTGCTCCGGATTCCTGCAAGCCTACCGCTTTTGCCGGGATTATCGGCTGCAGCAAGACCGTTGCGGAAAGAAAAACCGCAGCCAGCAGTGAGAATATTCTTTTCATATAGCTTTCCTTAAAGTATGGTCAGTTATGTTTATATGTAAGATTATTCTGCCTTGAGCCTGAATAAATATACGCACGGGAGGCTTGTAACGCAAGGGTAATAGTGCAGGACGGCGCTGCGCCGCAGCGCCTGCTTTGGCAAAATGCTGTTGAAATTCGCGGATTTTTTGCTGTTTGTGTGACTTCTCCCGTTGTTGAAAATAACCGTTTATTGCGCGCAGGAGAAAAAACTTTTGTTCAGTTGGTTTATTGCGTTTTCACACGGTCAGATGTATAATGAGTGTACTAAAAGGAGTTGATGGCTACGTCAGAGAAAAAAAGAGGCACCGTCCTGATTTCCGGTTACGCAAAGCTCCCCGCGCACATAACCTCCGAGGAGGTATACAAAACCCTCGTGACCGTCGTGCTCGTGGATTTTGAAAGCGGGCTGATTTCAGCCGGAGAATGCTCTGTAATCACGGATTTGTCAAAGGATTTTATCGCGGATTTGCTTCGAGGATACAACCTGAACGACGGTCCCGACAAGCTTATGGCTCAGCTTGAACTCTCATATTTCGGTCAGGCGAAAAAGGCGATCGAAACCTCGCTCAGAGCGATTTTCGCCAAGTACGAGGACTTGAAAAGTTAATCACAATACCGCTGTTTTATTCGAAAGGGGCTTCAAAAGAGCCTGTTAATTCGGACGAAAGCCGGCTTCAAGGCACGCACCCTCATGGGCTGTGTCTGAAGTCGGCTTTTATTTTTACGAAAAAGGGAGAACTATTATGTTAGGAAAACTCAAAATCAGAATTCCGTTTCTGCACTACAGGCCGGAGCTGCCGGAGCTGCTCCAGGGCGTTCTGATGATCGCCGTCGGGCTGTCTGCCGCGCCGGTTTTACAGGAATATCTCGGTCTGTCCTACGGAGCGGCGCTAACCGCCGTTGCCATCGCGGAGGCGCTCGGACTGCTGCACTCGATTTTTTCGGATCCCGTCGTCCCCGGCTGGATTGCGTCCGCACTGTCGCTTGTTCTGAGCTACCTCGGCGCGTATACCGTCGGACTGGAATCAATTCACGCGATGATAGCACTGCAGCTGCTTGTATCCGTTATATTTATCGTCCTCGGCGCAACCGGACTTGCACACAAGCTTATGCGCATAATCCCGAACTCGCTGAAAGCGGGAATTCTACTCGGCGCGTCTGTCGCGGCAATCGGCCGTGTGTTCGGCACCGGCGGCTATTTCGCAAAATACCCGCTGTCAATCGGCTCGGGGACGGTGGTTGCGCTGTTTGTCCTGTTTTCGGCAGCATTCCGCAACATGAAAGAAAAACACCGTGCTTTCCGTGAAATCGGAAAGTACGGTATGCTGTCAAGCATTATTGTTGCTATGGTCGTCGGCTTTTTGTCCCGTGAAATCGCACTGCCGAGCATACAGGGTGGCTTTATTCCGTTTTCCTTCGGAGAGCTTTTCCGCAGCGCAAGTGTGTTCTCTATCGGTCTGCCGCCTCTGAAGATGTTTTTAACCGCCCTGCCGACTGCCATTGCCGTATACATAATCGCATTCGGCGAGATTATCACGGAAGAAGCTGTAATCAAAGAATGCCAGGAGGCGCGGCCGGACGAGCCGCTGGAGTTCAGCTCAAACCGCTCAAACGTAATCGCGGGTATACGCAATCTGATTCTCGCGCTTATCGCGCCGTTCACCGGGCTTGCCGGTCCGCTTTGGGCGGCTGTCACTGTATCCATCGGTGAGCGGTACAAGGAGGGGCGCAGCTCAATGAAAAGCCTATTGGGCGGCGTCGGCTCCTTCAAGCTCTCAACCGCGATTTGCGTGCTTATAATGCCGCTTGCAAGCTTTTTGGGTCCGATTCTTCCCGTCGCACTTGCGTGCACGCTTGTGGTGCAGGGCTTTGCCTGCTCGTATATCGCAATTGCGCAGGTCAAGGATAACAAGGTTCCCGCAGGAATCGCGGGGCTTACCGGCGCTGTCGTCTATTTTGCGGATATGAACTGGGGTCTGCTTGTCGGAGTCGCCGGCTATCTCTTTATGGAGGGCGGGCTGCAAAATCTCATAGTGTACACAAAGGAAAAACTGCACCCGAAGCAGGCATAAGTGTCAGGGCGTGTTAACACGTCCCTATGCCTTGTCGAACTTATCCTTATATCTGCTAATCGCCGCCTCAATGATTTTGACGGCGGCATCGCGGCCGCGAATCTCATCAATCGCGGTCTGCTTGTTCTCCAGCGTCTTGTAAACGGAGAAAAAGTGTGACATTTCCTGAAAGAGGTGAGGCGGAAGCTGCGAAATGTCTGTATACGAATTGTATGTCGGGTCAAAAAACGGAATCGCGATAATCTTATCGTCCGGGTCGCCGTTGTCAATCATTGTAATGCACCCGATTGGGTAGCACCGCACAAGCGACAGCGGAATAATCGGCTCCGAGCACAGCACAAGCACGTCAAGCGGGTCGTTGTCCTCGGCATAGGTGCGCGGAATCAGCCCATAGTTTGCGGGGTAATGCGTCGAGGTGTACAGCACGCGGTCGAGAATAATCATCCCGGTTTCCTTGTCAAGCTCGTACTTTGTTTTTCCGCCCTTTGTAATCTCAATTGTCGCGATAAAATCATCGCTCCGGATTCTGTCCGGTGAGATGTCATGCCAGATGTTCATTTTTTATTCTCCTTTCCTTTTTTGCTCTGCCTTTTTTGCTCTATTATAGCACGCCTTGCGGCGGTTTGCAATACAAGAGAGGCGGCAAGGGTTAGGCAAAGCACGGGGGCGGCTCGTTGCGTGCAGCTGTGCGCCGGAGGGTGCTATGTTTGCAATTGCGGCGAAGCTTCGCTTCGCCGCTCTGCTAAGCGCCTGCGCGGCGGGCGGTTACTTTTTTCAGAGCTTTGTGTTTGTAGGGGACGCTGCCCTTAGCGTCCCCTTGTGGCGGGTGCCGCCGGATTTTTTCCGGGTGTAGGGGCGGCAGTCTGCCGCCCGGGGTTTGCTTCGCTGCTTTGTTTTGCCTTTGCTTGGGTGCAACCGCAGAACTGCGGCGCAGGTTGCTATGTTTGTAATTGGGGCGAAGCTTAGCAGCTTCGCGCTGCAGAGCGCCTGCGCGGCGGGCGGTTACTTTTTCCGCTTCGCCGGAAAAAGTAACCAAAAAGGGGCGACTTCTTTAGAAGAAGCAATCTTTTTTCTATACGGGAACTGTGGCGGTGACAATGCAGAGTGTGCCTTTCCCCGCGACGTATTGCGGTGATAGCGGCGAACACTCCCGCTGCGCCGCACGCAGGGGCGAAGCCTGTCGCGGCGTTGGAGACTCGGGTTAGGCTTAATGCTACCGCGAACTGCCTGCGGGTGCCAACCGGAAGGACTGTGCTGCTACGATTGCTGACGCGCGTTGTGCTGCAATACGGTGCGTTCCCGTATGCACAGAGTATGCAGGACTGACCACCGCGTTCCGCGGTGGCCTCCACAGAGTTTTGGCGCAGTTTCGAGTATCTTTTGCGCTGTTGTGTTAGCCCCCCAACCCCGCGTGTCACGACGCGCAAAGCGCGGAGAAAGACGTACGCACCCGCCGCACCCAAATAGCAGGGTGCAGTGGTACAATGCAAATATTTGCGGCAAACCAAACAAGGGACGGCGAGGACGCCGTCCCTTACGGAGATTGTTGTGGTAACGAGGCAATACCCTGCGCCGCAAGTACGCACCCACCGCCACAACAACCCCACCGCGTCGGGACACGTACCGAATTGCCGCACAATGTGCGGCAGCAATCGTCCGTGCAACATCCTTCCGGTTACCACCCCCCACCGCACCTCGCGGCAACCTACAGCCTTACCTAAGTCTTTAGCCCCGAATTGGCTTCGCCCCTGCGTGCGGCGGTGCGCTGGCGTTCGGATGTTGCGCCGCACCTGTCGCGGTGTGGGCAGGGACTATATTGCTGTACAATCCCGCCCGGCATAAAAAAAAGATTGCTTCTTCTAAAGAAGTCGCCCCTTTTTTGGTTACTTTTTTCCGGCGAAGCGGAAAAAAGTAACCGCCGCCACGCGCAGTGGCACGTTTGCGCGACCACCAGCGCCACCGGTGAACAAGCATAAAGCTGCAATCAACCACCAGTCCTTAAAACAAAAACAGAATCCCCCTTGATTTCTCCCCCAAACCGTGATATACTAAGTAAAATCTAATTATAAGGAAGTGAGCATATGGACAGCGACCCCCGAAGTATTCAGTACTATGCGGTAACGCAAAACAAAACACGCAGGCTCGTCTACTGCGGGACTTTGTTCGTTTGCTTTATTAGTTAACGGGCTGACAGTTCCGTGTTTTTCGCCGCCTGTAAGGGCGGCTTTTTTGCTGCCGGATTTCTAAAAGGAACGGTCAAAAAAATGAAACTTTTTCACAGAGAAACACAAAGCAAGCAAATTCGGAAAAACAAGAACGAAAGCGAGACAAAGCTTCGTGCTTACGCATTCAGCGACGCTGAAGCTCTTTATTCTGAGCAGCAAACCTCACCGCAGGGGCTGACTGCGGAAGCGGTTGAGGAGCGGCAGGACGAATACGGGAGGAATGTCATAACCTCCGACAACGGCAACGGCGTGCTTCGCCGCCTGCGAGAGTCGGTAATCAACCCGTTTAACATCGTGCTGCTGGTTATCGCCGTAATATCCCTGTTTACTGACGTAATATCTACCTCAAAGCCGGACTGGCTTACTGTCGGCATAATTCTGACGCTTGTGCTCCTGTCGAGCGTCGTAGCGTTTGTGCAGAGTCAGCGCTCAAACGCCTCCGCCGAGAGTCTGTCAAAAATGATTTCCAACAAGGCGGATGTTTGGCGCGAGGGCGTGCTGACCGAGATTTTAATGGACGAGGTGGTTCCCGGAGACATCGTAAAGCTCTCCGCCGGCGATATGATTCCGGCAGATGTGCGGTTTCTCACGACAAAGGACACGTTTGTCGCGCAGGCGGCGCTGACGGGTGAATCAAACCCCGTCGAAAAGTTCAGTGAGATTACCAACAGCCGAGACGACGCGCTTACAGACCTGCAAAGCATAGGCTTTATGGGCTCGAACATCGTCAGCGGAAGCGCGACCGCGATTGCCCTTGCAACCGGCAACGACACATATTTCGGCGCAATGGCAAAGTCCCTGTCGGGCGACCGCGCGAAAAACAGCTTTGAGCGCGGAGTGGACTCCGTGAGTAAACTGCTGATTCGCCTTATGCTTGTAATGGTGCCTGTTGTGCTGCTGGTTAACGGCCTTACAAAGCACGACTGGCCCGGCGCGCTGCTGTTTGCAATCTCAATTGCCGTCGGCTTAACGCCGGAAATGCTGCCTGTCATTATGACCTCGACGCTTGCAAAGGGCGCTGTGTCTATGTCCAAGCACGACGTAATCGTCAAGACGCTCGGCGCAATTCAAACCTTCGGCGAAATGGATATTCTCTGCACGGACAAAACCGGCACGCTCACAGAGGACAAGATCGTACTTGAAAAATATATGAATCTCAGCGGCGAGGACGACAGCCGCATTTTACGTCACGCCTACTGCAACAGTCACTTTCAGACTGGGCTGAAAAACCTCATTGACCTCGCCATAATAAACCGCGCCGTTGCAAACGGACTGGAGGCAACGCTGAAGGACTACACCAGCGTGGACGAGATTCCGTTTGACTTTGCCCGCCGCCGTATGAGCGTTGTTCTGGAGGACAAAAACGGCAAGCGTCAGCTCATCACGAAGGGCGCGGTTGAGGAAATTATCGCGATTTCGTCCTTCGTTGAAATGAACGGACAAATCCTACCGCTGGACGAGGAAAACAGACGGATTGCTATGCAAACCTACGAAAAGCACAATTCCGACGGACTGCGGATGATTGCCGTTGCGCAGAAAAACGAGGTTCCGGAGGTTGGCGCGTTCAGCGTTTCCGATGAGCGCGATATGGTTCTTATCGGCTTTGTCGGATTCCTTGACCCGCCTAAAGAAAGCGCAAAAACCGCAATCGCCGCGCTTCGCGAGCACGGCGTCCGCACGATTGTGCTGACGGGCGACAGCGAGGGCGTTGCCGTTAAAGTCTGCGGCAAGGTCGGCGTGAACACGGAGCTGCTGCTTACGGGCAGGGACGTTGAGGCAATGTCCGACGAGGAGCTTCTCAACGCCGCCTCCGCCTGTGACCTGTTTGCAAAGCTCTCACCCGCGCAAAAGGAGCGTGTAGTTCGCGCACTGCAGATGGCGGGGCACACAGTCGGCTATATGGGCGACGGGATTAACGACGCGCCTCCGCTTCATCAGGCGGACGTCGGTATTTCGGTTGACAGCGCGGTTGATATAGCAAAGGAAACGGCGGATATTATTCTGCTCAGAAAGGATCTGATGGTGCTGGAGCAGGGCGTTCTTGAGGGGCGGCGCACCTTCGGCAACATTGTCAAGTACATCAAAATGGCGGCGAGCGGCAACTTCGGCAATATGATTTCCGTTATGGCAGCGAGCATATTTCTGCCATTTTTGCCTATGCTCCCCGTGCAGATTCTGACGCAAAACCTGCTCTGCGACTTCTCACAGATGGGTATTCCGTTTGACAGCGTGGATAAGGAGTACCTCAAAAAGCCGCGCAAGTGGGAAACCGGCTCAATTAAGTCCTTTATGGCGTTTATGGGACCGCTCAGCTCGATATTCGATATTCTGTGCTTTGCCGTTATGTGGTGGGCGATGAAAGCGAACGCGCCGGAGCTTGCGCCGCTGTTCCAGTGCGGCTGGTTCGTGTTCGGAACCGTCTCGCAGGTGCTTGTTATCCATATGATCCGCACGGCGAAAATTCCGTTTGTGCAAAGCAAGCCCTCGCTGTCGCTCTTGATTCCGACGCTGATTGTCGCGGCGGTTACTCTTGCCGTCGGCTTTTCCGCGCTCTCGGCAGGACTTGATATGTCTGCCCTGACGCTCGGATTTATCCCGTGGCTCCTGCTGCTGCTCGCAGGCTACTTTGTTTCGGCGCAGGTGATTAAACGTCTGTACATCAAGCGGTACGGCGAGTGGCTGTAGCGCAGCTGCCGTCAGCAGCCGAATAATACACGCAATTACACAAAAAACGGCAGGACGCAAATTTTGCGTCCTGCCGTTTGCTTTGCTTTGTAAAAACCGGATTCCTCCGGGTCGCTACTCCGTCACAACGACATTTATCGTCCCCGAAACCTCATATCCGAGCTTTGCTTTTACCTCATACTTTCCGAAAAGCTTGATTGTTTCGTCAAGCGCAATCTGGTGCTTTTCAATCTCAATGCCGTGCTGAGCCAAAAGCTCCTCTGAAATCTCGGCGTTTGTAACGGAGCCGAAAAGCCGTCCGTTTTCGCCGGCCTTTGCGTGAATCTTGACCACAAGGCCCTGCAGCTTTGCCGAAATTTCCTCCGCGTTTGCCTTTTCCTTTGCGCGGCGGCGCTCCTCCGCCTCTTTCTTCTGGCGAAGCTCGGTCTGGCTCTGCGCCGTCGCCTCCTGCGCAAGCTTTTTCGGGAACAGGAAGTTGCGCGCGTATCCGTCAGATACGGTGATAACCTCGCCTTTTTTGCCTTGACCCTTTACATCTGCCGTAAGTATAACCTTCATTTTTTCGCCGCGGCGCTCTTGTCGCCGCTTCCTCCTTTTGCGTTAGTTATTTTATCCTAAAATACATTTCACTTCACAAAAACCGCGCCAAAAACGCAGATACTTGTCATAACCTTGCCCGCGCAGCCGCAAACTCAGGCTTCCGCCGCGCCCCTGTACTCTTCTATCACCGTCACAAGCCGCTCGCGCACTTCCTGCGCAGTGCTGCCCGGAATCATCGCGCCGGCGATTGCCGCGTTGCCGCCGCCGCCCAGCTTTTCAAGGCACAGCTGCACATTAACCTCTCCGATAGACCGTGCGGAAACCGCAATGTCAAACCCGCGCGGGTCGGGTCCTTTTTTGCCCGGCGCAAGCAGCTTTGCAAGGTTTCCCGTCGCTCCGCGCTGCTCCGGACGTGCCGGATTGTCAAGACACGGCGCAATTACAAAGCTCGTTTTTACCTCGGATATATTCAGCAGCTCGTCTGCGGCCTGCGCAATTACAACGCGCGTCATCGGCACCTCAGACACCGCAATGGCGACGCCGCCGCCAAGCGACTCCGCGTGCGCAACAAGACCGTACCGCGCGATTGCCGTTCTGTAGTCTGACTGCAAAAATTCCTTGACCTCTGCCGTATTTGCCCCGTGCTGCATAAGAAATGACGCGGTTTCAAAGGTTCGTGACGAGGTGTGGATTGTAAACATCTTGGTGTCGAGGATTATCCCCGTAAGCAGCGCATCTGACTCAGCTGGCTTCAGCTTTGTTTCGGTGTAGGACAGCAGCTCCGCGACAAGCTCCGAGGCGGACGAAGCGGAGGGGTCTCCGTAAACAAACGCCGCGTTCTGGATAAACGTCGCCCCGCGCCGGTGGTGGTCGATAACAACAATGTCAGACACGGCGTCAAGCAGCTCCGGATACTGCGTCTCGTCGGGACGGGACGTGTCCGTTACAACAAGCAGGCTGTTCCGTCCTGTCTGAACAATGGCGGTTTCCGCTGTTATGAACACGTCCTTGTATTCCGGCAGAGCGCACATTTTTTCAACAAGCGCAAGCGCGTTGTTTACCTTGAAATCCGTGACAATATACGGCTTTTTCCCTTTTTCGCGCACAAGCGCCGCAATGCCGACAGCGGAGCCTATCGCGTCAAAATCCGCATTCTTGTGCCCCATAATATACACGTCGCTTGCCGCCGAAATCAGCTTTGACAGGGACGATGCCGCAATTCTGGTTTTTACCTTGGAGCGTTTTTCGGCAACCGGCGCTTCCCCGCCGAAAAACTCAAAGGACGACGCGTTTCGGATAACCACCTGGTTTCCTCCGCGCGCAAGCGCCATCTCAAGCGCGAGCGTGGCAAAGGACGCAACCTCTGCGATACTCACCCCGTCTTTTCCTATGCCGATTGACAGTGACGGCGTAATCGCGTCCTGCTCCTCACCCAGCACCCGCACCTTTTCAAGCACCGAAAACCGGTCCTTATAAAAATCTCCGAGCGCTTCTTTTTCAAAAAAGTACAGATACCTGTTGCGGTCAAACCGCCGGTTAAAGCCGCGTCCGTGCCGCCAGGAAGAAATTGCATTGTCAACATCGGCAAGAAGCTTGGACTTTTCCGCCTCAGACAGCTGAGCCGTTATCTCCTCGTAATTGTCAATCACAATGAGCGCGCAGCAAGGGCGGGATTCCTCTATGACGGTTTTCAGGTTTTCCTGCTCCGTAATATCAGAAAACACCACAAACGCGTTTTTATCGCCGCGCACGGTTGTGTGCGTCACACCGAACTGGCGGTATTTGCGTCCGCCGACCTCGATGTTCTGCGTCACCCCTGCTGAAACCTGCCGCAGCCAGTTTGCCGAGTATTCCGGCAGAATGTCAGTCACCCGTGTTTCAAAAAGGTGCGGGCGGTTTTGCGTTATCTCGTAGAATTTTTTGTTTGCCCAAACAAGTCCCAGCGTTCTTGTGTTGAACACAAGAACCGGCAGCGGAACATCCTCAAGAAAGCTGCTTTGCACACTGTCCAGCGACTCGGAAACGGAGCTTGTAACATCGTCCAAAAACTCGGTGATGTGCCGTGCCCGCCGCCTTGAGTCAAGGTATGTGTATATGACAAGCGCGAGGATTATCGCCGCCTCTGCCGCAAGCAAATAATACTTGTGCGGTCCGGCGAGAAACGCCCCGACGGCAAACAGCACAAGAAAAACAAAGTACAGCCGCATAGACGGCCGGAAAACCGACGGCAGACGTTTACTATAAGGCTTTTTTTCAGTGTCTTGATTCACAATAACATTCTATCACTCAATCGGGAAATTATCAAGTCTTTTTTGTCGGCGGCGGAGGTTTTTGTATATTGCGCGGGGGTAAATCGGCGGATATTTACTTTAAGGCAGGATTTGAGTGGTGTTTTCGCGTTTTTTTCTTTGATTCGGTGGGTGCGGCGGGAATCGGGTGCGTTCGGCTGTGCGCCGGGGCTGCATTGTTTGTAATTGCGGCGAAGCTTCGCCTCGCCGCGCTGCTGAGCGCCTGCGCGGCGGGCGGTTCCTTTTGTCTTGGTTCGCGAGGGAGCCGGTGGGCGGTTTTGAGTTCGGGCGGGGCTTGTTGTTTGACTTTGTGCGTACAGCTGTGCGCCGTAGTTGCGGCGTTTGTAATTGGGGCGAAGCTTCGCCTCGCCGCACAGCTTTACGCCTGCGCGGCGGGCGGTTCCTTTCTTGTCTTGGCAAGAAAGGAACCAAAGAAGCCGCTTTAGGGCTTAGGTATTTGCGGTGCGGCAAGTGTACGTGCCCGTGCGTCCGAAGCCGGACAGAATTGCCGATGGACGGGCTTGCGCCCTATGTGCGGTAGGTATGTATCGGCGGGTGGCAACCGGAATTTGGCGAAGCCCACCCGCACCGCGCCCTGCGCTGTTGCGGCGCGGCAATATGTTGCGTGTCCCGACGCGCAAAGCGCGGAGGTAGACGAGGGCACCCGACCGCACCCACATAGCAGGGTGCAGCGGTCTGACGCAAACATCTGCGGCAAACAAGACAAGGGATGTCGGGGATGTCGTCCCCTACGGAGACTGTTGTGGTAACGGGGGACGCAACTGCAACGAAAGCAATACGCCATCGTTCCGACAACGTCAGCCACGTCGGGACACGCACCGAATTGCCGCACAATGTGCGGCAGCAATCGTAGCAGCAATTACCTTTCCGGTTGGCACCCGACGGCAGTTTGCGGTAACCAACCGGCTTACCCGAAGTCACCCCCCCCCGCGACGGCTTCGCCCCTGTGTGCGGCGCAGCGCAAGCGTTCGCCGTAACCACCGCAATACGTAGCGGGGAAAGGCACAATCCACATTGCCGCTACAGGGTTCCCGTATAAAAACAAGATTGCTTCTTCTAAAGAAGTCGCCCCTTTTTGGTTACTTTTTCCGGCGAAGCGGAAAAAGTAACCGCCCGCCGCGTAGGCGCTTAGCTGCGCGAGGCGGCGACGCTTCGCCGCGATTCCAAATACCGCACCCCGCGCCGCAGGTCTTCGGCTTACACCCAAGTAAAAGCAAACAAGAACGGCGAAGCAGACAACGGGCGACCGGGACGGTCGCCCCTACGGTGTGCACCGTGGAGAATCCACGATAGAAAACCCCGGGTGGCAACTTGCCGCCCCTACGTCCGGCAGAATGCCACTACGCCCGGCAAAAATCCGATGGCAACCGCAGCAAGGGATGTAGGGGACGCCGTCCACTACAAACACCAGCACCAAACAAAAGCAAAAAATAAAAAAACGTCTGTCAAAAACATTATCCCGCAAAAATCACGAAAACCCCTTGACAACTCCCCAAACTCCTGCTATAATAATTACACCGCATTTATCCGGGCTTTCAAGTTGCGTGCAAAATTGCGCACCCCGGTCGTGAGCGAGTCTTATACAAAGAGGTCATACACATTGACAGCAATTATTGAAACGGGTGGAAAACAGTATTCCGTTAAGGAAGGCGAAGTTATCTACATCGAAAAGCTTGACGCGGCAGACGGCGAGGGTATCACGTTTGACAAGGTTCTCGCGATTCTGGACGACGAAAACGGCGCAGGCTCCAAAATCGGGACGCCCTATGTCTCAGGTGCAGCCGTGACGGCGACAGTTGAGAAATCCGGCAAGCAAAAGAAGATTATCGTCTACAAAATGAAGCCGAAAAAGGGCTATCGCCGCAAGCAGGGTCACCGCCAGCCGTACACGAAAGTTACAATCGGCAAGATTGCGTAGCCCGGCATTAATTCACTTTAGCATCAAGGAGTACTAACTACTATGGCACATAAAAAAGGTATGGGATCGACCAAAAACGGTCGTGACAGTAAATCAAAACGCTTAGGACCCAAGCGGGCGGACGGGCAGTTTGTCCTCGCGGGCAACATTCTCGTGCGTCAGCGCGGAACGAAGATTCATCCCGGCGTGAATGTCGGAATCGGCAGCGATGATACGCTGTACGCCAAGGCAGACGGCAAGGTCAGCTTTGAGCGCGTCGGAAAGGACAGAAAGCAGGTTTCAATCCGCGTATAACGCGAAATTGCAACATTACAAAACCCCTCGGAATGCTCCGAGGGGTTTTGTTTTATATCAGGTGCTCCGTTGATATAATTTTTGCAGTGCGGTAATATTCAATTCAGCGCTTTCCTAAAACAAATCTACCGGTGTGTCGTCCGCCGTTCCGTAGATCAGCCCGTAGTTTGTGCTGTCAGGAGCGATTTCGCCGGTAACGCCGCCTGAGCTGTACTGCAGCAGCGCGGTTTTTGCCGCGCTAAGTGCCGACGCACCGCCGAAGCTTGACAAGGGTGCGGAATAGTCGAGAATCAACATATTCTCGTCGTAGCCGCGCAGATACAGCAGCTTGACCTCCCACAGACCAAACGCCGCAGCAGAATTCGGGAAGTGCACGCTGTTTCCGCAGCTGTACACCGCATCCAGCAGCGTACCCGCGCAGAGTGTGCGGATTCCATAGCCATCACCGCCGTATATTCCGGCGGTGATGGCAACCTCCGGCTTGAAGCGACGAAGTAGCTGCACCTGATAGTCCAGCACTTTTTCGCGGGAATACTCATTTTCCGCAGCAAAAACCTCTGCGCGCGCCGCGTCGCTGTCGATAAACGGACCCGAAACAGGGTAATTGCGCACACCCGCCATCCAGAGCGCGTCAAGAAATTCGTGGTAAAGCACAGTGCCGGCTTCATCAGGGCGCGTGAGCGTTGCGACCTGCACGTCAAACTCCTTGTCCGCGAATAAGGGCAGCAGACCGCCGAACTGTGTCAGCTCATCTCCTATTTGCGGCACAACAACAAGCAAATCTGTCTTTAGCAGCGGCGGATTCCAGTCCTGAAGCTGCGGAGGAAGAACTCCGTTACTGTAAGCGTAAATCTCGGCAACACGCGCCTCCGAGGCAAAGGACAGCTTAAAGGAGGAAACCGGTGCGTCCAGCCGCACAATTTCGTGCAAAAACCCGTAAGCTCCGAGGGCGTACGTCTTGCCGTCCGCCTCAAGCGCGGCAGGGGAGGAGGGCGGCTCCTGCCAGACAATGTATACAGTATGAATGTTGCCGCCTGCGGCAGTTAGACTGTCACCTGAGCCAAATGCTTCGTATGTCGATACATCTTTGTCGCTGATATTCGGCACGGGGGATTCGCTCGAAATATTGAGATACAGACTCTCTGCCGGTTTTTCAGCGTAAACGTCCGCCGGAATGTCAGCGCCTGTGACATACTGCGCGTAAATCAGATACTTTCCTGCGGCGTTCGGACGCAGAAACAGTGTGTAGTCCTCGGTGTGCAGTTCATCCTCGCGTCCTGTGGCTTTCAGACGCGCGGTGTAGTTGACACGGCAGGAAAACACGCCGTTTTCAAGCTCGCGAAACTCGCTTGCAGACTCGTTTTCAAGGCTGTACCTTACCCATTTTTCGGTGTAAACGTCAATTCTGCCGAGCCGCTTGTAAGGGTCACTTCCGGGCTCGTAGTATTTCAGAGCGGTAACGCCGCTTTGTGCAACGGCCTGCTTGGCGTAAGCACGGATAGCCTCCAGAACGAACGTCTCGTACTGCGCCTGAAGCTCTGCCGAATAATACACAGGCACTGTTTTTTCTTCCGGTAACACAGGCTCAGGGCGCTCGCGCCGAATAAGCATAAGCTCTCCAAGCTCATACAAAACACTGCCGTGCTTTGTGGTTTCGCCCGTCGGAACAAGCGAAAGCTTTGCGAAGTTGACGTTGCCCGCGCGGACGATATACACAAGCGCGTCCTCTTGCGCCTCAAATGCGCTTGTGACCTGCGTAAAGGAAATTTCACCGTTTGCGGCGGCGGTCTTAAAATAGTTTACAGCGTCTGCCTGCGTTTCAGCGTATGACAGCACGTAGCCTGTTTTTTCGATGAGTGTTTCAAAATCGGGATTTGCAAAATACTCGTCAAAAACGCTTTGTGCAAGGTACATCGGCTGTGCTGATTCGTACTCGCTAAGCCGTGAGTGTATGTAGATGTTGATGATTGCAACAGTAACCGCTAATACCGCGAAAACGCAGATAAACGCAAGCCAAAACACAGGCAGGTGCTTGCGCCTCCGCCGTGCAAAGGTGTAGGCTTCGCGCTCCGTGTTTTCCTCGTATTCAGCACTGCGGCGTTCGTTATCGTAATTATTCAACAGGCATCACCCCAAAAAATGTCGGTATATGTCTTGGCGGAACAAACGCGCGGTATGTGTTTATAAGTCCCATATGCTGATACTGGTCAAAATTCGTGGTGTCAACGCCGTAAGCCTCAGCGTAGCCAGGATAGTACATCATACAGGACGAGCCGCCGTCAAGCATTCCGGCCGTAACGGCGCCGTAGGAGAGCATTGCGTTAATAACGTCGTTTCTGTTTGCTCCGGGGTATGTGGCGCTTCGCCCTTCCGTGACAAAAAGGATTACAGTACCGTCCGCCGTTTGACCGATTGCGGTTCTTTGCGCAAGCGCGGTGTTTGAATTCGAGTAGTGCGCCGTAACAACGCCGTCAACAGTATCTATAAGTATCGCGTTTGAGAAGGAAACGCCGTCGCGTATGCCTCTTGCGTCTGCTTCGGCGCGGGAAACGCCTGCCTCCACAATCAGCTTGTCGCTATTGTCAAACCCGATGAAGGTGTAAGACTTATTGTCATTCCAGATGCACTCGCCGTTTGAATATGTAAGTCCCAGCGGCTGACCGCCGTGACTCGTGCCCTCAGGATCCCAGAACGCGCCGCCGTTGATTGCGCAAACGGCGCCGGTTCGCTCAACCGCGTCGAATATCACATCTCCGTAGCCGCCTGCCGAAAACGTGTTTTTACTTTTCATTGTGTATACTCGCGACGGGTCGCGAACCAACAGCGCGTAGCCCTTAAAGGTCGCGCCCTTGTAAATCTCAAGACGGATTCCGTTCGGCGCGGTTTCCCACGAGTCGCCCTCGCCCTCCTGCTTTTCGGACTCATACACCTTCGGCGCAAGCGAGATTAAGTCTGAAATATCAATATTGTCGGACTCAAGTCCCTGCCCGACAATCTCCGCTACGAGGGTTTTGTTCAAAAACAGTCCCGGAACCCACTTTGTCGCGCTTGCCTGCTCGGCAGAGCGCACAAGCATATTGCGCATAGTCGGGCTGGGTCCGTTTGCAACAAGGTATACCGTGATATACACAGTCAAAACCGCAAAAAGAATCGTCGCCAAAAGGCTGATACCGATTCTCGCGAAAATCTTTTTGACTGTGAGTTTTTGAGGGGAGGATTCTCTCTTCTTCATCTATGTTAACTGCTCCAAATGGTGTTTTGAGCTGTTCGGCAAGAGTTTTGCCGCTAAATCCGGTTGCTTGTTTTGAATACCCACTTTTTCTGGACAATATAGCTTGCGCAGAACAGAATCATATCTATTACAATCTTTGCAAGCGTCGCAAATCCCGGCGTCAGCTCAAGCGGCAGAACAACGAGATTGACAAATCCGTTTCCGACAAGCAGCATTGCCGCGGCAAGGAGGAAATACCTGCCTGCCGAAACAGCCGAGCTGCCCTCGTAGTTAAAGACAAACTTTCTGTTCATTAAGTAGTTGAACACAGAGGATAAAATCCTTGCGCACACAAAGGCGGCGGCAGTCGTCAGCTTGCCGAGAAATGTTGACAGAATAAGCGAAAATACGTAAAACAGAGCGTTGTCAAGCACTGCCGAGAGTATTGACACAATCGCAAACGCCGCGAACTTTGCCGTAATGCGCAGTATGCGGATTGAATCCTGAAACGCGCGGTAGTGCGTTGAGGCGTTTTCGTCTATATAGACCGTGTCAATCGGAACTTCCTCGAACTTATACTTTAACCGGCTGAGCGCCAGCAGCATATTCGTCTCATATTCAAACCGCTCGCCCTCAATTTTAAGCAGCGTCGGCAAAAACGCGGCGGGAAATCCGCGCAGACCCGTTTGCGTGTCGCTGACGCGAACGCCGAATATCCGCAAAGCTCCGCGCGTGAATTTGTTGCCGATACGGCTTCTTTTCGGAACGCCGGGCTTGTCAAAGTCGCGCACGCCAAGCGTGACGCTGCCTGTTTTTTCGGCGTGCCGCGCAACGGCAAGCGTGTCCTGCGCCGTATGCTGACCGTCTCCGTCAAGAGTTACAACAACTGAGGCGTCCGCTTTATTATCTGCGATATACGCAAAGGCGGTTTTCATCGCCGCGCCCTTGCCGAGATTGTGCTCGTGCCGCAGGACAGTGATACTCACGCCCTCTATCGGCGCGAACTCAAAAAACGGCAGGTGTTCAGCACCGCTGCCGTCGTTGACAAGTATAATATCGGTAAAGCCCGCGTTAGTCAGGGACAAAACCGTCCTGCGGAGCTTTTCGTCCGGGTTCAGTGACGGTATAACAGCGATAATTCCGTCCAAATTTCTCTTTCTCCTAATAGCACAGCCGCTTACACGGTTAAATCCAAAGCAACATCCTTAGTGTTTTTCACGCGAAACCGCCACAGGCGTTTTTTATCTGCTTTCGACGCATACCCGATTCCGATGCGCGGCAGGGCTTCATATTCCGGTTCAAGCCCTGCGTCCTCAAACCAAATCCTGTCCGAAATTCGGCAGTCAAGCCCGCCGTCTTGACGGGTAATTTCCCCGTGACGCGTCAGCTTGCCGGGGCCGTCGAGCAGTATTTGCTCACTGTCTCCGAGAAAAAGTCCGCCGCGAATTAATACAGCCTCAGGGTGCTCAGACGGACCGGTTACGACATTCAGCATATCGTACACTCCGTAGCACAGATAAACGTAAAGATGTCCGCCCTCTGAGAACATAACCGCGTTGCGCGTCGTTTTGTGGCGGCAGGCGTGGCTTGCCGTGTCAGAAAAGCCGTAATAGCACTCAGTTTCCGTTATTGCGTACCGCGAAACGCCGCTGTCGCAACTCACGCACAGCAGCTTTCCGAGCAGCAGCGTCGCAACCTCCGTAGCGGGAAGCGCGTAAAAATCATTATTCAGTCGTTTTGCGGCAAGCTTCTTCATTGTCCGTCCAGCAAATTTCTATTGGAATATTTGTTCATCGCGCTCATAAGTCCGCTGTGCACAATTTCCGTTACGCAATCGGCGCAGACAGCGGCAACACGTTCAATATCGGCAAGCTCCTGCCCGCGAAACGGGGACAAGACCCAGTCTGCAATATCCATTTCCGGCACGGGCTTTTTGCCGACTCCGATTCGTATGCGCGGAAAATCCTCTGTGCCGAGCCGCTCTATAATGCTGCGCATTCCGTTTTGTCCGCCGTGTCCGCCGCTTTGCCGCAGGCGGATAACGCCTATATCAAGCAGACTTTCATCGCACACGGCAACAATATTCTCCGGCGGCAGCTTATAGAACTTCGCCGCGGCGGCAACAGCCTCGCCCGACAGGTTCATAAACGTCTGCGGAAACAACAGCAGAACACTTTTGCCGCCGATTTTTATAAGGTAGGTTTCTGACTTGAATTTTTTGCCGGGTTTTCCGAGTCCAAGTCTTTTGACAAGCGCGGCGCCCGCGATAAACCCTGCGTTATGGCGCGTTACGGCGTAGCGCGAGCCGGGATTGCCCAAAAAAGCAAATATATACGACGGACCGCCGGTTTTTTTTGATAAACTCAGCAGCGCGTTATCTCCTGTTTTCGTAAGCCAGCTCAAAATCAGACTTCGGCGTGTATTTCTCGCGAAGCTTAACAACAACGCGCCCGTCTATAACCGCAACACTGCCTGCTTGCGGATAAAGCGGCATAGCGGAAAATTCAGCGGAAGCGGCGACAGAAATCATTGTCGCCTCGTCAGGCTCGTTTACAGGAATGTTGAGCCAGTCTTTCAGGTAATAATAAATGTGCTTGTTCAGCGGCGCAACACTGCTTATCGGAACGCTGTAGTGCCCGACACGGTCGTAGCTTTCAATCTGAGCCGAAAGCTGTCCCTCCGGTATCGCCCCGATGATTACAACCTCCATACCCGGCGCATACCCCTCGCAGCTCTCAACGCGGGCGTATAGCCGCGTCAGATAGCTCTCTGCCGCGCGGTGCGCCTGAGCCGAAGCCGTGTACAGCAGGTTGTTTGTGTTGAGGAAAAAGACCAGCAGCGCCGCAAAGCAAAACGACAGCACAGCCGTGCCGACGCGCCGAAGCCTAATCGCCGGAATACTGCCGCGTGCGGATTCAGCCGACACCACAACCGCGAGGTACAGCGACACAAACGCGTACTTCATCATTGGTGTCGGAACAGAATACGGGCTGATAATCTGCCCGAAGTTTGCGCCGAGCGGCAGCAGCAACAAAGCAACAGCCGCTAAGACAATCCGCCAAGCATCGCGGAATATTCCCTTTTTGCGCAGCGCAAGAACAAGCAAGGCAAGTCCCGACGCAAGCAAAATCCAGTTAATAGCGGCAAACGGCGTTGTCGCAAAGCCGTCCGCCGCGCCCGGAGAGAAGAAAAAGTCTGACACCTGCCCGTATGCCGCGCGTATCAGTCCCGGCAGGCTCTTGATCGGATAGCCGGAGGTTACGTCGTCCATTCCGAGGTAGGACAGCAGCGTCAGGTTCTTTACCTTGAGAAACACCAAAAGCACGGCGTAATACAGCCCAACGCCGATTATAAGCTGTGCAACGGACTTAATGCCGAGACGCAGAGCTTCTCCGAGCGTCGCCGTGCGGTCAAGCGTCTGCCGCAGAATCAGGAGCAGCGACAGCGAAATTGCAACCGTGACAAATACCTGATAAATGCCCATCGAAAAGGCGAGCGCAACCGCGCCGAAAATCCAGCCGAGCTTATACCGCCGCGTCAGCCAGACAGACAGCACTGCAAGAAAAATTGCGGCGCAGTAGGCTCCGGCTGTGAACATATACAAAAAAGTGTATCCTATACACGGAAAAATCGCCAGTAAAACGCCGGCGAGCGCCGCCGAAATGCGGCTCTTTATTCCGAGCAGGTCAACAGCCAGCGCGGCGCTTACTCCGAGGAATATCAGCGATACAAGCCCGATTGATGACGGCATTTGCGTATAGCCCGTTATCGCCGAAATGTAATGCAGAAACCAACGGCCGGAAACCGTCATCTGCTGTGTGTCAAAGACGCGGGAAAGACCGTCGGCATTCGGAATTATGTTTGTAAAAGCAAAAATATGCGCCAAAAACCCCGCAATCAGGCACGACAAAAAAGCGTACCTGCCCTCAGGCGTTATAAACCGCGTCAGATTTTTTGGCTGTTTGCTGTTAACCATATAATTGCGTCCGTGAGCTAAAACAGCTCCGACAGTGCCTCTCCGCAGTGAATATTGCGTATAGCGCAGGCGAACAGATCCGCCGCTGAAATGTAGCTGATTTTACTTGAAACAGGCCGTCCCTCAGGGTAGGGAATTGTGTCGATAAAGCGGATTCCTTTTATGACGCTGCTCTCAATTTTGTCAATCGCGTCAAGCGAAAGCACACCGTGCGTTGCATACGCGTAAACCTCCGTTGCGCCGCCCTCCTCAACAAGCACCTTTGCCGCGCCGCAAAGCGAGCCTGCCGTGTCTACCATATCGTCGAACAAAATGACTTTTTTACCGGAAACGTTACCGATGACGTTCTTAACCTCAGACTGATTCGCAACCTCGCGGCGTTTATCCACAATCGCAAGGCCTACGCCGATTCTCTCGGCGAAATTGCGCGAGCGCGCAACGCTTCCGGCGTCAGGCGCGACGACGATGAAGTCTTGGTTGCCGTGTCCGTGCAAATTAAGAAAGTGATCCGCAAACAGCTTTGCGGCGCGTAAATCATCCACGGGAATATCAAAGAAGCCCTGAATCTGAGCCGCGTGAAGATCCATTGTAAGCACGCGGTCAGCTCCGGCGACGGTTATAAGGTTTGCCACGAGCTTTGCTGAAATCGGGTCGTGCGATTTTGCCTTTCTGTCCTGCCGGGCGTAGCCGAAATAGGGGATAACGGCGGTTATGCGCTCGGCTGAGGCGCGCCGTAGCGCGTCTATCATTACAAGCAGAGCCATAAGATTGTCGTTTACCGGCTTGCAGGTGCTTTGAATAACATAGCAGTCCTTGCCGCGCACACTGTCGTAAATCGAAACGGAGGCCTCTCCGTCCGCAAAGCTCTTTACAAGAGCGTTGCCTGCCTTACACTGAACACCGGCTGACGGGACAAGGCTCGTAACCTTGTCTGCAAAGGCTCTGTTTGCGCTGCCCGCAAAGGTAAGTATTTCACCGTATTTGTCTATCATGGCTCACTCCTTGGTAAATGAAAAGAAATAATGAAAGAAAAATATAATTCGTCCGGCGCGGACGAAGCTTTACGTATAAGACCGCGCATTCGCTTACGGCGGCGCTGTGACTCAAAAAATGATTGCCTTAGCAATCATTTTTTGAGTTTAATAGGTTAGTCTAAATAAATTGCATTACAAAGCGCTGCCCAAATATGGGGAAACGCCGGTAAGATTAAAAATTATTCGCCTTTATTTCGTAGTATGCCTGCGGGTGGTTGCATACGGGGCAAATATCAGGAGCCTTTTGTCCGATGACAATGTTTCCGCAGTTGCGGCAAATCCAAACCGTGTCGCCGTCGCGCGAGAATACGATTCCGTCCTCAATATTCTTCAGCAGCTTGCGGTAACGCTCCTCGTGGTGCTTTTCGATTGCGCCGATTGCCTTGAACTTATCCGCAATTTCGGTGAACCCCTCCTCGCGAGCGGTTTTCTCAAAGCCGACATACATATCCGTCCACTCGTAGTTCTCGCCGTTTGCCGCGTCGGGAAGATTCGATGTCGTCGGAGGAACCGCGCCGTCGTGCAGCAGCTTAAACCACTGCTCCGCGTGCTCCTTTTCATTCTCGCTTGTTTCGGTAAAGATAGCCGCGATTTGCTCATAGCCGTCTTTCTTTGCCTTGCCCGCATAATACTCATACTTAACGCGTGCCTGCGCTTCTCCTGCGTACGCGGCCATAAGATTATTCCACGTTTTGCTGCCCTTTAATTCCATAATGAAATTCTCCTTTTAGTTTACTTGTTTTATTTTTACGGCGGAGCCGCCGTTATAAAGTGAGTTGCCTAAAGCTCCTTGCTCAAAAGACCGAAAAGCTGCGTTCTGTTGCGCACCTTTGTTTTCGCGTAAATATTCGACAGGTGCTTTGACAGCGTCGCGTGCGTTATGTACAGATAATTGCACATTTCTTCACTCGTTACGCCCTCAACGACAAGCGCGACAATTTCAGACTCGCGCTTTGTAAGGTTGTACTCACCTGAGGCGCGGATAACGCGCTCGTTGTACACGGCGTTGCCCTGCTTTTTGGTTCTGGTCTCAAGAACACTGAAAAACTTGCGCTCAAGCGGATCCTTGAGCTGGTCAAGAATATATTTATCGCGCTCGGAAAAATCCTTCTTCATCCTGTCACGGAACAGCCCGATAACGGCAAGCGGCTTATCCTTGCGCACAACTGACAGGAACAGCCCGAAGTAGTTGCCCTTTGGTTCCCAGATTTCGCGGAAAAGGCGGGTATTTTCCCACTTTTCCTCGTCCACAATATCTGACTGGCGGAAAACCATACTGTACGGCGACATAATATACTCATTCCAATGGGGGAAATCACCCTCCATAAAAGTATTATGGTCGGTATCGTCATTAATGTTTTCCGTGGAAATCGGACTCATAAGATGCGCCGCGCCGTTTTGACGGGACGCGCGAAATACGATTCCGGAGCTGTACGGGATGAGCGTTTTTATTTGCTCAAGGAATGTGGTGCAGGTGTGACGGTAGGTTTCGGCATATGTGACCCGCGTGGACATTTGAAGAAGAAACTGCCACTCGTGCTCAAATAAAATTGCGGCCATCTTAAGGACTCCTTAGTGGAAACAAGTTAGTACGAAAAGTGTAAATAATATTTACATACTTAATATACCACAAAATATGTAAAATGCAAGGGGGAAAAGCAAAAAAATTTAGATTTTTGTCGCACAAAAATCGGAAAGTGCTCCTAAAAGGAGCATATTGTGCTGATATGGTGGAATTGTTAGCTGGTTTTTGGTTTTTTTGTTTGAGGCGGGGCTTTTTGTTTGCCTTTAGTTACGGTGTTTTGGCGGAGGTTTTTTGCTTTAAGGATTGGTGGTTGGTTTGGCTTAATGCTTGTTCACCGGTAGCGCTGGTGGTGGCGCAGAGGTGCCACTGCGCGTGGCGGCGGTTACTTTTTTCCGCTTCGCCGGAAAAAAGTAACCAAAAAAGGGGCGACTTCTTTAGAAGAAGCAATCTTGTTTTTATGCCGGGCACAGCTGTAGCTACAAGTAGATGCGTTCCCGCCCCGAGACAGGTGCGGAGTGGCGTCCGAACGCCAGCGCACCGCCGCACGCAGGGGCGAAGCGTATGCGGGGCTAAAGACTTAGGTAAGTCAATTACCTACCGCGAACTGCGGCGGGGGTGGTTACCGGAAGGACTATGCTGCTACGATTGCTGCCGCACATTGTGCAGCAATGCGGTGCGTGTACCGACGTGGCGGACGTTGTTGTTGCGGTAGTCGTGAACTTGCGGTTCAAGGCAATGCCCCGTTACCACACAATCTCCGTAGGGGACGACGTCCTCGACGTCCCTTGTCTGGTTTGCCGCAGATGTTTGTGTCAAACTACTGCACCCTGTTTTGTGGGTGCGTTGGGTGCCCTCGTCTGCTTCCGCGCTTTGCGCGTCGGGACACGCGGGGGCGGTGGTCACCGCAGCAGCGCAGGGCGCACACGCGAATCTACGCCAAGGCATTGTGGAGACCACCGCGGAACGCGGTGGTCAGTCCGCCGACCTCGGGCAAAAGGGACGCACCTACTTGTCACACAACACAGCGCAGGCGCGGTGCGGCAATACACAGTCAAGTTCGGTTGGCACCCGACGGCAGTTCGCGGTAGGCTACAGCCTTACTTCAGGCTCCAACCCCGCGACAGGCTTCGCCTCTGCGTGCGGCGCAGCGGAAGCGTTCGCCGCTGCCACCGCAATACGTCGCGGGGAAAGGCACACTCTCCATTGTCATTGCCGCAGTTCCCGTATAAAAAAGATTGCTTCTTCTAAAGAAGTCGCCCCTTTTTGGTTACTTTTTCCGGCGAAGCGGAAAAAGTAACCGCCCGCCGCGTAGGCGCAAAGCAGCGCAATGCGGCGAAGCTTCACCGCAATTACAAACTCGGCACCCTGCGCCGAAGCTCTGCGGTTGCACCCAAATAAAAGCAAAACAAAGCGGCGAAGCCCCCCCCCGGGCGACCGAGGACGGTCGCCCCTACGGTGTGCGCCGCGGAGAATCCGCCCAGCGACACCGGGCGTCAGTCTGCCGCCCCAACGTCCGCCGAAAGCCCTGCGCAACCGCGACAGCGGGACGCTGGGGGCAGCGTCCCCTACAAAAGTAAAGCCCTAAAAAAAGCAAAATTCAAGCCAACCCCCGCCCCCTGCGCCGCAGACCTACGCCTACACCCAAGTAAAAGCAAACAAAACGGCGAAGCAAACACAGGGGCGGCAGACGGTCGCCCCTACGCCCGCCGAAAGTCCCTGCGCAACCGCGACAAGGGACACTGAGGGCAGCGTCCCCTACAAAAGTAAAGCCTTGGAAAAAGTAACCGCCCGCCCCTAATTACAAACAACGCACCCTGCGGCAAACAGTTAAAGCAGTCACCAAACCAATTATCCCCGCCAAGTAACCACCTCGCTGTCAAACCACCGCTCCTGAAACCAAACAGCCGCAGCTATACTCTCAGCCGAGTACCGAAATCCGTCAGGAGCCACAACAAGCTTGTCCTCCGCGTCATCCCGCCGCAGCACGACGGCAATAACTCTACCTCGAAAGCTGCTGACCGGCGCGTCCACGCCAAGCAAATATGCGTCCAGCTCCTCGCCGTCGGGCGCCGGTTCTCCGGCAATAAAGCCGTAATTAATCGGATAAATAATGTTCGGGTGTTCGGGGTGAGCAGACCCTGCCGGACGGTCAACCGTCACAGTCACCTCACGTCCGAGATAAGCCTCAACGCTGCCCTTCAACTACTTCAGCTCCACAACAGTAACCCCGTCCTCGCCCTCGCCGAAACGCCCAAGCCGAAACCGCACCGTTCTGTCCGCCTTCAGGTGCTCCGTGACGGCGCGGCGCACTGCTCCCGTACCCTTGCCGTGGATAATCGTCACCGACGTCAGATTGCGCAGCTTTGCCTCGTCGATGTATTTCTCCAAAAGCGCAACCGCGTCGTCCGTCGTCTTGCCGCGCAGGTCAAGCTCGGAGTTGAACGTGCCGGACGGCGCGCGCGTGACGGTTACGGTCACCTTTTTCTCCGGCTCTTTTTTTGACTGCGGCGGCGCGGCAAGCCGAACCTCCGAAACGTCAGCCGTTACTCGCATTGCCCCGGCATTAAGCTCAAGCTTGCGTCCGTTGACCGCGACAACATCCGCCTCCGTGCCGTATTTCAGCAGCTCCACACGGTCACCCGGGCGGATTTTTTCTTTTTTGCCGCGATTTTCACCCTGCGGACGCGTGCTTGCGTATATGCCGTCCTCAGCCTCGCCGAGACGGCGCAAAATGCCGCTTTTGCGGTTGTTGTACTCCTCGTGGCCGCTGCCCTCGTCAGACGCTCCTCGCAGACGAAGCGCGTCCTTTTCTTCCTCCAGTTCATGGCGAAGCTGCTTTAGCTCGTCGAAAATCTCATCTGCCTGCGCGCGCGCGTCCTCAATAATGCGCTGCGCCTTTTCGCGGGCGGCTTTCTCGAATTTCTCAGTTTTTGTTTCATAATCGCGCCGCATTTTCGCGGCAAGGCGCGAGTCCCGCTCCGCGTTTTTGCGCAACTCCTCGCTTGCCTCGCGGTTGTCCTCCGCTATACGCGAAATTTCCGCAAGCTTGCCGACGGCTGCCTCAAACTCGTGCGTTTCCTGCGAGATAAGGCTTTGCGCCTTGTCCAAAATCGTATCAGGCAGACCGAGCCGCTTTGAGATTGAAAACGCGTTTGACCGCCCCGGAACGCCGACAAGAAGGCGATAGGTCGGGCGCAGCGTTTCCGTGTCGAACTCGCAGGAGGCGTTTATCGCGCCGGGCGTTTCGAGGGCGTAGGTTTTCAGCTCCGAGTAGTGCGTCGTGACGGCGAGAAGCGCTCCGCGCGCCTTTGTCTCCTCGATAATCGCGATTGCGAGAGCCGCGCCCTCCTGCGGGTCGGTTCCCGCGCCAAGCTCGTCAAACAGGGCAAGCGTGCGGTAGTCAAGTTCGCCCAAAATGCTCACGATATTCACCATATGCGAGGAAAAAGTGGACAGGCTCTGCTCAATTGACTGTTCGTCGCCGATGTCCGCCAAAATCCGTTCAAACACCGCGATGCGGGAGCCGGAGGAGCAGGGGATATGCAGTCCCGCCGCCGCCATTGCGCAAAAAAGCCCCAGCGTTTTCAGCGCGACGGTTTTTCCGCCTGTATTAGGGCCTGTTATTATAAGTGCGGCAAAGTCGCCGCCGAGCAAAATGTCCGTCGGAACGACGACGGAGGACGGGATAAGCGGGTGGCGGCAGCGGTACAGCGCAATTTCCCCGTCAGTGACCTCAGGACAGGAGGCGTTGAGCCGCTCGGAAAATCGCGCCTTTGCAAAAATCACGTCCAGCTGAATCAGAATCGCGCAGTCGGTCAGCAGACTCTCGCCATGCTCGGCGACCTCCGCCGTCAGCTCGGCGAGAATCCGCTCAATTTCATCCTGCTCCTTTGATTTCAGCGTGCGGATTTCGTTGTTAATCTCAACAACGCTCATTGGCTCGACAAAAACCGTCGCTCCGGAGGACGAAACCTCGTGTATAATTCCGGGAAGCTGTCCGCGCGACTCCTGTTTTACTGGGACGACAAACCTATCGTTTTTGACGGTGATAATCGGCTCGCGCAGGTGCTTTTGCTGCGTCGGCGAGGAGATAATTTTGTTCAGCGTGCGGCGCACGTTCTCACCCGCCGCGAGAATTTTGCGCCGTATATCGCGCAGGTCGGGCGAGGCGGAGTCAGCAACCGCGTCCTCGGACAAGATGGAGTTTCCGATTCTCTGCTCAAGGAATTTGTTGCCCGAAACCTGTAAAAAGTACCCGTCAAGACTTGTCGCCTCCGCGCTGTCGCGCTCAATCCAGGCAATCGCGGAGGACGCGGCGTAAAGCACGTTGCGCACGGCAAGCAGCTCGGCGCAGGAGAGCGTGCCGGACAGGCGCGCCCGCTGAACCGTCTCGCGGATGTCGGTTACGCCGCCAAGGTCGGGAATACCGCGAACGCGGGTTTGAACTCCCGCGTCCTCGGTTTCGGTCAAAAGCTCGCGCACGTCCTCCGGGTCGGTTTTAGGCAGCAGCGCAAGACACGCCGAAGCGCCGGGTTGTGACTGCGCTTCTTTGGAAAGAAGCCGCAAAACCTGCGGAAATTCCAGCGTATTCAGTGATTTTTGAAATAGTGGTGTCATAGTGATTTGTAATAATCCAGTGTTGCAAAGCTGCGCTCGCATTTTGTCAGAACATAGTTTTCGGCAAGCTCCGCCAGCTCCTCCGCCGCGTCAGGCGAAAAGGAATACAGCTTTTTCAGCCCGCAGGAGGTCACGTGCCGTATTGCGGCAAGCGCCGTTTGAGACAGCGCCGAAGCGTCCGCCGTGCGAACCGCGCAGGATCCGCAAAGACAGCCGCCAAGCTCCGGCGAAAACGCCGTTACCTCAACAGTGCCGCAACGCACACAGCAAGACGTTTCCGGCATAAAGCCTGCGGCGGCAATCAGCCGAAGCTCCGTTGCGGACTTGATAACCGCTTGTGGGTACAGGTTCTCGGACAGTGCGAAAAGCGCGTTTAGCATAATGCGCAGCGGGTCGGTTGTGACGCTGTCCTCGTCCGCGATGCTCTCGGTAAGCTGCGCCAAATAGCTTGCAAGCGCAACGGAGGACAGCTCACCGGACAGCCCCGAAAACTGCTCGATTACAGCTCCCTCTGTCAGATAATACATCCCCTTAGAGACGGACAGGAGCATATCAGAGTACGCAAACTGCTGCACGACCGAGGCAACCTTGCTGTTTTTGCGCACCGCGCTGTTTGCCGTGACGGTGATTTTGCCGTGCTCTGCCGTTAGCACAGTCAGAATGCGCGACGCCTCTTTATACTGCACACTGCGCAATACTAAGCCCGGTGTGCGTGAATATCTGTCGTCCTTCATAGCTCGTTCGGCGCGATATAATACACCGCGTCGCAAAAGTCGCACGTTATTTCAAGCGTTTCACCGCTTGACCGCAGCTCCGCGCGGTCTGGCTCGGGCAGGGACGAGAGCATATTCAGCGTCCGCTCACGCGAGCAGGAGCATTTGTAGAAAATATCGCGCTCTTCAAGCACACGCGGAGACATTCCGGAGAGCAATCGGCTGACAACCGCGTCCAAACCGCCGCTGTGAAGCATTTCGGTGACCGCGACCGCGTTTTTGATGTTTTCCTCAAGCCTTTCCGCGAGCCTGTCCGGTTCGGGACACCCCGGCAGCAGCGACAGCAGAAATCCCCCCGTCTCAAGCACGGTCTCATCCCCGCCGATAAGTGCGCCAAGTCCGACGGCGCTGCCGACCTGCTCCGACTGCACAAAATACGCCGCAAAGTCCTCCGCTATCTCGCCGGAAACAAGCGGGACATAGCCGGTGTATGGCTCTCCGACTCCGAAATCGCGCACGACGGAAAGAAACCCGTCCGTGCCGACAAGTCCGCCGACGTTAAGCTTGCCGTTTGGCGCAAGCGGCAGATCCGCCGTCGGATTCTTCGCCGAAACACGCACATTTCCCGCGCTGTCGGCGACCGCGATAAGCTGCCCGACAGGACCCTTGCCGTCTATAACGCACGTGACGGAAGCGCCCTGCGCCTTTAGCGCCTCGCCCATAATGCAGGCGGCCGCTGCGAGACGACCGAGCGCCGCCGTCGCCGTGCGCGAGGACGCGTGAATCTCGCGTATTCGCGCGGTAATATTGCGGGTTGTGACGGCGGTCAGTGACGCGTAGCCGTCGCCTGAAATTGCGCGTATTAATTTGTCTTGTTCGTGTATGCTCATATTCTTTAGTTAAATGTGTTCTCCGCTGTTGCCAGTAACAGTCCGATCTTTTCGCGCAAGCGGGAGTATTCCCGTCCGGCAAGTGCATTTGGAGCCGCCGAAAGTGCCGTTGCGCAAGACAGCGCCGCGTCTACAATCGTTGCGTCAGTCGCGCCGATTTTTGCAAGCATTCCGCCGCCGCCGAAGCCGGACTGCCGTTCTCCGAAGAACTCGCCCGCGCCGCGCAGCAGCAGGTCGCGTTCAGCAAGCTGGAATCCGTCAGTCGTCTGAACAACGGCGCGCAGCCGTTCGTCGGCAAGCGACTGCCTGTCGGTTAGGGGCAGCAGACTCAGCTCGCCCGCGTCGTCCGCACTGCCTTTGACTAAAACGCAGTAGCTTTGCACAGCGCCGCGCCCGACCCGTCCGCGCAGCTGGTGCAGCTGCGACAGACCGAACCGCTCCGCGTTTTCGATTATCATTAGCGTCGCGTTCGGCACGTCAACGCCGACCTCGACGACAGTCGTCGCAACAAGCACCTGTGTGTTGCCTGCGGCAAAGTCCGCCATTTCGCGCTCCTTGTCTCGAGGCTTGAGTTTGCCGTGCAACAGTCCGACAGACAGCCCTGGCAGCTCGCCTTGAAGCTGCTTGTGGTACGACACGGCTGACTTTAACCCCGGCAGAGCCTCGCTGTCCTCAACAGACGGCACAATAACGTATGTCTGGTGACCCTCGGCGGCTGTTTTTCTGATGAAGCCCAAGAGACGCGCGTGATAGCCGTCGTCCACGAGGTAGGTTTTAATCGGAACCCTGCCCTTCGGCATTTCGTGTATTATCGAAACGGAAAGGTCGCCGTACAGCAGCAGGGCAAGTGTTCTCGGAATCGGCGTTGCGGACATAACGAGCATATGCGGCGGCACTTCCGATTTTTCAAGCATTGCCGCGCGCTGGCGCACGCCAAAGCGGTGCTGCTCGTCCGTCACAACAAGCGCAAGCGCGCAAAACTCAATATTTTCCGAAAACAGAGCGTGCGTGCCGACGACAATCTGCGCAAGTCCCGCGCCGATTGCCTTTGCGGCAATCCGTTTTGCGGCGGCGGTCATCTTGCCCGTCAGCAGTGTTACGGTTATTCCGAGGGGCGCGAAAAGACGGGAGAGCGTCTCTGCCTGCTGTCCCGCCAAAACCTCCGTCGGGCACATAAATGCCGCCTGATACCCGGCTTTTGCTGCGGCAAAGCACATAGCGGCGGCAACCGCAGTTTTGCCTGAGCCAACGTCGCCCTGAATCAGGCGCGAGACGACGCGACCGGAATCAAGGTCAGCCACACAGTCGTCAATTGCTTTTTGCTGGTCGCCTGTAAGCGAAAACGGCAGTGCGGCGTAGAACTCGCCCAGCTGCGGACTGCGCACGTCAAACCCGGACGCGGCGGCGACAGCCGTCGTCTGCCGTACGGCAAGCGCCGTGACAAGCAGCTCCTCAAACATAAGCCGGCGTCGCGCCTCCGTCAGCGCGGTAAAGCTTTGCGGAAAGTGAATGTTTTTTATCGCGAAGTCATATGAAACAAGCTCATACTCCGCGCGAATTGCCCCGGGCAGAGTTTCGGTAAGGCTGCTCCCCGCAAGCGCAAAAACGCTCTCGGATAAAGACAGCAGCGCTTGCCGTGAAAGCCCCGCCGTCAGCGGATACACAGGCAAAATTCTGCGTGTCAGGCGGGCAGGGGAGTCCGGCTTTTCAAAGTCGGGGTTTATGAAAGACAGCTCGCCTGAATTCTGCTCTGCCTTGCCAAAAAAGATATACTCCTCGCCGGGAATGAGCTTGTCATAAATCCACGCCATATTGAAAAACACAACAGAAGCGCGGCGGCTTCCGTCGGACACGACGATTTTCACAAGCATACGCCCGCCCGCCGTCATCCGTCTGTCGCGCGACAGAACGTGCGCCGTAAAGCACCCGCTGTCGCCGGAGACAAAGGCGGACAGCCCTAAAAGGGCGCTTCTGTCTTCATAGGCGCGTGGCAGAAACGTCAAAAAATCCGCAACTGTTTCAAGACCGAGTTTTAGTAAAAGCTTGGCCTTTTTTTCCCCGATAAGCGGGATACTTGACAGTTTTTTTTTCAGTACGCTGTTTTCCAAATGCTTATTACGGCTTTTCTCCGGTATTCGGCTTGTCCAAGACATTAACGCGCCCCAGTGCCGCGCAAAGCGCCGGAGCCGAAACAGCCGCAACGGCGATTTTCACCGCGTCGCCCGGCAGAAACGGCAGGACGCACAGCGTCAGTGATTTTGCAAGCGAAAGGTGCGAGCCGAGCATAAACCACGCTGTGCCGAGGGCGTACAAAACAACGGTTCCCAAAACCGCAAGCAGTATCGGTAACGCAATATTGCGCGGTGAGTAAAAACCGGAGCTGCGGCGCGGCACACGCAGACCCGCGATTGCCGCAAGCGGCAGGTACCCCACGAGATACCCCGCCGTCGGCGACGTGAACTTCTGAAATCCGCCGACAAAGCCCGCGAAAACGGGAATCCCGATTAGCCCGAGCAGCAGATACAGCAGGACTGCGGCGACGGCACGCTTTGTGCCGAGAACAAACGCAGCAAGGTAGATTACAAAAGTCGCAAGCGTTATCGGAACAGGTCCGACCGGCACGGCGACGGGGGCAAGCACGCACAAAAGCGCGGCAAAAACGGCAATTACAACAAGATCCTTAAGTTTCATTCGGATACCTCAAAAATAGTGTCGCTCAAACAGGCGAGTCCAAGGTCAGTTCTCTGCCGTCAGAATCGCGTACTGTGAGCGTAAAGTCAGGGTTGAGCCGCAAAACGGCGTACTGCCTGTATTCTGGCAGAAGCAGTTCGCGGTACGTATCAATGCACTTTTCGGGACTGTCAGCGCCGCGCAGAATTCCGCGTACTGCTCCGAGAACAATATCCTCCGCAGTGTGCTCGGGCGGAGTTTCGCCGTCTGAAAACAGGCCTCCCGCTCCTGGAACACGCGCTGTCTCCTCCGACAAAAATAAGTTCAGTCCAACGCCGCAGATAATGTCCGTGCCATTGTACTCGCAAAGAATTCCGGCAATTTTCTTGCCGGACAAGTACAGGTCATTAATCCATTTTAGCCGTGCGTTTTTGCCTGTTTTCTCACGCACAGCCGCAGCAAGACTCACGCCGCACATCGGCGTTACAGCACGGAGGAAATCGGGACTTGCGTTTGCCTTTCGGAGCCTGACGGAAAAGTATACTCCGTATCCCGTCGGGCAAACGTACCCGCGCCCGCGCGTCCCGCGCCCCGCAGTCTGTCCGGAGGCAACAATCACGTCTGCGTCGGTATCCGCAAGAAAAAGGTCATTTGTCGAGGTAACCTCGCGGTAAGCCCTTAGTGTGATACCCGCGTTTTCGGCCTCGCGCTCTAAATAGGTAAGGTCAAGGCTTTTCAATGGAAATACACCTGTCTGCGACCTCTTCAATGAACTTTCTGTCGTGCGAAACCGCGATAATCGCGCCACCGAATTCGTTCAGAATTCCGCGAATCACGGGACCGGACAGCGGCGACAGATTCCGCGTCGGCTCGTCGAGAACAAGCACATTGCAGCGGTCAAAAATCAGCTTGATAAACGCGCATTTTGCCTTTTGCCCGCCCGAAACGTCCGACAAAAGGCTCTCCATTTCGTTCGGCGTGAACTTTGCCGAGCCGAGCAGCGTTCTTGCGCGGGTGACGTCCTCTTTTTTGCCGGACGGCGCTATGAACTCAACCGGTGTTTTGTCCTTTGGCAGCAGGTCAAAGTAGTTTTGCGGCATATACCCCGCGTTGATGTCGCGCCGCGCAAGCAGCTCCTGCGCAATAAGCTTTAGGAACGTGGATTTTCCGGTTCCGTTTTTCCCGATAATGCAGACACGCTCACTGCCGGCAACGCGCAGCGCCAGGTTTTCAGCCAGCACTCGCCGGAACTCGCCCTCACCGACCGTAAGACACGGCACGGTAATGTCAATCACAACCTTGCCTGCCGGTACGGAGCACTCCGGCGGGAATTTTAGGCTGATTGCCTCTTCAAGGTCCGGGAAATCGGTCAGCTCCTCTTCCTCACGGTCAAGCCGCTTTTCCTGTGCCTTGACGGCGTGCATTTTTTTCTTTAGCAGCTGCCCGCCATGCGGGTCCTGCCGCGAAATTGTGTTCTGCTGGTGCTCAACCTTCTGGGCTATCTTATTAAAGCGGTCAAGTTTCTTTTTCAGCTCCGCCCGCTCACCTGTGGCAAGCTGCGACTGCCTGTGAAACGCCGCGATTCTTCGCTCGTAATACTCGGGATAGCTCATTCGCACGACCGTTGCGCGAGGTACCTGCTTTTTGCGCACCTGCTCGATGTGAATTATGACATTAGCGGTGTTTTCAATCAGCGTTTCGTCGTGCGAGACAAACAGCACCGGCTTAATTGAGGAATTAATAAAATCCTCAAGAAACTCCAGCGCGTCTATATCAATGTCGTTTGACGGCTCGTCGAGCAAATAAACGTCGGGATTTTCAATTAGCAGCTTCAGCAGATTCAGCTTTGTCTGCTCGCCGCCGGATAGTGTGGCGATACACGCGTCAGAGTAGCAAAAGCCAACGGGCAGTGACAGCTGCGCCGTGTACGCCGCAATGTCGGACGGCAAGAGGTCCCAGAACCCGTCAAACCCGGCTGTGTAGTCAGACACGGTGAGCGCCAGAACGTCCTCATTCATTGCCTGCGGCAGATAGCCGAGTCTTGTTCCGCGCGTGTTGATCTCGCCCGAAATTTCGGCGTAGTCTTCAAGAAGTGCGGGATCGTAAATCGCCTTAAGGAGCGTCGACTTTCCGTCGCCCTCCTCTCCGATTATAACCGCCTTGTCCGTGTCGCGCAGGTCAAAGGAAAAATCGGAAATGATACTGCGCAGGTCTTTTTTTAGTGTTATTGTAAGCTTGCTTATTTTCAGCATTCAGTAGTTTCGTTTCTCTTTATTATGTCCGATAAATCGTCAAACTCCGGCTTTTCGCGCACCGTGCCGTAGCCGGAGCTGACCTTTGCGCGAACCTCGCCGTATGCGGACTTTCGCGTGACGGCAGTCCGCGACAAAACCGCACGTTGTTTGCGCGATTTTCTGATTCCGATTGTCGTTGTGTGGCGGAAAATCAGCTCTAAGAACCGCTCCTCGTCCTCTATACGGCACAGCACCGTCAACTCAACGCCGGGACGCTGCTTTTTCATAAAGACAGGCGACGTGAACACGTCCAGCGCGCCCGCGTCAAGCAAAAGCTGCGTTGCAAGTCCGATTTCCTCGCCCGTAATGTCGTCCATATCGCACTTCAGCTCAAAAATTTCGTCTTGCCGTGGTGCGGACTCGCACAAAAAGGCGCGGACGGCGTTCAGCTTCGGGAAGTCCTTCATACCAAAGCCGTAGCCTGTTTTTGTTATCGTCAGCGTTTCGCCCTTTACGTCAAACCGCGTGACAAAATACTTCAGCAGCGCCGCGCCCGTCGGAGTCAAAAGCTCCCCCTGAACGTCGCCGCTCTGCCACGGAATACCGCCGAGCAGCTCACAGCAGGCGGGAACAGGTACGGGAAGTATCCCGTGAGCGCACTTTATGTGGCCGAAGCCGGTCGTAACGGCGCTCGCCGTAAGCTCCGACGCGCCGAGCATAAAAACGAGCAGACTTACGCCGCAAATGTCAGCAATCGCGTCTACCGCGCCGACCTCGTGAAAATGCATTTCCTCAAGGCTTTCGCCGTGAACGCGGCTTTCGGCTTCGGCAAGCAGCCGGTACACCTCAAGAGCGCTTTGCGTAACCTCGTCCGGCAGCCGCAGCCCCGCGATAATCGCGCATATCTCGGGATATGAGTAGTATCTCGGCTCAGGCAGTGAGGTTTGTGAAGAGTGCGCCCGCGTGTGAGCTGCCGTATCGGAGTGCTTGTGCGTGTGCAGCTTGTCGCGTACAGCGCCCTCCTCGCCAAAGCGCGTCATAATGTGTACGCGAGTTCCGGAAACGCTCATTTTCATTGCGGGGACAGCCGAAATTTCACAGTCGGGGATTCCGCAGGCATTGATTTCCCGCAAAAACTCCGCCTGTTTTTCGTCGGACAGCAGGGAAAACAGCGCGCCTGTCAGCATATCGCCGGCACAGCCCATTTGCAGACTTAAATGAATTTTCACGCCGCCGTTATTTGCCAAAGGATTCCGCCTTAGCGCGCAAAAAGCCCTTGAGCCAGTCGCCGACATCTGGGTCGGCAAGCGCAAAGTCAATCGTCGCCTCTAAAAAGCCCTTGAGGTTACCGGTGTCGTAGCGAATGCCCTCGAAATCGACGGCGACCATTTCGCGCACGGAAAGCAGCTTGCGCAAGCCGTCTGTCAGCTGAATCTCGCCGCCGTGACCGGGGGGAGTACTCTCAAGAATCTCAAAAATTTCAGGAGTGAGAATGTACCTGCCGAGAATAGGGTAATCGGAGAATTTTTCGGACGGACGCGGCTTTTCGTTCATATCGGAAACGCGCATAACGCGCCCCTCAATCGGCGAAACCTTGAGCGACGAATATTTCGATATAGCGTCAGGCGAAACGCGCTGCGTTCCGACGGCGGCCGCGCCGTATTTCTCCGCCGCGTCAATAAGCTGCTTTGTAACGGGCACCTTGCTCATCATAACGTCGTCTCCGAGCAGCACAGCAAACGGCTCGTTTCCGACAAAGTGCTTTGCGCGCGATACGGCGTGACCAAGTCCCTTAGTCTCGCGCTGACGGACGTAGAAAATATTCGCCATTTCGGCTGTTTTTCGCACTGTTTCAAGCTCGTCGAACTTATTGGACGCAATCAGGCGGTCCTCAAGCTCGGGCGTGAAGTCAAAATAATCGTCCATCGCGGATTTAGCGCGGTTTGTGACAATCAGAATGTCCTCAATCCCGGAAGCGACAGCCTCCTCGATGATGTACTGAATCACGGGCTTGTCTACAAGCGGAAGCATTTCCTTCGGCACTGTTTTTGTTGCCGGAAGCATACGCGTGCCCAGTCCCGCGGCGGGAATAACCGCTTTTTTTACCTTCATTTGTTTATCTCTCCTTCGGAGTGTTGCGCCGTGCTAACTGCGGCGCTGCTGTTTTGCCGTGTATTGCAAAAGTTGTGGGTATACAGCCGCCCTGACTCTATGCCTCTTCGGGTGCGGACTTTTCGGTGCGGCTTGCAATAGCCGCTCTTGCCTTTTTGATACCGAACAGGGCAAGCCTTGTCAGATAAGTAATTGCGGCGGCGCAGGCTACGCAGAAAATCAGGAAGAACACCATATCGAATTTGGTGGAGCGCAGGTTAGTCATAACCTGCATCGGCGTTGAGCCGAAAAGCTTAATCTTAGCAAGCGCTTTGACAACCCCGAACTTCAACAGAAGCGGTTTTATTGATATTATGTATCTTCCGAGAAGCATACTGTGGCTCAGATACAGCGCAAGCGTAATACTGCCGAGCCAGCGGCAAAACGGATTGTCAAACAGCCAGGAAAGCAGACTTTTCTTTGAATAGCTAAGAATAAGCAGAAGCGGCATATATATAAGGATTCTGAAATTGTCAACGCCAATATCGCGACCCCAAACAAGATATAACAGGCGGAAAATACAGTAAACCTCAAGCAGGGACAGCAGTATTTTTCCGACAAGGTTAACTTTCGCGGCGGCGAGCCTATCATAGACCATATACGCCGTAATACCAAGGCAAAAGCCAGCAAGTGCGCGGAGCATACCGCCCGTAAATATCCCGTATGCCTCGTGACCGAAGTGCAGGTCAAACGACTGGTTGCGCCCAAACCAGGAGTACAGCAAAACCGCAAAGAGCGGCGCAAGGTACTTCACAATGTTATGGTTCAGCTTCAGCAAAATCGTTGAAATGTAGCCCGCAATAAGCAGGTCGGTTATGAACTATGTTACAATCAAAAACGGCGCAGGATTTGTAATATCACCCCAGCCAAAGGAGGTTCCGCCGAGCAGCAAAAGCTCCTGATCCAGATCCATAATAACCTTCAAACGCGGTTTTCCGTCCATACCGGGCATAAAGAAGACAAGCGTAAACAAGATAAGCACGGCGATAAGCGTCGGATAAATTACACGCAGCCGCGCAAGCACATAGTTTTTGGCGGCATGTCCGCTTTCGGCAAGGCTCATACGCTCAGGATAGGGGAGTGTTGTACCGCCTGCGGGCAGTCCTGCGCGGCGCTGTTCAGTGTCGCGTCTCATCAGCATAAAGCCGGCAAGGATGAAGAAAAACTCCACGCCGATAAATCCGACCTGCGCAAGGCGCTTGTATCCCATAGGGAGCATATACAAATTGCCGAGCATAAGTTCAAAGTGATAAAACACGACAAATGAGGCAAAAACAAAGCGCCAAAGCTCAATTCCGCCGTTGCGGCGGAGCTTTTTGTTCGGGCGGACGGCGGGGGAGTCTGATGTGTCAGCGGAGGCTTTTTTTAGTTGCATGGTTTGTTCTTCTTGGAAATTGTTTTTTGTTTATTTGTGATTGTATTATAGCATACTGCTGTGGGTTCGGTCAAGGGGGAGGTGTTTTTTAACTTTAAGGACTGGTGGTTGGTTTTGCTTTTGTCTGGTTTTGGATTTTGGGTGGCGGCGGACGGTGTTTTGGGGTTGGGGCTTTTGCTTATTGCAGCTTAATGCTTGTTCACCAGGGGCGCTGGTGGCAGCGCAGGTGTGCCGCTACGCGCGGCGGCGGTTACTTTTTTCCGCTTCGCCGGAAAAAAGTAACCAAAAAAGGGGCGACTTCTTTAGAAGAAGCAATCTTGTTTTTATGCCGTGCGGGATTATGCTGCAATGTAGTCCCTGCCCACACCGCGACAGGTGCGGAGTAGCGTCCGAACGCCAGCGAACCGCCGCACGCAGGGGCGAAGCTTGTTCGGGGTTAAAGACTCGGGTAAGGCTGTAGGTTGCCGCGAAGTGCGGTGAGGGTGGTAACCGGAAGGATGTTGCACGGACGATTGCTGACGCACATTGTGCGGCAATGTGGTGCGTGTCCCGACGGGGCGGGTGTTGTTGTGGCGGTCGGTGCAAACTTGCGGTTAAACTGTATACTCCGTTACTACAACAATCTCCGTAGGGGACGGCGTCCTCGACGTCCCTTGTTTGGTTTGCCGCAGACATTTGCGGCAGACCAACGCACCCTGCTGTGCGGGTGCGTCGGGTACATCCGTCTACTCCGCGCTTTGCGCGTCGTGACACGCAGGTGCGGGGTTGCCGCAACAGCGCAGGAAATACTCGAATCCGCGCCAAAACTCTCTGGAGGACACCGCGGAACGCGGTGTCCAGTCCGCCGACCTCGTGGCAACAAGTGACGCACCTACTTGCCGCACAACACAGCGCAGGCGCGGTGCGGGCGTGCTTCGCCAAGTCCGGTAACCACCCCACCGCAGTTCGCGGTATGCTACCGTCTTACCAAAGGGGACAACCCCGCGACAGGTTGCGCCCCTGCGTGCGGCGCAGCGCAAGCGTTCGCCTCAACCACCGCAATACGTCGCGGGGAAAGGCACACTCTGCATTGTCACCACCGCAGTTCCCGTATAAAAAAAAGATTGCTTCTTCTAAAGAAGTCGCCCCTTTTTGGTTACTTTTTCCGGCGAAGCGGAAAAAGTAACCGCCCGCCGCGTAGGCGCTTAGCTGCGCGAAGCTGCCAAGCTTCGCC
>JAISLF010000068.1 GCA_031260605.1 Oscillospiraceae bacterium
CTAAAGAAGTCGCCCCTTTTTGGTTACTTTTTCCGGCGAAGCGGAAAAAGTAACCGCCCGCCGCGCAGGCGCTTAGCTGCGCGAAGCTGCCAAGCTTCGCCGCAATTACAAACATAGCACCCTGCGCCGAAGGTCAACGGTTGCACCAGAATAAAAGCAAAACCAATAAGGCGGGCGGCAGGTTGCCGCCTCTACGTCCGCCAAAAATCCCCGGCGGCACCCGCCACAAGGGACGCTGAGGTCATCGTCCCCTACAGACGCAAAGCCCTGAAAAAAGTAACCGCCCGCCGCGTAGGCGCGGGGCAGCGCAATGCGGCGAAGCTTCGCCGCAATTACAAACAACGCACCCTGCGCCACAGGTAACACGCTTGCACCCAAGTAAAAGCAGAACCTAAACGGCGAAGCAAACCCCGGGCGGCAGATTGCCGCCCCCACGCCCACCCAAAAGTCCGGGTGTCAACCGCAACAAGGGACGCTGAGGTCATCATCCCCTACAGACAAGAATCCCTGACAAAAGCAAAACAGAGCCGCAAAGCAAAGTCCTTAAACCCAAACATTTTATCCCCTCTTGAAAAACAAAACAAAATGAGGTATAATAGTACCATCAGCCCAAATGGCTCACTAAAAAAACTACTCTTCACTTAAATATATAAAAAGGAAAACACCTTGGCAGACCTTATTGACAAAAAAAATCTCGCTATCCTCATAGACGCGGAGAATATCTCCCCGAGCTATCTTGAGGTTATTATGGAGGAGGCAACAAAATCCGGCCGCCCGACTATAAAGCGCATTTACGGCAACTTTGCGGACTCCGCGGTTGCCCCGTGGAAGGAAAAGCTGCTGCTGCACGGGTTCATTCCGGTTCAGCAGTATTCCTACACACAACGAAAAAACTCCTCAGACTCGGCGATGATTATCGACGCGATGGACATTCTGTTTGAGAACAAGGTAGACGGTTTTGTTATCGTCTCGTCTGACTCTGACTTTACGCGTCTTTGCCTGCGTCTGCGCGAATCCGGCAAATACGTAATCGGAATCGGCGAAACAAAAGCGCCCACGCCGTTCAAGGGCGCGTGCGACGTGTTTGTTTACCTTGAGATTCTGCTTGAGGCAAAGCACCGCCGCGAAAAGAAAACCGTTCCGCAAAAGCCGTCCGCCGCCGAAAAGCGCACGGATTTGTCAAAGACAGATGCGCCGTCTGACGCGGTGTATAAGCCACAACCAATACAGGAATCAAAGTCCCGCCGCGTGCCTGACGATATTATTGATATGATCGCAAACGCAATCGCCGTTCTCGGCGGAGAGGCGGATAACGACTGGGTGTTTCTCGGCGAGCTGGGCAACTATCTGCGCCGCAAAAACCCGGATTTTGACTGCCGGTCTTACGGCTTTGAGAAAATCTCGTCTATGATGAAGTCAATCTCCCGCTTTGAAACTGTGTTCAGAGACACCTCCGACCCCGCAATCAAACACCCTTACGTGAGAGACAAAGAGGCGCCCGGAATTGAAGAATTATTCTGACTATCCCGATGACAGTGCGCCTTATTCGCGCACTCGCCGTCCGATAAAAAAACGGAAACGCCTTAAATTGCGCCTGATTATAACGGCGCTGCTCGTGCTCACAATCGGCGGGATTACTATCGACAGCAATACGCGCATTCAGGTTGAGTATCCTGTGATACAGGTTGCAAAGCCGCTCGGCAGCTTTGACGGGTATTCCGTCGCGGTAGTGTCGGACGTGCACAACAAGCAGTTCGGGCGCGAGAGCGAAAAGCTGCTCCGCCTGATTTCCGACGCAAAGCCCGATATGATTGCCGTCACGGGCGACCTTATCGACGGCAAGGGTCAGATACCGCGCGCTGTAGAGCTTGCAAAAAAGCTCTTGGAAATCGCGCCTGTTTATTTTATTTCAGGCAACCACGAATTCGCGACAAAGGAGCACCGCGACCTGTTTCAGGCTCTGCGGGACATTGGCGTTGTCGTTTTGCGCAACCAGATTGACAGGATTTACGCCGAGGGAGACTCCGGCGAACACATAACTATCGTCGGCATAGACGACCCCCAAGGTCCCGCCGATATGAAAACACCCGCGCAGGTTTTCGCGCAGCTCACTGACGACGACAGGGCAGGGCTTGTCCTTACGCTCGTGCACCGCAACTTTTATCTGCGGGACTTTGCGCCGCTCGGCACGGACGTTATACTTTGCGGACACGCGCACGGCGGAGTTGTGCGTCTGCCGTTTTTGCCGCAGGGCATTTGGGCGCAAACCGGCTTTTTCCCGAAAGAGACAGGCGGTCTGTTCACCTACGGCAGCACGTCAATGTACGTTTCGCGCGGACTCGGCAACGTGTACGGAATCCCGCGGTTTATGAACAACCCGCACCTGCCGGTTGTCATTCTGAAAGGCGCGTAAGGCAGGACTGTACGCCGTGCGCCGGAGGGGCATTTATGCACCTGTGTTCAACTTATCTTATTGTAAATGATTTTGAAAAATCAGTTTCCTTTTATGAGAAGCTGCTTGAAATGCCCGTAACCAAACAAAATATGAACCGCTTCGCGCAATTTGTTTTTGAGGGACACGTCATTATTTCCCTTATGAACGGGCGGTTTGATACCGACAGCCCCGACAAGGTTGTCCACAAGGGCGAGTACACCAATTTGTTGGACGACCTGCGCGGTATGGCGCTCTCCCCAAACACACATAAATTCGTTTTGAACTTTTCCGTTGAGGATTTGCGCGGCGAGCGCGAGCGAATAAAGGCACTGGCAATAACCGAAAATTTGAGTACGGTCAAATACGTGTACAATGTCAGCCCGTATTATTTCTTTAATTTGACTGACCCTGACGGAAATATTATTGAAGTAACCGGAGAGTATACTCCCGCACCCGGAGAATTTTAAGTGAAACTCAACATTGTGCTTTGCGAGCCTGAAATTCCGGCAAACACGGGAAATATCTCGCGCACCTGCTCCGTTACGGGCGCAAAGCTGCACCTAATCCGCCCGCTCGGCTTTTCAATCGAAGAAAAAGAGGTGCGCCGCGCCGGACTTGACTACTGGAACGCCCTCGACCTTGAGGTGCACGACTCTGCGGCGGCGTTTTTCTCAAAATACGACATTGCGCGTCTGCCGATGTACCTCGTTACAACAAAAGCGCGGCAGACCTACTCCGATATAGACTACACCGCGTCCGACGAGGTGTTTTTCGTGTTCGGCAAGGAAACAAAGGGCTTGCCCGAGGAGCTACTGCGCGCAAATTCGCAGAGGTGCGTGCGCATACCTATGCTGCCGGAAATGCGCTCGCTGAATTTGTCAAACGCCGTTGCCGTTGTCGCGTATGAGGCGCTGCGGCAGACCAGCTTTGCGGGGCTGGCGAGGTGGAATCCGTCAGGCGGACTGTAGTGCACCGGGTAAGAACGACAATACAAAGACAAGCACCGGAAGAGATTGCTCTTCCGGTGCTTTTTGCTGTGTGGAATTATGCTTGTTCGGGTTCAGGTTTCGCTATTCGCACCGACCGGCTCTTTGCGTAGTTGTATGTGAACAGGGTTACCGTCATCGGCAATGCCGGGGTGCCGATTATTAACCCCAGTGAATAAATGTTAACCGGCTGCCCGATGATAAGCTCATAAACTATCATCAGTGCCACAAGTGCCGCCGCACAAACCGCGCAAAGCCCGCAGATAATGTCGGCAAAAAGGCGCGGTTTACTTTTTGACTGCCAAACAAGCAAAACAATCAGCAACCCGAAAGCAAAAATCCTGACTGCGCTCTGTGCAATCGTAAGCTTCATAAGCTCTGTAATTTCCGTAAGCTGAGAAGGCGGCGTAATCCAATCTGGGAGGGCATTTACGGCCGCTTTTGCTGCATTAATAATTTTATAGTCGCTTAGAATAGCCATACAGGCGTTAAAAATGCTGTAGGTCAGAAACACAAGCAGTACCGGCTTTTTGCGTTTTGCAAAAACAATCGCCAAAAGCAACGCGATAATAGGCACAACCGAAAGGTGCTGCAACACAAATGTAATAAAGTTAACCGGGTCTGATCTCTCACTTGCAAGTCTTATTGATAGTTCAATATTAAAAACAATGTAAATCACCTCGCCCACAACCGAAATCACGGCGCAAACCGTCGCGGCAGTCTCTGCCGCGCTCAGCTTTTTCTTTTGGGGCGGCTGGTTAGGCTCGGCTTGGGATTCGTCTGCAATCGCAAGAGGTTGCCGTTCGTCCGCAAGGTTGTCAGGGCAGCTCATTTTTGATAACTCCTAATACTTTTTGCTTTGGCGCTGCAAAAAGACATATTTTTACAGCACTACGGTTCAGAATAGCACAATATGCCGGGTCTGTCAACTGAAACAAGGCTACAGCTCTCTGCGAGGCGGCTTGCAGGCGGCGCAGCCGCTACCCCTATGGCGTTACCGGCACCCACTCGGCGGCGCAGAACGCCTTGACCTGCTCCCATGACCAGGACTTGGGAACATTTGCCTGAAATTTCTGTCCGTTCTGTTCCCACCAAACCATATCTTCCGTAACGTTTTCATTCCCTGCTTTTTCAACATCTACTTTTTCAATGTACAGGTTGTCTTTTTTCTCAACAACTGCGCCGCCTGTCTGCAAATAATTCTCAAGGCTTTCTTGCACACCGCCCATCCAGATAAAATTCACCGCCCGCAAATTAGCCGCTTGCACGGCTCCTCCGCCCGGTTTGTAGTAAAACGAGTAATAGCCATACTGCGGCTGCACTGTAATGCTCACCAACTGAAGTTCTTCCGGAGATACTCCGGGAACAAAATATCCGCCCCAGTCGTGCATTATCTGATAGTATTCCTTCTCCTCGTTGCCCTCAATGCTATTAGGATCTGTCGCTATCGCTGCCGCGAATTCTTCCTCTGACGAAAAGCTTGCTCCCGGCAGCCCCGACTGTTCCGTACGCACATCACCGCTATCTGTAATGGCTGTCGGCGGCGTCACCTGCACCCACTCGGCGGTGCAGAACGCCTTGACCTGCTCCCATGACCAGGACTTCGGGACGTTTGCGTGAAAAACAAATCCATTCTGTTGCCATTCAATGCCCAGTATTTCCAATTCGTCGTTGTTTGCACTAAAAACATAGTATCCCTCTTTTAATTCGTATGTGCCGTACACAGTCGTTCGCCCGATTTCCGCCGCCAGATTTTCGCCCTGCATCGTACGATACCAAGCGAAACCTACATCATAGTCATTAATGCTATCAATTTCCCAATCAAACGCAATGTAAAAATCTCGAACTGCTACCACTAAGTTTTTTAGTCCTTCTGTCTTAATAAATTCTTCTATGTTTTCCGGAACAAAATACCCGTCTATTTGACTGATTGTTGCGTTATTTGAGTATTCCTCTGAGTAGATCGCTTCACGCAATTCTTCTTCGCTGAAAAAGTAATACGGATCCACGTATCCCTGCGCTTGCGTTTCTAAATTATCTGATTCGTTCGCGCAGGCGCTACCAAATGCTAAGCAAAATAACCACACTGCGGCAAAAACAACAGCTTTCTTCATAATAAACAGCCTCCTTTTTGTCAATGCACGGCGGACTTTCTGAGTAATTGTAACACATTTCGCAGAATTTATCAAGAAGCATCAATAATGCTTATCGTTTTTATTAGCAAACGTCGCAGTTCCGTGCCTTTGCTGCTCCTTCTATTACTAATACGTTTCAGCTCCGCGTTTTGATTAAATCTCCCTGAAAAATTCTCCCCCCGTCATATTCCCCAGCTCCCCCGCATACTATTTCTTAAACAACGCACACACCGCAACCAACAAAGGACAACTACCCATGCAAAGCAAATTTACACAAACGGCAAGCCTTATGCCCCCGATTCTGCGGCTCGGTCTTGAGCGAATCGCGGAAAACGACCGTGACCGCTGCGAGGAGGTGCGCCTGCGCGTCGGGGAGAACCCCAGCGTCGTCATCTCAGGCCGTGAATTTGAGATTTCCGATAAGGCCGTTACAAGCGCCGACCTTGAGCGCGTGATTGAGATCGCGACAAACGCCTCGGCGCACACGACAAAGGAATCCGTAAAAGAGGGGTATATCACCGCAAAGGGCGGCATTCGAATCGGCCTTGCGGGTATTTGCGTGCCCTCCGGCGGCGAGATTTCGGGCTTTCGCCATATCACGTCACTGAATGTAAGAATACCCTCGCAGCGCGTCGGCTGCGCAGAGTCCCTCGCGGCGGACATTTGCGAGGGCGGCGCGCTGCCGTCCACGCTGATTATATCGCCTCCCGGCTGCGGGAAGACGACGCTTTTGCGCGACCTGATTCGCATTTACTCAGACGGCGACCAAAAGCGCGGCATTGACCCGCACCGCGTTGCCGTGGTGGACGACAGGGGCGAGATTGCCGCCGCCTCGGGCTACGACATTGAAAATTATGTCGGGCGGCATACAGACGTGCTGACCTCCGTGCCCAAAGCGCAGGGCGTTTTAATGAGCGTGCGCGCGCTGAACCCGGAAATAATCGCGGTAGACGAGATAACCGCTGCGGAGGACATTGAGGCAGCCGAAGCAGCCTCAAACCTCGGAATCGCGCTGCTTGCCACAGCCCACGCAAAAAATGTAAACGACCTGCTGAAAAAAGAGCTGTACCGCCAGCTGCTTGAGCGCAGACTCTTCAAAATAGTCGTGACAATCAAGTCAAACGGCGGCATTCGCACGTATACCGCCGAGCGGCTCAGTGCTTAGGCTCATCGGCGCGGCAGTAGTCGCAGTGTGCGGCGGCGCCCTCGGGCTGTACTTTTCCGCCGCGCTGAAAAAAAGGCTGCTGCTTATAACGGAGCTTGAGGGCGCGCTGAATATCGTGCGCGAGGAGCTTTCGGCAAACCTAACGCCGCTGCCGGAGCTGTTTTCAATGGCGGCGCGGCAGAATACGGGAGCCGTCAGCGAATTTTTCGGCAAGGTTGTCCTCGGCTTCGGCGAAATCGCGGAAAAGCCGTTTTACGACACTTGGCAGGAGGCAGCAACCGCCCTCCCCTGCCTTACCCCCGCCGAAAAGGACACGCTTTTCCGTCTCGGGCGCACACTCGGCCGCTATAACACCGAGGATCAGGCGCAAACCCTCGGCGCGGTGTCCGCACGGTTTGCGGAGTTCCGTCAAGCCGCACAAACGCGGCTGACAAAAGAGGGCAAGTCGCGCACTGTTCTGGGCCTCGCCTCCGGGATACTTCTCGCTATTATTCTGCTGTAAACGCAGGGTCTGCGCCTTCAGGTGCCTGCGCTGTTTACACACAAGGAGTTTTTACATTGGACGTAGATTTAATCTTCAAGATAGCCGCAATCGGCATTTTGGTCGCCGTGCTCGATATGATTCTGGTAAAGGCGGACCGCAAGGATCAGGCGCTTTTAACCGGGATTGCGGGGCTTATTGTCGTTCTTGTCATTGTGCTGAAGGAGATCAGCGGGCTGTTTGACACAATCCGGAATCTCTTCGGGTTATAGCGATGAACATCTTGGCAAAGGCGTTTGCGCTTGCCGTGACGGGCAGTTTTTTCGCGGTATTGCTGAAGAAAAACACACCTGATATCTCACTTGCGATGACTATAATCATCTCCGCCGTCTGCGCGTTTTTATCCGTCGAGATTCTCGCGGAGATAATCAATTTCCTCAGAATCTCGGCGAAGCTTGCCGAAATTCCGAACGCGACGGTCTCGATTGTGCTCAAAGCCTCCGGCATTTCCATACTAACAAAGCTCACGGGAGACGTTTGCCGGGACGCGGGACAGACAGGCGCTGCCTCCGGCGTTGACTTCATCGGCTCGATTGTGTGCGTGTATATCGCGCTGCCGCTCTTTGAAACGGTCATCGATATGCTCCGCGCAATGATATAGGAATTTAATTTTTGATTATCCTATAATCAAAAATTGCAAGCTCCGGCGGCCGCCGCCGGCCGCCGGCAAATTGCTATACAGCTAATGATTTTGCCGCCTCCGGCGGCAGAAATAGCGCAAGCTATTTCATATTAGTCCCGCAGGACTAATTTAAATCACGTTACTATATAGGGATTTTCAGTCCCAAGGTACACATATGAAAAAAAGACTACTGATAATCACCGCGCTGTTTCTCCTGCTGCCGCTGCACGCGATGGCGGCGGACGGCGGCAGCGGCTACCCCGAGGAATACTCAGATATGCTTGAGGAGCAGTCCTCCGCGCTGGGAGTCGATCATCTGCCGGACGCGCTGCCGGACTCCGCCGACGAGCTGATGCATGGAATCGGCGTGCAGGACAGCGCAGACCCGCAAAGCGCCATTGCAAAAATCCTGAACGGCGCAAAGAAATACATAGCGGGCGCGATAACGGGTTCGCTCGCCGCCTGCACCGCGATAATCCTGATAAGCATAGCCGTCGGCGTGTTCAAGTCCTCATTCCCGGACGCTGCCGGCGGCGCTCACGGCAACTACGCAAGTCTCGCGGCGGTTCTCGCGATTTCCGGCATTGCTCTGGCGCGTGTCGGGAGCTTTATCGGACTCGGAGAAACCGTTTTGCAAGACCTTGAGACCTTCGGCAGTACACTTTTGCCGGTAATCTCGGCAGCGGCGGCAGCCTCCGGCGCGGTTACATCCGCGGCGGTCAAATACTCTGCCTCTATGCTTGTAATCAATGTGATGATGCGCTCCATGCGCAGCATAGTTATGCCGCTGATTTACGCCTACTGCGCTGTTTCCGTCGCAGACGCGGCGGTGGGAGACGGCACGCTATGCGGCGTTGCCGACTTCATAAAGTGGCTCTGCAAAACGATACTTACCGTGTTCTCCTTAGTATTTATAACATACATAACGCTCTCCGGCGTTGTGAGCCAGACGGCGGACGCGATGGCGGTAAAGGCGACAAGAGTCGCGATTTCAACAACAATGCCTGTTGTGGGCGGCATACTCTCAGACGCCGCGTCAACAGTTCTGTCAGGCGCGCAGATTCTGAAGAACGCGACAGGCATATTCGGAATGCTGGCGATTATCGCAATTTGTATCGTGCCGTTTTTGAAGCTCGGCATTAACTACCTTGTGTTCAAGGCGGCGGGAAGCGTCTCCGGGACGGTCGCCGACGTGCGGATTTCAAGGCTTATCGGCAATATTTCAGCGGCATTCGGGATGACGCTTGCTATGACTGGCGTTTGTGCGCTTATGCTGTTTGTTTCGCTGGTTACAAGCGTTAATATTTTGTCATAGGGGTGGCAACCTGCCGCCCGCTCTTGCGGATGCTGGGTTCTTGCGGCGCTCGACCGTAGGGGCGACCGTCCCCCGGTCGCCCGTTGTTGCAGTTGCTCCTTTGTCAGGGCTTTGCTTTTGTAGGGGACGGCGTCCTCGACGTCCCTTGTCACGTGTGCGGACGGACTTTCGGCGGACGTAGGGGCGGCAACCTGCCGCCCGGTGGTCTGCTTCGCCTTTTGTTTCTGCTTTTACTTTGGTGCAACCGTTGACCTGCGGCGCAGGGTGCGTTGTTTGTAATTGCGGCGAAGCTTCGCCTCACCGCGCAGCAGAGCGCCTGCGCGGCGGGCGGTTACTTTTTCCGCTTCGCCGGAAAAAGTAACCAAAAAGGGGCGACTTCTTTAGAAGAAGCAATCTTTTTTC
>JAISLF010000073.1 GCA_031260605.1 Oscillospiraceae bacterium
CTAAAGAAGTCGCCCCTTTTTGGTTACTTTTTCCGGCGAAGCGGAAAAAGTAACCGCCCGCCGCGCAGGCGCTTAGCTGCGCGAAGCTGCCAAGCTTCGCCGCAATTACAAACATAGCAACCTGCGCCGCAGGTCTACGCTTGCACCATAGTAAAAGCAGAACCAAAACGGCAAATCCCCAAAACAGCGGGCGACCGGGACGGTCGCCCCTACACCGTGCGCCGTGGAGAATCCGCGCCGGAAGCCGGCAGCCGGCAAACCCCGGGCGGCAGCTTGCCGCCCCTACATACGCCGATAGTCCCGGCAACAATCGCGTCCTCTACAGAAATGAAGCCCCGAAAAAAAGCAAAGAGCAAAGTCCCGACACAACAAACCGTCCGCCGCGACACAAAAACCCAAGCCAAACATCGCGCCGCACGGCAAGCCCGGCCTTTTAATCACCTAAAAAACACCCGCGTCCACTTGACAAATCGCCATATTTTTGATATAAATATAATATGCATTTAGAGACAAAAATCAATAGCCTGCCTGTTCAGACGTTTTCGCGCCTTTCGGTTAACGGAAATGAGCACGACATCATTGTGCCGAAGCTGCAAAAACAGGCTGTAAATACAAGCAAACTGCCGGAGGGTGTGCTTCACGCGCATGAGTCCGTGCTGAAATGTGCGGAGTTTTCCTCCGCGATGTCCGAGGATTTGGCTGTGCTGATACAGGCAAACGCCTCCGCAGGACTGTCCTGCCGCGTGCCTAAGGGTTCGGCAGTGCACGTTCCGGTCGAACAGGAGTTTGACGCGGCGAAAACGCCTGTAGTCAGCAACGTGATTTACGCGGAGGCGAGTGCGCGCATTTCCGTTCTGCTCGTGTATTCCGGAAAGTGTGAAACATCCTTTTTCTCCACGCGTGTTTTGGCGGAAAACTGTGCTGAGGTGTCCGTCACCGAGGTGTTTTTGTCCGAGGGTACGGTTTACGGAGACTTCCAGTCTGTACTCGGCAATTCAGCGGTTCTGCGGCACAACAGAATCGTTATGGGCACGGGAGACAGGTACCTCGGCAGCTTTAACCGCCTTTCGGGAAGCGATTGTGAGGCAAAATCCGAGATTTTTTATCTCTGCGCAGACAGCGTGTGCGACTTTAACTGTATAAACCGCCACTTTGCGGCGAATTCTAAGTCTGAACTGCTGGCGTCCGGTGTGCTTTTGGGCGACGCGGAAAAGAATTTTCGTGGGACGCTTGATTTTCAGCCCGGCTCACGCGGGAGCGTCGGTGCGGAGAGTGAAAACGTACTGATTCTGTCTGATAACGCAAAAAACCGCTCCTGTCCGCTTGTACTGTGCGGAGAGGAGGACGTGGACGGCTCGCATTCCGTTTCCGTCGGTAAAATAGACGCGGCAAAGCTCTATTATATGCAGACGCGCGGTCTTTCCGAAACGGAAATAAGGACGCTCGTGTCGCTTGGAATGCTGCAAAGCGCACTGTCAAGTGTTGCAAACGAAAAGCTTGAAGAAAAGCTTAAAGAAACGGCGAGAGCCAAAATCATCTGCGCGTAAGACCCGAAACACGGGAAACAGCGCTTACATAAACAAATGAGGAACATAAAACCGAATGAATCGTCAGGATTTTCCGACTACAGCTTTAACAGAAAACGACTACCCGATACGATATTTTGACTCGGGGGCGACGTCACTGCGCCCGTCAGCGGTACTTTCCGCAATTGAGCGCAGCAGCATACACAACAACGCAAACCCGCACCGCGGCATATACACGCTGAGTGTGCGCGCAACACAGGAATATGAGGATGCGCGGCGCACTGTTGCGGAATTCATAAATGCTGAAACCGAAGAGATCATCTTCACACGAAACGCAACAGAAAGCCTGAACTTAATTGCCTTTACACTACCCCCGGTTCTTTTTCAGGACAAGACAAAAAACAACATTGTAATCCCGATTTCCGAGCACCACTCGAATTTTGTCCCGTGGCAGCGCTTTGTTAAATCCAACGGCTACGAGCTGCGTTTTTTATACTGCGACAAGCAAACCGGAGACATTCCGGACTCCGAAATTGAAGCGAAGATTGACGAGGGAACAGCTATCGTTTCGTTCGCGACGGTGTCGAATGTGCTGGGCGTGCACCTTCCTGTTGAGAAGCTCACGCAAAAAGCGCACAGTGTCGGCGCCGTTGTCATACTCGACGCGGCGCAGAGCGTTGCGCACGAGCAGCTTGACGTAAAGGCGCTGGACTGCGATTTGGCTGTTTTTTCGGGTCACAAGATGTACGGGCCGTTCGGAATCGGCGTTCTGTACGGCAAGAAAGAGCTGCTGGACAAAATGCCGCCGTTTTTAACAGGCGGAGATATGATAGACGATGTTACGGAGACGCTTACGACATATTCGCCCGTGCCGTACAAGTTTGAGGCGGGGACGCAAAACGTAACCGGCGCGGCAGGACTCGCAGAAGCCGTGCGGTACATCAAGAACCTCGGATATGACGCGATTGCGGAAGAGGAAAACGCCGTTTTGCAATACCTTACCGAGGAGCTGGAAAAGCTTCCGTTTGTTACGCTGACGATTCCGAGCCCGACTGTGCCGCGCGCAAGCGTTGTTTCCTTTTCGATGGACGACGTTCACCCGCACGACGCGGCGACGGTTCTGTCCGAATACGGAGTTTGTGTGCGTGCGGGAAAGCACTGCGCCCACCCGCTTCTGGACTATCTCGGAGTGCCGTTTCGGGCGACGCTTCGGGCAAGTCTCGGTGTTTACAACGACACATCTGATGTTGACGCGCTCATTCACGCGCTGAAAGAAACCTATGCATTCCTGACGAAAACGTCAAAGCCTGTTTAATCTCTATGTCAATTAATTCTGTATACACACAAATCATAACCGACGCGGCGCGGGACAAGACAAACCGCCGCGAAATTCCCGGCGCACAGTTTACGCTGTCCGGAGTAAACCCCTCCTGCGGGGACGAAATTGCGGTTCAGCTTGAGCTTGACACGCAGGAATCCTACGCGTCGCTTGCCGAGGTGCCGGACGATGTTGTCATCACGGACTGCTCGTATCTCGGGCAGGGGTGCGCAATTTCGCAGGCATCAGCAGCCTTTTTAGCGGAGCTTTTGACCGGGAAAACGGTAGGGCAGGCAAGAGAGCTGAGGGACACGTTTTTAGGTATGATAAAGGGCAGTGTTACAGACGAGGAGGCGCTCGATAAGCTTGAGGACGCGCAGGCGCTTGCGGGCGTCGCGAAAATGCCCGCGCGGGTTAAGTGCGCAACGCTTGCCTGGCACACGCTGAGCGAATAACCTGCACGGCGGCTGAAACTGTATAATTAAAAGCGCGTTTTCTGCGAAGAAAACGCGCTTTTTTTATTTATTGTTTGCCGCACACTTCGCAGCTGCCGCTACAGCGGGCAATCAATGCTGTGCTTTTTCAGCAGGGCACACGGGAAATACGATTCCTTAGACGCGCGCAGTCCGGGAACGCCGTCGTCCTCCTCGCGATTGACGAACGCTATGCCGGGTCCGGCGGATCGCACGTATTCCCGCACGAGAATTTGGTACGCGCCGACAATTTCTGTACTTGCCTTTTCGGTGTGTACATACAGCGTGTCGCCGCCTGTTTCGCCGAGGGCTACGCCGGCAGCCTGACCCTCAACATAAAGTATAATGCCTGAAAACCCGTATGTTTCGAGGTTGTTTAGCACATCTACCGACATTCTTGTGCCCTCTGTATAGGCGGGATAGTCCTCTTTCGGGTTCGCAGCAAAATCCGCCTCGATAAAGGCGATTGCGTCCGCTGTATTTGCCGCGGTTATCGTTTCTGCGCGCCAGTCGGGATACAGCGCGAGGAACCTGTTGATATGGTTGCGCTTTTTGGAGTATTTGCGCCCTGCGAATTCGCGCAGATCCTCTGCCGCGTACAGATAGTCATACCAGGCGGGGTCGGTTGTTACGACGCCGTTCGGGCAAACCGCAAGCACCTCCCGCAATGCCGCGTCGGAAACGGACGTAAGCAGAAGCGGCTCACCGATACTTGCCGTATAGGCTTTCAGCCGCCTGATATTGTCCGCAAGGCTGACTCCGCCCATCGGCGTTGAGTACGTTATTCGCGCGGTGTTTTCAAGCCGCGAGCGCATAAAAAGAGCACCGTATTCCACACAGAACTCAATGTTGTACAGCTCACGCCATAAAAGCGGACTGCCGAAGGAGTACTCACACAATCTGCCGTATTCCTCATCGTCTACCGAAGAAAAATACGGCCGGAGTATTTCCGCATCCGAAAGCTCTAATCTTGAGAATTTCACGAAATTGCCGCCTCCTTAAAGACCAGGCGGTTTCTTATAAAGTATTCCGCGCCGGAATAAACGGTCGTCACTAAAATAACACACCATACTACAATCTGAAACCAATCGGGTATCGGCAAAAATAAAATAATCAGACCAACCATAGTTGAGGCGGTCTTTATCTTACCGGATTTTGCGGCGGCAATAACAACGCCTTTCGGCGCCGCGACAAGCCGCAGGGCTGTCACCGCAAACTCACGCGTTATAACCGCAACTGCGACCCACACGGGAATAACGCCCGCGCCGACAAACCAGGTAATCGCCGAAAAAACAAGCACCTTGTCGGCAAGTGGATCCATAAACTTGCCGAAATCCGTGACCTGATTGTATTTTCTGGCGATGTGTCCGTCTACAAAATCGGAGATTGACGCAATCGCGAACACTGCGGCGGCGGCATAAGAGGCGCCGCGAAAGTTAAGGTAAAGCAGTACAAGAAAAACAGGAATAAGCGCCGCGCGAAGAAGCGTTATTTTATTTGCAGTAGTCAAATTGTAACCTCTTACTTGTTGTAAGTAAAGAACCGATATAATTAAATATTCCGAACAGTGCAGTGGGCGGCTGAAGCTTACACCTCCGCGCCTTCATCTACAGCACCCGAACAGTCTCGGCGAAAAGAATTCCGCCGTCGTTTTTCGTAATTAACACCTCGGCAAAGTCGCCGGGGGAAAGCGCATTTTCCGACGAGACGTAAATGTACCCGTCCACCTCCGGAGCCTCGGCGTATGAGCGCGCGAGATACAGCCCGTCCTCACACTCTTCGATAATCACCGTTTCTGTCTGACCGACGCGCCCCTCGTGGAAGCTGCCGGTGACCGCGTCCTGCAGGCGCTCAATCGCTTCCTTGCGGCGGCGCGCGGTGTACGGGGCGGGGGCCTTCATCAAGCTGCTTTCCGTGCCCTCCTCGGGAGAGTATTGAAACACGCCCGCGTGCTCTAACTTTGCCAGACGCACAAAGCTCAGCAGCTCCTCAAATTCCTGCCGCTGCTCATACGGCAGCCCCGTTATAAAGCTCGTCCTGATTACGGCTCGCGGCAGACGCGACCTGATTTCCTGTACAAGATTATAGTGCGACGAGAAGTTGCCGACGCGCCGCATTTTTTTCAGCACCTTTGCCGAAACGTGCTGAAGCGGAATGTCAAAATAGGGCAACAGCTTTTCGCCCTCGCTAAATGTATCGAGAAGTCCGCGTGTGACAAGCTCCGGATACATATAGTGCACGCGAATCCAGCGCAGCTCCGTGATTTCGTTCAGGCGGCGCAGCAGTCTGTCAAGACTCGGGCGGCCGTAGAGGTCCTGACCGTATTTCGTCGTGTCCTGCGCTATCACAACAAGCTCGCGCACGCCGGATTTCGCGAGATTTTCTGCCTCGGCAACAATATCCTCAAGCTCGCGGGAGCGCATTTTGCCGCGAATCTGCGGTATTGCGCAAAAGGCGCACTTATTGTCGCACCCCTCGGCAATCTTGATATACGCCCAAGCCGGGTTTTTGCCCAGGATTCTGCGCGGCGCGTTGTCGTCGTAGCTCTCCGGGGGAGAAAACCGCTCTGTCTGAGTGCCGTCCCCGGATAAAAGCCCATCCACAACCTCCGCAACCGCGCCGTAGCTGCCGACTCCTATACAGGCGTCCACCTCAGGAAGACCGGCGCGCAGCTCCGACTTATACCGCTCGGAAAGACAGCCCGCCGCGATGAGGTACTTCAGCTTGCCGGTAGTTTTAAGCTCCGACATCCGCAGTAGCTCGTCTATTGCCTCCTGCTTTGCGCTCTCGATAAAGCCGCAGGTGTTGACAATCACAACCTCAGCCTGTTCGGGGCACGAGGCCTCATCATACCCCGACGCAAACAGGATATGCGCCATCTGCTCGGAATTTACCTGATTTTTTGCACATCCGAGAGAAAGTATGTAGGTTTTGGGTTTGTGTTGGGACATATAACCGTAAAGCTTAAATAAGTAGTTTTTTCATCGCGTGTTCAATTTCGTCCGACGAAAAGCCCCGGCGCAAAAGCCGCATACGCAGTGTTTGCCGCTCTTCAAAGCCGAGAGAAAACTCCTCGTCCTCATCCTCGTTATCGGGGTGCATTCTGTCCAGCAGCTTGCGCAGGTATTTTTCGCACAGAATGCCGCCGTCCTCCTCGCCCTCGTTTGTGTCCAGCTCCTCATAGCTTTCCTGCGCGGTGTCTGAAAATTCGTTATACACGCCGCGGCGGCGCAGCTCAACGTCAATCCTCCGCCTGCCGTAGCCGCGATTTGCGTATGAGTGCGTCAGCTCCTCGGTGTATGCCTTGTCGTCCAGAAGAGACGCTTCACGCAGGCGGTCTATGACAGACTCCGCTGCCTCCTCCGAAAAGCCTTTTCGCAGCATCTTCATTTTCAGCTCAAAGACGGACACGGCGCGGCTGTTAAGCACCCGCAGCGCGTATTTTTGACAGTATGCAGCCTCGTCCTCAGGTGAGGAAAAGGCGTATTTCAGCGGCTTAATATCCAAGTGCGCACCTAAAAGCTGTTTTACTGCACGGCAAAGCTGCCGCGTAAATCGTCAGACCCGCGAGCTATTCGCCGAACTCGTCGTCGTAATCGAACTCTTCTTCTTCGTCCGCCGCAGCGGCCTTTGACTTGCCCTTACCCTTTGCGGGCGCGGCGGCGCCTGTTGATTCTCCGGTGCGCTCTTTTTCAATGGCAGCGTAAATGTCGCGCTCAAGCTGCTCGGCGACGTCCTTGTTTTCAAGCAAAAACTTCTTCGTTGCGTCTCTGCCCTGAAAGCGGTTTTCGTAAAGTGTGAGCCATGCGCCGGCCTTTTCGACAATGCCGAACTGAACGCCGATGTCCACCAGCTCGCCTGATTTGGAAATGCCCTCGCCGTACATAATGTCAAACTCGGCGACCTTAAACGGCGGCGCGACCTTGTTTTTTACAATCTTTGCCTTAGTGTGGTTGCCGACAATTTCGGTTCCGTTTTTTATTGCCTCGCCCCGCCGCACGTCAATTCGCACGGAGGCAAAGTACTTCAGAGCCTTGCCGCCCGGCGTGGTTTCCGGGTTGCCGTACATAACGCCGATTTTCTCGCGCATTTGGTTAATGAAGATGACAATGCAGTTTGTGCGCGAGATTGACCCCGCAAGCCGCCGCAGAGACTGCGACATTAGCCGCGCGATAACGCCGACGGAGGAATCTCCGATTTCGCCCTCAATTTCAGAGCGGGGAACAAGCGCCGCTACGGAGTCTATGACAACAACGTCAATTGCGCCGGAGCGGACAAGCGTGTCCGCAATCGCGAGAGCATCCTCACCGGTGCCGGGCTGTGCAATCAGCAGATTGTCTATATCAACGCCCAGTGCGCGGGCGTAGGCAGGCTCAAGCGCGTGCTCAACGTCGATAAACGCCGCCTCGCCGCCTGCCTTTTGCGCTTCGGCGACAACGTGCAGTGCAAGCGTTGTTTTACCCGAGCTTTCAGGTCCGTAAATTTCAACAATTCTGCCGCGCGGAACGCCGCCTATACCGAGCGCAACGTCAAGCGACAGGGAACCCGTCGAGATTGCCTCAACATTAACGGCAAGATCGTCTCCAAGGCGCATTATTGAGCCTTTTCCGTAGGATTTTTCGATTTGTGACAGCGCTGTTTCAAGAGCGCGCTTTTTGTCCGTGGCAGGCGTTGCAAACGTCGTCGGCTTTTTCGGCTGTGCCATAACTAACCTTCTTGTGAATTAATATAGTTGTTACAAATTTATTGATATGTTCCCGCAACAATGCGCGGTATTCCGGATAAATCTTTCTTTATTGAAACGTCTGCAAAGCCCTCGCGGCGCAGAAGCTCCGCCACCTTACCCGCCTGGTCAAACCCGCACTCAAATGCCAGAAGTCCGCCGGGAAGCAGCTTGTCGTTCCAATTCACCGCGATATAGCGGTAGTAATCCAGCCCGTCAATGCCGCCGTCAAGCGCAAGTCCCGGCTCGAAATCCTTAACAGAGCCGTCCAGCGCAGTCATATCCGCAGTTCTGATGTACGGCGGGTTGCAGAGTATCGCGTCAAACCCGCCCGGCTGCCCGGCAGGAGAGAACACGTCGCCGCGAGTGACCTCCGCGCGGTCTGACACGCTGTGCCGCGCGGCATTTTCGCGTGTTGCCGTAAGGGCTGTGTCCGAAATGTCGGCAAAGGTGCAGTGTGCGTTTTGACGCTCAAGCAAAAGCGTAATTCCTATACAGCCGGTGCCGCAGCAGAGGTCTAAGAAGCGAACGGGCTTGCCTGAAGCCGGGAATTGCGCAAGAACAAGCTCAACAAGACTTTCCGTGGCGGGGCGGGGGATAAGTACGCCGCGCGGCGTTACAAAGCTGTATCCGTAAAACTCGGCGGAGCCGATTATGTAAGCAAGCGGCTCACCCGAAACACGCCTTGCGGCCGCTTCGGCAATGCTGTCAACTACAGTAGCGTCAGTCTCATCGTTTCGGAGCTGTAAGAATTTTTCGGGTGAAAGCCCTGAAAAATGCGAGCAGATAACCCGCGCCTCTGTCTCCGCGCCGGATATTTCGGCCGTGCGTAATTGCGCGAGAACAGAGCGGTAGACTTCTAAAAGTGTCAAAACGCGCTACCTTATCAGCAGTACAACGCCGAGGGCACAGCTTGCGGCGTTTGCAATTATTGCGTACAAAACGCGGCGGCGAACAGAATTGTTGTTAAACAACCGGGCGAAAACCGGAATCTCAACTGCGAAAATAATTATCTCGGAAATAACTAATAGAATAATATACTCAAACCAGCCGAGACCGAAATAAAATGAGCAAACAGCAGTGGCGGCAGTAAACAAAAGCTGTGTCGCGATGTTGGTGACTAAAAACACAACCCAGTTGCGTTTTGAGCCGAGCTTGAAAATGAGCAGAAGCACACCCTCGATTAGCAGAGTGAGTCCGCAGGTTTCAAGGAATTGCAGAGAGTAGGTTTTGAAATAGTACCCGAATTGACCGGATTCAACGGCGCTATCGGGAATATGAATTGGCGGCGGAGCTGTTGCGGCTTCGGTTGTTTCAATCGCCGACAGCTCTTCAGGGCTTAGAGCCTTTTCATAGTCGAAGCTGATAACCGCCTGAAACGCCTTTCGTGTAACCGTGTTCGAAACGCGAACCTCGCCGCTTTCGGTTACTACAATTATCTTGAACACGTCGGGTGTGCCAAAATAGCTGTATTCTATTTCAGCATATCCGGAATCAACATAACAGTAAACATCGCCGAACAGCACAGGCTGTGCGTTACCCGCGAGCGCCGAATGCCAGCCGCCAACGTCAAAATCGCGCAAGGCACTGAGCATTTCTTCGTTGAAGCTATAACCTTTGGGATGGGAGGGATATGTAAGCCAGCGGTCATACCAAAGGTCGCTCAAGGCATCGTCTCTGTCATAATCCGGCCGATACACGAGCAGGTCCATATAGACCTCGCCCTTAGGCAGGTTTTGCGCCTTGACGGTTATCGACGGCTTTGGTCCGGTATCCGCTTTCGCAGGTACAAAAAACGCCGAGCATACAAACACTGCGATAAGTAAGGACGCGAGTCTTTTCACAACAGCCGGCGCGGCGGCGCGTCTGCGGCTCACCACGTGTCCGCCCCCGCCTCAACGGGGTGTACCGCTTCAAGCGAGGCTATCGCGACCTCAAGCATATCGTCCTCCGGCTCGCGCGTCGTCAGGCGCTGAAGCGCCTTGCCGGGTGCGGAGATAATTCGGGTTAATATATTGTCATACCGCCCCGCGAGCTTTATAATTTCGTAGCTTATCGCAACGACGACCGGCAGCAGCACAAGCCGCAGCAGGATTCGCTGTAAAACGCCGTTCCAGCTCACAACCGAGAACACAAGTATGCTGATTATCATCACGATAAACATAAAGCTTGTGCCGCAGCGCGGGTGACAGCGGGGCATTTCGCGGCAATTTTCGACCGTGAGGGGCAGTCCCCGCTCGTAGCAGAAAATTGTCTTATGCTCCGCGCCGTGGTACATCCATACGCGCCGCATATCGGAGAGCAGCGAGGTCAGCGAAATATATCCGAGGAAGATTGCAATGCGGATAACGCCCTCAATCAGGTTGCGCAGAATTCTGCTTTCGGTCAGACCCGAAAAAAGCGACGCGATAACAGTCGGCAGCAGCATAAAAAGAACAATGGACAGACCTGTTCCGAGAACAACAGAGCCAATTACAACAGCCTTGTCCTGCACAGACTTCTTTCTTTCCGCCTTGGCGGCGTCTTCCGGCGAAAGCGCGTCCGGTACCGCTTCGGGAACAGGTTCCGGCGGTGTTTCGGCGTCAGGCTCTGCGGAAATTACAGCAGCCGCGGTTTCCGACTCCTGCGTTTTGGCGAAGTCCGGCGCGTCTGCAATTTCGGACGCGGCAGCTTCCGTGTCAGTGGCGGATTTCGGCGCTGCATCCTCGTCCGGCATAGCGACTTCCGCCGAATACGTCAGCGACTTTACGCCGCAGACCATAGACGAGCCGAAATTCACAACGCCGCGAATAAACGGCCATTTCAGCACCGGACTGCGGCTTTTTTGCGTCAGCAGCTCCTCTGTTTTAAGGATAATCTGCCCTGCGGGGTTGCGAACCGCTATTGCAAGCTTGTCCGGCCCGCGCATCATAACGCCCTCAATCAGCGCCTGTCCTCCGATTGAGGTTTTGAAGTTTTTTGCTTTATCTTTTGACGTAAAATTATCCTCGGCGCAAAGTCCGCTTATGCTAATGTTGTTTTACAAAAATACTTTTCGACGGCGGAAGTAGTAAGTGCCGCCGCCAAAAGGTAAGCTATGCCTTTTCCCAGATTGTCGCAACGCCCATTCCGCCGCCGATACACAGCGTGGCAAGTCCGAGCTTAACCTCGGGGCGTTTTTGCATTTCGTGAATCAGCGACACGACAATGCGTGCGCCCGAAGCGCCGACGGGGTGACCGAGCGAGATTGCGCCGCCGTTTACGTTGACCTTGGACATATCAAAGCCGAGGTCGCGCGCAACTGCAATCGACTGCGCTGCGAATGCCTCGTTTGCCTCGATAAGGTCGAGGTCCGCAACCGTAAGACCGGCCTTTGCAAGCGCGTTTTTCGTCGCCGGAACGGGACCTACGCCCATAATCGCCGGGTCAACGCCGCCCTGTCCCCAGGAAACGAGCTTTGCAATCGGCTTGAGATTGTACTTCTTGACAGCTTCGCCCGAAGCAAGGATAATCGCCGCCGCGCCGTCGTTAATTCCGGAGGCGTTGCCTGCCGTGACGCGTCCGCCGTCGGGGCGGAACGCGGGCTTGAGCTTTGCAAGCGCTTCTGCCGTCGTTTCACGCGGGAACTCGTCTACCTTGAAGTCTACAATTTCCTTTTTCACCTTGACCGGCACGGGAACGATTTCCTCGTCAAATTTTCCTGCCTTCTGCGCCGCCGCTGTTTTCTGCTGTGACGAGAGCGAGAACGCGTCCAACTCCTCGCGCGTGATGCCGTATTTGTCGCAGAGGTTTTCCGCCGTGATACCCATATGGTAGCCCGCGAAAACGTCCGTCAAACCGTCGTTAACCATTGTGTCGATGATTTTTCCGTTGCCCATTCTCGCGCCGTAGCGTGCTGCCGGAATGGAATAAGGGGCGGCTGACATATTTTCCGTTCCGCCGCACAAGATAACCTGCGCGTCTCCGGCGGCGATTGCGCGCGCGCCCTCGATTACGGTTTTCATACCCGAGCCGCAAACCATACCGACGGTGTAGGACGGCGTTTCAACAGGAAGTCCCGCGCCGACAGAGACCTGACGGGCGACGTTCTGACCGAGTCCCGCCGTTAAAACACAGCCGAAGATGACCTCGTCGATTGCGTCTGCCGGGATTCCCGCCCGCTCAATTGCGCTTTTTGCCGCAATTTCGCCGAGCTTTGCCGCCGGAACGTCCTTGAGTGCGCCGCCGAACGAGCCTATTGCCGTGCGAGCGCTCGACACGAGAAAAATATCTGACATTAATTGATTCCTCCGGAAATTTGTATCGTTTTCATTTATGATATTTATTATGGCGCGAAAAATAAGTCCCAAAACCCGCACTATAATTCATTATAATTGTATAATACTACGCCAGTGCGAAAATGTCAAGTAGGGCAGGGGCGTTATTTTGAAAAAAGACAGCGTGGGAGAGCACACAAATTTCCGCGCGGCAACAATTTGCGTGCCGTAGAAAGGGCGGCGCACTGTTCAAGCGCCCACTCAAAAAAAGTAAGCGCTAACATCTTGACTTTTTCAAACTATTGACTATAATTAATTTCGGTATTGCTCTTGCGGCAAGCTCCGCAACACGGCGATACCGAAAAATTTATATAGTTGAGAGGAATCAGGTAACAATGAAAACTATTAAAAAACTCATCACCACGCTTATTACTGTGCTCTTTGCCGCCGCGCTTTTTGCCGGCTGCTCGGAAAAGCCCCCGGTAACGCCGACTCCGTCCGAGTCAGCCGCGCCCGCTTCCGTCTATGACTCTGCCGACGATTTTCTTGCGGCAGTCATTGAAACCTTTGGTGAGGATTATCCGGTGTCGGATACGCTCGACCTAATCGGAAACGAAAACATCTCAAATTACCTCGGACTGACGGCAGCCGAGATTTCCGAGTACGTACAGCAGGCGTATGTTTCAACCGCGCTTATGATGACGTCTCCGCACCAAATCGCGGTAATTAAGCTGAAGGATGCGGCGCAGGCGCAGGCAGCAGCCGCCGCAATGGCGAGCGGGTTTGACCCGCACAAGTGGATTTGCGTTATCCCGGAGCTTTGCGAAACAGTAATCTCAGGCGAGTATGTATTTCTCGTGGCGGGAAAGCTCTCGGTGGAGGCTGCAATAGCGGAGCTGACGGGTGCAGAGCCGCAGGTTGACGTTTTCTATACAAAAGAGGGCGACACAGGTGGCGGAATCAGCTTCGGCGGCGACGAAGAGCTTTTGCCTGCCGAGTAACCCGCACGGAAACATACAATGCTTTTTTCAAGCGTAACATTTTTATACTGGTTTTTGCCCGTCGTCCTCGTCGTGTATTTTTTGATACCGGACGGGCGCGGGCAAAAGCAAATGCCGCGCAATATGTGGCTGCTCCTGTCGTCCCTCGTGTTTTACGCGTGGGGCGAGCCGGAATATGCCATTCTGATGGTGCTTCAGATTCTGTCGGGGTGGTTTTTCGGACTGCTTATTGAGCGTTTTCGCGGCGGAATCGGCGCAAAGCTTGCGCTTATCGCCGCACTTGCCGTCGGTCTCGGCGGACTTGCGTTTTTCAAGTACGCGGACTTCTTTCTCGCGAACCTGAACCGGCTGCCAGGAGTTGACATTCCGCTGCTGAAAATTGCGCTGCCGATCGGGATTTCGTTCTACACCTTCCAGGCGCTGTCCTACGACATTGACCTTTACCGAAACGAAGCCGCCGTTCAGAAAAACCCGCTGCTTCTCGCGACGTACGTTGTGCTGTTTCCGCAGCTTATTGCGGGGCCGATTGTGCGGTATGTGGATGTTGCGCGGGAGCTGAAGAGCCGAAAAACCACGCTTGAGGACTTCGGAGTCGGAGCACGGCGGTTTGTTGCGGGACTTGCGAAAAAGGTTCTTATAGCGAACACGCTTGCGGAGGTCGTCGGTATTTTCGCGGCGGAAAACAACGCGCTTGCCGCTTGGCTGTATCTTATTACCTACGGACTGCAGATATACTTCGACTTTTCGGGATATTCCGATATGGCAATCGGTCTCGGCAAGATTCTCGGCTTTAAGTTTCTCGAAAACTTCGACTACCCGTACATTTCGCGGAGCATAACGGAGTTCTGGCGCAGGTGGCATATAAGCCTGTCGAGCTGGTTCCGCGACTATGTGTACATAACGCTCGGCGGAAACAGACGCGGAGCCGCTCGTCAGGTGCTGAACATACTCGTTGTGTGGCTGCTGACCGGGTTCTGGCACGGTGCGGGGTGGAATTTTATCCTGTGGGGCTTGTATTTCGGACTATTGCTGCTTATTGAAAAGTTCCTGCTTGAAAAGCCGCTGAAAAAGCTGCCGTCAGCCCTGAGTCACGTGTATGTTATTGCGCTTGTGCTCATCAGCTGGGTGTTTTTCAACTCGTTTTCAGCCGGAGAAATCGCGCACAGACTCGGTCTTCTTGTCGGCGCAGGCACGGGTGGCGCGTACACCGCAAAGACGCTCTATTATCTGCGAAGCTATTTTGTGCCGATACTGATTGCCATTATCGGTGCGACGCCGTTGCCGAAAAACCTGCTTACAATTGCGGAAAACAGTCGTTCGCTGAAAACAGCGCTTGCGGCGGCGGAGCCGATAGCTGTTGCGGTGCTGCTTATTGCGGTTTCGGCGTATCTTGCGGACGGGTCGTTTAACCCGTTCATCTACTTCAGGTTTTAGGAGGCAGAGAGCGTGAAGCAGGACAAAATCAGACACATTTTAACGGCATTTGTATTGGCAGCGATACTCGGCGCGGTGTTTATCGCGCGGCTTGTCAGCACACCGCCGAAGCTTATCGCAAGTGAGCGCCGCCCGGCGGCAAAGCTTGAGGAGCTTACCGCGGCAAACGTCCTTTCCGGCAAGTACACAGGCGGCTTTGAGGATTTTGCAGCGGATTCCTTTCCGCTTCGGGAGACAATGCGCAAGCTGCATTCGCGCGTTGTGTTCTCCGTTTTGCGGCAGACCGACAAAGGCGGTTTGTATCTCGGAAACGCGGGCGCGGGCAAATTCCAGGAAATAAACGCAGAGGAATACAAGAAAATAGCCGCGAAAATCGGGGCTGTCGCCGAAACGTGGCTGCCTGAACTGAACGTGCGCCTGTGCGTCATTCCGGACAAGAGCGTCTACGCGGGAAGCTACTACCCCGGCTTTGACACTGCCTTGGCAGAGCGGATTTTCGCTGAGGCTCTGCCGGATATGCAGCGGATTGACCTTTCGGAGGCTCTCTCGTCGGGTGACTTTTACCGCACGGATCTGCACTGGAATCAGGCGCGCCTTGCGACGGTGATGTCCGCGCTCGGACGTGAGCTATCAGGTGCGCCGTGGGCTATGGACGGCGCGAAAACACGTACTGTCGGCGAATTTTCCGGCGTGTATCCGGGGCAGCTTGCATTGCCGGTTGCGCCCGATACAGCGGTTACGGTTGACGTGCCGCACGTTACGGCGGAATACCTGCTCAGCGCAGGAAGCTGGATTCCCGGTCCGGTTTATGATGACGGTACGGGCACAGAGTACGATTTTTCCGCGCTGTACAACCTGAAAACAGCGGGCGAGGCGCACGGCTTCCCGTCTATTGACCCGTACAATCTGTTTCTGTGCGGTCCGCAGATGATAGTCCGCTTGACGAATACCGAAAACGCGGGAAGCGGCAGACACCTGTACCTTTTCCGCGACTCGTTTTCTTCCTCGCTGGCGCCGCTTATCGCGGAGTTTTCGGATTACGAAACAGTGACGCTGATTGATTTGCGGTATATTAACGCGCGGCTGCTCGGGGAGTTTGTGGAATTTGTGCCCGGCTCGGACGCGGTGTTTTTGTACGGGTCGCAGATTTTCGGGGACGCGTCTATTCTTATGGTGTAGGTGCGCAGAGAGAAAGTAAAATAAACGCCCAAAAAATACCAATGTAATTTTGGAAAATAATGCTTGACAACAATGAAATAGTGTGGTATTCTAACTAAAGTATTCATGAAAAGACCTTGTGCTCGCTTGCGCGTATCATTGCTGTTTGATGATTTTGCCGGCGAGTTTTGTTTGTTTTGGGTACGAAAAAAATTTATCGGAGGTACCCAATGAGTAACGGTACAGTAAAATGGTTTAACCCGGATAAGGGCTTCGGCTTTATATCCAATGACGACGGCGGCGAGGATGTCTTTGTACATTTTTCCGCAATCACCTCTAACGGTTTTCGTTCTTTGAACGAGGGTCAGAGAGTCACATTCGAAACAGAGCAGGATCCCAAGAACAGCCGCAGACTTCGCGCGGTGAACGTTAACTTGGCGTAAGCGCTATTGCGAATAGGAAAAGCCGGTGGAATTATTCTGCCGGCTTTTTTTGTGTTTTTAAGGCTTTGTCTTTGTAGGGGACGAGGCCCGCAGCGTCCCTTGTTGCGGGTGTCGCCGGGTTTTGGCGGGCGTAGGGGCGGCAACCTGCCGCCCGGGGTTTGCTTCGCCATTCTGTTCTGCTTTTACTTGGGTGCAAGCGTTTTACCTGCGGCGCAGGTTGTTATGTTTGTAATTGCGGCGAAGCTTCGCCGCATTGCGCTGCTTCACGCCTACGCGGCGGGCGGTTACTTTTTCCGCTTCGCCGGAAAAAGTAACCAAAAAGGGGCGACTTCTTTAGAAGAAGCAATCTTTTTTCTATACGGGAACTGCAATTGTGGCAAAGCAGAGTGTGCCTTTCCCCGCGACGTATTGCGGTGGTTGGGGCGAACGCCTTAGCTGCGCCGCACGCAGAGACGAAGCCTGTCGCGGGGTTGGCGGCTTGGGTAAGGCTGTTGGTTACCGCGAACTGCCTGCGGGTGCCAACCGGAAAGTAATTTCTGCTACGATTGCTGCCGCACATTGTGCGGCAATGCGGTGCGTGTCCCGACGCGGCGGGATTGGTGTGGTGGCGGTGGGGTGCAAACTTACGGTTCAATGCAATGCCCCGTTACCATAACAATCTCCGTAGGGGACGACGTCCTCGACGTCCCTTGTCTTGTTTGCCGCCGCATTTTGCGTCAGACACCTACACTCTGCTATGTGGGTGCGGTCGGGTGCGTCCGTCTACCTCCGCACTTCGTGCGTCGGGACACGCAACTGCTTGCCGCACCACACAGCGCAGGGCGCGGTGCGGGTTGGCTTCGCCAAATTCTGGTTGCCACCCGCCGATACCTACTGTCCGCACATAGGGCTAAAGCCCGTCACTCGGCAGTTCTGTCAGGGTTTGGACACACGGACACGTACATTTGCAGCTCCGCAACGGCCTAAGCCCAAAAGCGGCTTCTTTGGTTCCTTTCTTGCCAAGACAAGAAAGGAACCGCCCGCCGCGCAGGCGCTCAGCAGTGCGGCGAGGCGAAGCTTCGCCACAATTACAAACTCCGCACCTTCCGGCGCACAACTGCACGCACCTACATCAAACAATACGCCCCGCCAAAACGCAAAACCACCCATTGCCCCCCGCGAACCAAGACAAGAAAGGAACCGCCCGCCGCGCAGGCGTAAAGCTGTGCGGCGAGGCGCAGCTTCGCCCCAATTACAAACACCGCACCCTCCGGCGTACAGCTGAACGCACCAGTCTGCCCGCTCCGCAAAAAACTGCTTGTTTTTTCAGCGGAGCTTTCCGCAAATTTCCCCTTGCGTTTTGCGCCGAATTCATATATAATAAAATTGCAAATTAATTATGCGGAACACTGATTATTAGGGTACACAAATGAACGGTCAAGAAAGAAATCAAAACATCAAAAAAATCGTCCTCGCTTATTCCGGGGGACTCGACACATCTATCATCATTCCGTGGCTCAAGGAAAACTACGGTAACCCTGAGGTTATCGCCGTTTCGGCGGACGTCGGGCAGGGAACCGAGCTTGACGGGCTTGAGGAAAAGGCAATCAAAACTGGCGCGTCCAAGCTCTATATTGAGGACTTAACGGACGAGTTTGCGGACGAATTTATTTTGCCGACACTCAAGGCGGGCGCAAAATACGAGGGGTATCTTCTCGGAACGAGCTTTGCCCGTCCTGTTATCGCAAAACGGATTACCGAAATCGCGCTTGCCGAGGGGGCGGACGCTATCGCCCACGGCTGCACGGGCAAGGGTAACGACCAGGTGCGCTTTGAGCTTGGAATCCGCGCCTTTGCGCCGGATATGAAGATTATCGCCCCGTGGCGCGAGTGGGATCTGAAATCGCGCGACGACGAGATAGACTATGCCGAGGCGCACAATATCCCGCTGAAAATCAACCGCGAGACGAACTATTCCAAGGACAAAAACCTCTGGCACCTGTCACACGAGGGGCTTGACCTTGAGGAGCCGGGCAACGAGCCGCTTTACACAAAGGAAGGCTTTTTGGAGATGACGGTTGCGCCGGAATCGGTCAAAACCGCGCCGGAATATGTTGAGCTTGAGTTTGTGCAGGGGACTCCCGTTGCGCTTGACGGACAAAAGCTGTCCTTTAAGCAGATAATCTACGCGCTGAATGAAATCGGCGGACGAAACGGAATCGGTCTTTATGATGTGGTGGAAAACCGCCTTGTCGGAATGAAGTCGCGCGGCGTGTATGAGACGCCGGGCGGCACGATTTTGTACCATGCGCACGAGGTTTTAGAGACAATAACGGTTGACAAGGAAACGGCGCACCTAAAGGCGCACCTTGCGCTGAAATTCGGCGAGCTTGTGTACAACGGGCTGTGGTTTTCGCCAACGCGCGAGGCGCTGTCCGCGTTCTTTGACAAGACGCAGGAGACTGTTACCGGCAAGGTGCGGCTAAAGCTGTTTCGCGGCAACATCATAAACGCGGGCGTGTGGTCCGACTACAGCCTCTACGACCCGGAGCTTGCCTCCTTCGGCGAATCCGACTATGACCAGAACGACAGCCGGGGCTTTATCGCGCTGTTCGGTCTGCCCGTGACGGTTAAGGCAAAGCTTGACGAAAAGCTTGCAAAGGGAAAGGGCGGCAAATGAGCAAGCTTTGGTCAGGGCGGTTTTCTGAGACTACGCACGAATTAACCGATGAGCTCAACGCCTCGATAGATTTTGACAAGCGACTGTATTTCTTCGATATAGTAGGCTCTCAGGCGCACGCGGAAATGCTTGCGCGGCAGGGGATAATTCCGGTTGACGACGCAAAAAAAATCGTTGAGGGGCTGGACGCAATCTGCGCCGATATAGAACAGGGAAAATTCGAGTTCTCGCGTGCTGACGAGGACATTCATATGGCGATTGAGGCGGAGCTGACGGCGCGAATCGGCGAGGCGGGCAAGCGTTTGCACACGGCAAGGTCGCGCAACGACCAGGTTGCGGTGGATTTTCGTATGTATATACGGCAGGAGGGTTCCGAGGTAATCGCGCTGATTCTGGACTTCATCCTGACGCTGACAAATGTCGCCGAAACGCATATCGGCAGCGTTATGCCTGCTTACACTCACCTCCAGCGTGCGCAGCCGGCGACGCTTGCGCATTACCTGCTGGCGTACTGTTCTATGCTCACGCGTGACGTTACGCGGCTTGAGAATTGCCTTGACAGGCTCAATGAGTCGCCGCTCGGTGCGGGCGCGCTTGCCGGAACGACGCACGATATTGACAGATTTATGACGGCGAGCCTGCTCGGCTTTCGCGGTCCGATGATAAACTCGCTTGACGCGGTGTCTGACCGGGACTTTGCGCTGGAGCTGCTCTCCGACCTCTCGATTCTCGCGATGCACTTATCAAGATACGCCGAGGAGATTGTCATTTGGAACTCGCATGAGTTCCGGTTTGTCGAGATGGCGGACGCGTTTTCGACCGGCTCTTCCATTATGCCGCAGAAGAAAAATCCGGATCTTGCCGAGCTTGCGCGCGGAAAAACAGGACGCGTTTACGGCGACCTTATTGCGCTGCTCACTGTAATGAAGGGCTTGCCGCTTGCCTATAACAAGGATATGCAGGAGGACAAGGAGCCTGTGTTTGACGCGCTGGATACGGTTAAGCTTGTGCTCAAGGTCATAAACGAAATGACTGCGACGATGAAGATAAACGCCGCGCGTATGAAAAAAGCGGCGCAGGAGGGCTTTATCACGGCGACGGATATGGCGGATTACCTTGTGCGGCGCGGACTTGCATTTCGCGAGAGCTACACCGTCGTCGGTCAGCTTGTGAAGTACTGCATAGATAGCGAAAAGACCTTTGAAACGCTCACTCTTGAGGAGTACAAGAGCTTTTCAGAAGCGTTTGAGGACGATATTTTCGCGGCGATTGACCTTGAAAACTGTATTGCGGGCAGAAAATCCTTCGGCTCTCCCGCACCTGAATTCGTGCGTGAGCAGCTGCAGACAATGCGCGTATTTTTGCGCGAACACGCCGTGACGCTCGGAGAAGAAGAATAAGCATTTCGGCAGAGCGCTTTTTGGCGATTACTAAATACACTACGGGCGGCAGTGTCGGCATTGAAGCGTTCTGAAACAATAAATAAACCAAACAACAGGAGACTAAAAAAATGGGACTTATTAAAGCTTTAGCGGGAGCGGCAGGCGGCGTGCTTGCCGACTCATGGAAAGAATTTTTCACGTGCGACGCGCTTTCGGCAGACGTGCTTATTTCAAAGGGCAGGCACACGACAGGCGGGCGCGGCTCCAACACACGCGGGTCTGACAACATCATAACCGCAGGCTCGGGAATCGTTGTTGCTGACGGACAGGCGGCGGCGATTGTCGTCAACGGAATCATCACGGAGTTCGCGGCGGAGCCGGGGCAGTACACGTTCGATACAAACGGCGAGCCGTCTATCTTTGCGGGCAACGACTTCCGCTCTGACTTTGCCGCTATGTGGAAAAAGGGCGTGGAGCGGTTTAAGTACGGCGGCGGTGTGACGGCAGACCAAAGAATCTACTACTTCAACACAAAAGAGATTTACGGCAACAAGTACGGCACGCCGAACCCTGTTCCGTTTCGCGTGGTTGACCTGAATATCGGGCTTGACGTGGACATTTCAATCCGCTGCAACGGCGAATTTTCCTACAAAATCACAAACCCTGCGCTGTTCTATACAAACGTGGCGGGCAACATCACGGGTGATTTTCTGCGCAGCACAATTGAGTCGCAGCTGAAAACCGAGCTGCTCACGGCGCTTCAGCCCGCGTTTTCCAAGATTTCCGCCCTCGGAATCCGCTACAGCGCGCTTCCGGGACACACGACGGAAATTACGCAGGTACTTAATGACGTGCTTTCGGCAAAATGGCGCGACAGACGCGGAATTGAGATTATCGAGTTCGGTATAAACTCCGTTACAGCCTCAAAAGAAGACGAGGATATGATCAAGGAGCTGCAAAAAAGCGCGGTTTACCGCAATCCGCAGATGGCGGGCGCGGCAATCGTCGGCGCTCAGGCGGACGCGATGCGTGCGGCGGCGGCGAACACCTCCGGTGCGATGAACGGCTTTATCGGTATGAATATGGCGAATCAGGCAGGCGGCGCAAACGCGAATCAGCTCTTTTCACAGGGCGGCGCTCCGGCACAGCAAAATTACGCGCAGGCGCCCGGCGGCGGATATGCGTCAGCAGACGCGGGCTGGACGTGCGCAGCTTGCGGCAAGACCGGCAACACAGGCAAGTTCTGCTCCGAATGCGGCGCGGCAAAGCCCGAGGCAGGCGGCGTGAAGTGCCAGACCTGCGGCTGGACGGCGCCGGACGGCGCTTCGCCGAAGTTCTGCCCGGAATGCGGTGCAAAAATCTAATAAAGGAATAAGCGCGAAGGGAGGAAGCTGTCCGCAGCGCATAAACTATGTCACTATTTGAATTCAAATGTCCGAACTGCGGCGCAAGCCTGAGCTTTGACACGGACGTGCAGGAGATGACCTGCCCGTACTGCGAAACGGTCATTTCTGCGGACTATTTCCACTCGCGCGACGAGGAGCTTCACGAGGAGCAGCGTTCGGAGCACAACGAGTGGTCGTCCGCCGGAACCGAATGGCGGGACGGTGAGCAGGACGGAATGCGCGTATACTCGTGCCGCTCCTGCGGCGGCGAGATAATCGGAGACGAGACGCTCGGCGCGACAAGCTGCCCGTTTTGCGGCAGCGCCGTTGTTATGAGCTCGCAGTTCTCCGGCACTCTTCGCCCGGAGATTGTTGTTCCGTTCAAGAAAAGCCGCGAGACGGCGTTTGCCGCGCTGAAAAAGTACTACCAAAAGAAGTTTTTCCTGCCTAAGGTGTTCAAGGACGAAAGTCACCTTGAAGAGATCAAGGGCGTGTACGTACCGTTTTGGCTTTTTGACACGCACGCAGAGGGCGAATTTGTGTTTGAGGGGACAACCGTGCGGTCGTGGAGCGACAGAAGGTATCACTACACGGAAACATCGTTTTACGACATATTCCGCTCGGGAAGTCTCGGCTTCCACGACGTACCGGCAGACGGGTCAAAGGCGATTGACGATATTCTAATGCAGTCAATCGAGCCTTTTGACCTCGTGCAGGCGCAGGAATTTGGCACGGCATACCTCGCGGGCTTTTTCGCGAACAAGTACGACGTAGCGGAGGACGCGGCTCGCCCCGTCGCCGAAACAAGAATCCGAACCTCGACCTCGGCCGAGTTTCGCGGTACCGTTTCGGGCTATTCGTCGGTGCGGGAAAAGCGCGGCAATGTTTCGCTATTGCGCGGAAACGTCAAGTATGCGCTGCTGCCTGTGTGGTTCCTCGGCACGACGTGGCGCGGTAAAAAGTACACCTTTGCGATGAACGGGCAGACGGGAAAATTCGTCGGCAACCTTCCGGCGGACAACGGCAAACGCGTCGGGTTTTTCTTCGGTCTGTTTTTCGGGATTACGGCGGTGCTGTCGGGGCTTTTGTACCTGGCTGCGTCGTTTCTGAAATAAGGCAGGTGACGATTATGAAGACAAAAAGAATCCTGCTGCTTAGCTTAGCCGCAATTTTTACGGTGTTTTTGTTCCTGCCGGTGCTGTCTGTTCCTGCGAGGGCGGCGGCGGAATACGTCATTGACGACGCGGGGGTTTTGACGGAGGAAGAACTTCAAAAACTGAATGGGACTCTTGCGGAAATAAGCGAAAGGCACAAGCTTGATGTGGCGGTTGCTATAGTAAATTCCAATTCCGGCGGGCGCACCATTATGGATGCTAAGGAGATTTACGATACGGCGGGCTTGGGGCAAGGAGGGGATAAGAGCGGTTTGCTATTGGTTCAAGACAGTGCGAAGCAAACCTTTGCATTTGCCAGATACGGATCTGCCGAGGTTGTTTTCACGCAAGCCGCTCTGAATTACGTCTCATCAAATATTGTTGAGTATTTATGGCAAGGCGACTATTTCGGCGCATCTCTCGCATATGCCGAAGGCTGCGATGATTTTCTGAATATATACGAGGCGAGAACTCCTTACGTTAATAACGACAGTAAAGAAGATACCCCCAATAACACGCCGGATATTAGCAACAATTACAATATTAACGGAGCGACGATTGCGGCAAGTTTGTTTTTTTCGGTTATCATCGCGCTTATCTTAACAGCACCGTATTTAGGTTGAGGAGAGAGCTATTATGAAAACAAAAAGAATCCTGCTACTTAGCATAGCCGCAATCTTTACGGTGTTTTTGATTCTGCCGGTGCTGTCAGTCCCTGCGAGGGCGGCGGCGGAATACGTCATTGACGAAGCGGGATTGCTGACGGAGGAGGATAAGCAGACGCTGGGCGAGGTGCTTGAGTCCGTATCCGATACGCACGATTTTGACGTTGCGGTTGTAGTCATAGACCCGATGTATGACGGCTATACCGCACAAGACACTGACGAGCTTTATTCTTACAACGGTTTTGGTCGCGGAGAGGATAAGAGCGGAATAATTCTGGTTTACGACTGCGTGGAGCGGCACTGGGCGTTTGGCGCGTATGGAATCGGCGAGACCGCTTTTACGGAAGCGGGACGCAGATATATTACGAAAAATATTCAGCCTTATTTCAACGACAGCGACTTTTTCAGCGCGTTTATGTTCTATGCCTCAGCAGTGGACGACTTTATGTATGCCTATGAAGCCGGCACGCCTCACGACGAAACAACGCTGCCGGGCGGCGACGAACACGAGCAGGGGACGTTTGTTTATGAAAGCGTGGGGCTGCTATCTGACGATGAAGTTCTGTATCTGAACGGAAAGCTCGCGGAAATCAGCGAAAAGCACAGCTTTGCGGTTGTTGTTGCGACGACGTATTCGCTCGGCGGGAAGTCGGCGGAGCTTTACGGCGCGGACTTTTTGGAGTCGATAGATCTTGCACTGAACGGCGATACGCGCTGCTGCATCCTCGTCATTGCAACCGAGGAGCGCGACTTTGGTTTTGCGACTCCAACCGGAGTTGGCTCCGAGGTGTTTACATACAGCGGACAGGCTCATCTCGACACGTTTTATCTCCCGTATCTGCGCGAGGATGATTATTTCGGCGCGTTTCTCGCATATGCCGCCGCGTGCGACGATTTTCTGAATATGTACGAAGCCGGCACGCCCTACGGCTCAAACGACTACGAGGACGGCGACGACGGCTATGTGCCGTACACGCCGCCGTATGAGAATTCCTTTATAAAAAAAGTGCCGATAGCCGCAGTTGTTGCACTTATTGTCACGATAATTACAACGGTAGTTTTGTCACGCCAGCTCAAAACCGTGCGCCCAAAGCGCGAGGCAAAGGACTACGTAGTGCCGGGCAGCCTTATGCTTACACGCTCGCTTGACAGGTTCACGCATAAGTCAATATCCAAGGTGCGTATTGACACAGACAGCGGAAGTCACGGAGGCGGAGGTGGCGGCGGGGGACATTCGTTCTCCAGCTCCTCCGGAGGCAGCTTTTCCGGACACAGCGGCAAGTATTAAGCGTGCCGCAGGGGACTTCCGAAAACAAAAAATACCTGCTTTCGCTGGAGGCTTCGGGTCGTGAAGCGTCCGTGTGTCTTACGCACGGGCGGCGGCTTGTGGCACAGTATTTTCAGGATTCGGGGCTTACGCATTCGGCGACGCTGATGAAAATGGTCGCCGATATTCTGGCAAACAATGCGCTGACGGCTCACGACCTTGAAGCTGTCGCCGTGTCGAACGGTCCGGGCTCCTTTACAGGATTGAGGATCGGACTTGCGGGCGCAAAGGGGCTTTGCTTTGCGGGCGATTTGCCGGTGTACACGGTTTCGTCGCTCGAGGCAACGGCGTATTCACTGACGGGGTTTGCGGAGGACGCGCGGGACGGCGAAAAAAGCCCGTTCGAGGGCGCAATTCTCGCACCCTGCTTTGACGCTCTGCGCGGAGATGTTTACGGCGCTGTGTTTGAGGTGCGGGATGGCGTGCCGCGCCGCTTGCGAGAGGATGAGGCGCAAAGCGCGGAGGAATTCGCCGGGGTACTTGCGGAACTCGGACGGCAGTGCGTGATTTTCGGCGACGGAGCGGATAAGGTGCGCCTATGCCTGTCTGAGAAGCACGCGGGTTTGCCGCAGCTCGTACTGCCGCAGAATATGCGGTGCAGGACGGCATTCGGCGTTGCGGCGGCGGCTTTTGAGAAAGCGCCGCAGTCTGCCGAAAGCGCAAAGGCAGTGTACCTGCGCAAGCCGCAGGCCGAACGGGTCAGAGAGGAGCAAGCCGCAAAAGAGGGATGAAAAGCACCCTATAAAATTTACACATACAAAAAAGGACGGCGACAGCCGTCCTTTTTTTCATATAATAGTCCTGCTTCAGAAGCCGCGTTATTATGCGTCCAAATCCACCCAGGCGGCGCGAAAGCCGATGTCGGGGTATATGAACTCGCGCGTTTCGCGCAGGTACAGGTACCAAAAGCCGTCGCCGCCAATCCAGGAGGCTCCGCGCGCGCACATACGCTCGCCGTAGTTGCGGATAAAATACAGCTGCGGGTTATCTGCTCCGCCGGAAAGCTGCTTTCCGATTTCAGCATCGGGCGCAACTATGCCGAGAGCCTTGAGTATAAACGGAAGCTCAAGTCCGTCAGCTACCGGCAGCGTCTCCCAGGGACCGAACGCCCACGCCATATGTTTTTGGTTCTCGGCTCCGCCGAAGTAATTGGGGTATTCGACTGTGGTGTTCAGCCGCGCCTGACCGACGGGCGCATTTTCACTGTCCTTGCGTCCGGGCTGCTCCCCGTCATATTTGAACGTACCAGGTGTTCCCGGCGGCACAAGTTCCCCGCTTGGCAAAATTGCTCGCCAGCTTTGGCTGTCCGTGCTTTCGTCAACGCCGAGAGCCGAATCGTTGTTCGGGATGACCTGAATCTCGCCGTCCAGTATGCGGAAGCCGGAGAGAAAGTCCCACACATTTCCGTTCAGGTCGAAAATCCCGGCGTCCGTTCCGTCGTGAGACCAGCTTGCGGGACCGGTGCCGCCGAGAGAGCGCTCCGGCGTTTCGGGACCGGGGCGCGGAGCGTCCACAAGGTCGCGCTCGTACAGCTCGCTTACAGCGCCTGTCGCCGTTTCATGCGGCGCGAACAAATCCGCGCAATATCGTGTGTTTCCGTGCGGAATCGTGCCGTTTTTGCGGCACCAAAGAGCAATTGCCATCCACTCGGCGTTTGAAAACAAGTGCCAGCCGCGCCCCTTGCGTGCGCAGGCGTCGCGCGCCTCCTCAATTGTAAGCGTGTGCGCCGGCTCGCGCGCGGGCAGACTGTAAGCCCTGCCGTGTTCAACGACATTCATAAATTTAGACACCCAAAGCTCGGCAACGGGCTTTCCGCCGACAATAAATGCCGTGCAAAGCTCTTTCGGCGCACCGTCAAACACGTCTGACCACAAGAATGCCGGAACGCGAACCATAACACTCGGAAGCCCGAGGTCGTCAAAAATAAGCGTGTTTTTGCCGCCTGTCGCGGCTTCAAGCGCAAGCTTTGCTGCGGCAAAATCCGCAGGGTTCTGCCGGTTTGGGTCAGGCGCGGGTTTCGCGTCGGGATCCGGTCGCTTTGTCAGCACGGGAAAACCAAATGCGTCTACCTGCCCTGTTTTTTCGATTATAAAACCGCCGTATTTCATAACAGACCTCTAATCCGCAAAAAATGCCGCCGCGCCGTCTGTATAGAGCTTTGCCGGAAGCGGAAACGGCGGGTCCTGAGGCGTAAGCTCTCCGCGTGCAAGCGCCTCGGCAGTCGCTTTAACAGCGCCGAGCTGCGACGCAGGTACAGGACAGTCTCCGTGGCTCGGCAGGATTGTATCAAACGCCGAAGCAAGACGGGTGAGCTTTTCCATGCTTGCGATAAAAGCGGGCAGGCTGCGCTGCGCGCCGAACAAAAATATAGGTGTTGCGGAAATCGAGTCTCCCGCTATAAGGAGTCGGTTTGCGCGGTCCAGCAGCGCAATTGAGCCGTAGGTGTGCCCGGGAATGACGATAATCTCAAAGCGGCGGCCGCCAATGTCAATATCCTCGCCGTCCCAGAGGGGCAGGGCAGGGGTCTTGTAGCTGACCTCGTTTTGCGCGTAGTACATAAACTCGGCGGGGAACATATGCGTTCTTTTGAATTGCGCGTTCGCGCCTATATGATCCGCGTCCGCGTGTGTGTTGACAAGGTAAATCGGCTTGTCCGTTAAAGAATCCACAAGCTCGCACAGCGCGCCGCCGGAAACTCCGGTGTCAACAAGCAGCGCGGCGCTTGTGCCCTCAAACAGAAAGCAGCGCACCATCTCATCCTCAATGCGCCAGGCTCTGTCGCCGATAGAAACAACTTCATATGCCATATTTATTTCCTCCGTTTATTTTTCCTTAACTATATCACAAATATTTTATTTTGCAAAGACTTTTTCGCAATATACATAAAAAACAGGCGGCGCAACAAACTATGTGCGCCGCCTGCAACCTGTTTTTACAACACGGCACCTGCGCTATACGTGCGAAGCGCCGTCCGCGATGATAACCTGCCCGGAGATCATCAGCTCCTCCTGCGCAAGGAACATCGCTATTCTCGCAATGTCCACCGGCTGCGCGACCTTGCCGATCGGCGTCATTTTCGCGACCATTTCAAATTCCTCAGGCGGGGAATTCTTCTTCATGGGCGTGTTGACCATTCCCGGAGCGATGGCGTTGACAATGATATTGTCGTGCCCGAATTTTTTCGCAAACGCCTTTGTCTGGCAGTTCGCCGCCGCCTTTGAGGCTGTGTACGCGGGCGAGGAATACGCCGCGTCCACCGCCGTAACGGAGGTTATGTTGACAATTCTGCCGAATTGGTTCTTCTGCATATACGGGACGACCGCGAGATCCATAAGATAATGACCGAGCGCGTGGATTTTGAAGAATTTAAGATATTCCTCAGGCTCCATTACAAAAAACTTGTCAAAAGGAACCTCGCCGACCTGATAGTCGGACTCAATTCCGGCATTGTTGACCAGAATGTCAATCTTGCCGAAAGCTGACACAACCTTTGCCACGCTCTCCGCAACCGACTTTTCGTCAGACACGTCGCAGGATAGCGCAATCGCGCCGGGCGTGTACTTTGCGCACTCTGCCGCGACAGCGTCAATCGGAGCCTGACGGCGACCGAAAACCGCGACCTTTGCGCCGCCCTTTGCAAGCTCAATCGCGCAAGCCTCTCCAACGCCTGTTCCGCCGCCCGTTACAATTGCGGTCTTGCCCTCAAGCCCGTATTCCAAATACTTTGCCATAAAATAAACCCCTTATATTAATAAATTTCGTCTAAGTGCAGCTTAACCTGTGCCGCCTGCAGCTTTTTCTGTACATCCGCAACGTCAAGACTGCGAACGTCGGAGAGGAATGACGCCGCGATTCCCGCCGCCTGTCCGGTTACGGCGCAGGGCGGAATTACGCGGGTAATGTCCCACATCGCGTCCGTCACGGAAATGTCCCGTCCGGCGGCAAGCAGGTTTGAGACCTGCGCGCCGACAAGTGTGCGGTACGGTATCTCGTAGGCGGGGCCGCGCTTGCGCCAATCGCCCGTCATACCTATTGAATCCTCGTGGCGGCGCTTGTCCTCGCTGTCGTCCTGCGTGTACGCGCCGACGATTCGGCGCGACATCCGCACAAGAGGTATTGTCGAGATTGTAACGGGTACAAAGGACTCGTCCTTTTCACGGAACGCGAGAATGTCCGCGTACATCTTTTCGTGCGCGGTGATAACGGCGCGGGAAAGCTCCGCTCCGTCCACACCGGTAAACCGCAGCGTGCCGAGGGACTCGACCTTTGCCGCCGCGTACGGATCCTCCGGCGGTGCGCCGGGCGGTGGTGCCGCGCCGGGGGCAATATCCGCAAGACCGAACATTTTCAGCGCAACACGCCCCTGAGAGAAGTAATAATACCAGCTTGCAAGTCCGTTTCCGCCCTCGTGAAGCGTGGTTTCGGCTCCCGCGAGGTGGCAAATATCAGCGTCGCCCGTCGCGTCTACGACAGCGCCGACCTCGATTGCGGAGCGCCCGGACTTGTTCTCGACTACAACGGTTTTTATCGCGTCGCCCTGCTTTGTCACGGCGGCGGCAAGCGTGCCGTAAAGAATAGTTACGCCGAGGTCACGGAGCAGCTTTTCGGCACGCAGGGCAAACAAATGTGCGTTGAACTGCGTGATGTACCGCTCGCGTATTCTGTCCTCAAGAGATCCGCCCTCAAGCCACGCCTTAGGGTAATTTGCCTCAACGACGTGCTCAATCGAGAGCTTTAACAGCTCCTCACCGAGTCCGAAAACGACCTGATTGCCGTTTCCGTCGCAAAGGGGCAGATAAATCGTAACAAGACCGAGGGTCGCCATTCCGCCGAGGGCATATTCACGCTCAAGCAGGATTACACTGCGTCCCTCACGCGCGGCAGCGATCGCCGCCGCGATTCCGGCAATACCGCCGCCTGCAACAAGCACATCGCACTTGTCGGTTATCGGAACCTTTCTTTCCGGCTCTAAAATAAATTCGCTCATTTAACTGCAGCCCCGCCTGTTACTTTTCTTTTTTGGTAATCTCAATATATCCCTCGTCCGCATTGACAAAGACGGTGTCGCCCGACTCAATGTAGGGCAGGGGATCCTCGTCAAAATCCGTCATCGACGGCACGTGCGCCTGAAGCATACATCCGACCGTCAGCGGACTTGATTTTGTGTGTACAAACGCCGCCGGCTTTTTGCCGAAGCCGTAGGCGAGAAATCCGCCCGAGCCGCGCGGTGAGTAAAACACAAGAACCTTGTCCGTATAGGGGATTCTGTATAGCGGGTGGTTGCGCTCTGTCGTAAAGCCCTGCCAGGGAGAGACGTTCGTAAAGCCCTGCAGGTATTTCGGGGCGACAAGCGCCTCCGCCGTTACCTTGCCGGGGAATTCTGTTCTGCCGTAAATTCTTTTGACCTCTGCCATTTTGCTTACCTCCACTCCCCGTGCCATTTGCCGGTTATCGCGGCATCAATGCAGTCGTCAGACGAGCCGTAGCAGACCTGAAGCGGGTCGTTTTCGTCAGGATAGCAGCCGGTAATGTAATACGCCTGCTTTGCCGTGTCAACCGCGATTGAGCGCACGCCTTGCGGCACTGCGCCCATTGCCGCAAGGCAAGCGCCGCTCATAAGGTGCGCTCCCGCCTTTTCAAATATTTCTGTATAGCCGAGCGCCTTTGCCTGCGGATACAGCCACGGCGCGGTCATAATCCACAGCGGAATTTTGACCTTTTTGCCGTCCAGCTTGCCGGCAAGCTTCATAAGGTCAACAATATTCAGGTGCGGGCAACCGAGATACACCATATCCACGTCGTTTGACGTGTGGAAGTTCAGTATATCATAGTTGCGGCGCAGAGCGGCGTTGTCAATCGAGATCGTTTTGGCAATATGCTTTCCGCCCGCGGCAAACCCGATCGTCGGCGCTTCCGGCGTAATGCCCGGCAGGTGGTACATACGCACCGCGCCGCCTGTTGACATTGCGGAGTTAAATTTCTGATACTGCGTGGTCGTCGGGCGTGACGTTCCGGTGACAATCGGCACCTCAACGTCCACCGCCTCGCCGACGGTAAAGCCGTACACATCCCACTCAAGGTCGGTTTTTATCTTGCGGTCAACCTCAACGAGAATTGTACCGTAGCGGTTTTCCGTGATGTGCATATCGTAATACGGGGCTTTTCCGAGCAGACACGTTGCGAGTGTGCCGTCGAAATTTGTGCGTGCGCCGAGCGTCGCGTTGCAGTAGGGCATCTGGCTTGACTCAAACCACGAGCAGTGCTGACCGACGCTGGGCAGATAGCTCATCGTCAGATAATTCGCGCAGGAATGTGTGGTCATCATACCCATTTTGCGCAGAACGGCAAATTCGTCCTCGTGCATTGCCTTTTTGTGAAACGCGGGGTCGTCCTGCCGCCACTCCGGGTTTTGCTGTCCGCAGATGTTGCACTTTTCCCAGCCGTCAATCGGCGGCTGTTCGCCGAAGGGCGATTTGTTTGCAAAGGTGGGTATTGCGAACCTGCCTCCATTATCCGCGAAATCGGCGAGTTCGTCAAGTGTTATTTGATAGAACTGACTCAGCGCCAGACCCGGCGTGTGCATATCGCCCGTGCCGTCAAGGTCAACAAGGCGTGTTGCGCCGGAAATTTGGCACATCTCAACGAGGTACTGCATACATTTTTGCTTGACGATACCCTCTTCGCCCTGATATATGCGCTTTTCCTCGTCGGTCAGTGTCGGGAAATCATATGACATTTTTATCCTCCTGATTAAAAGCCGCAATACAGCGCAGTGAATATTTTGCCCGTTTTCGGCAATAACACGGACGTATTACGGCTCTTATGGAATTGTATTGTTAATTTTTCGGTTGTATAGCTTACTTGCCGCACCGCTCGCGGTAATACTCATCATCACACACGACGACATTTTTCAGTGCGCCGCGCTCGCTGTCGTCCAGCGCTTCCTGAATCCTGTCAAGCGGGAACCAGTTTGTTAAAAGCGCGTCAATGTCGATCATACCCTGACGGTACATATCCATATACTTCGGAATATCGCGGCGAAGCGTCACGGCGCCCATAACGCTTCCGGTTACGCGCTTGCCTGACAGGAATTCCATATAGTTCACGTCGCCCATCATTTCGTCGCGCGGGTGTCCGTGCCCGACAATAACCATCTGCCCGTAGCCGGCAGTCAAGTCAAAGGTTGTGCGCTTTATTCCGTTGCCAGCAACGCCGACAAGGCTGTGGTCAACGCCGAAGCCGCCTGTTATTGCCTTGACAGCTTCAACAACGTCTACCTCTTTTGGGTTGATCGTGTGTGTCGCACCGAATTTTATCGCCGCGTCGAGCTTAATCTGCTGTGTGTCAATCGCGATAATCGGAACGCAGCCGCAAAGCCGTGCGCCCATAATCGCCGACAGACCGACGCCGCCGCAGCCGACGACTGCGTAGGACTCGCCCGGTTTTGGCTTCGAGCGGTTCAGTACTGCGCCGAAGCCGGACATAAAGCCGCACGCAAGAGCGGAGCCGATTTCAAACGGAATATCGTCGTCCAGCTTTACGAGCATATTCTCATATGCGTTGCAGTAGGTTGCAAAGCCCGCCGCGCCGGAGCAGGTCTGCGTCACGCGCTCACCATTCAGGCGGGTAAAAGCACTTGCGACGCGGAAGCTCATCGGCTTGATTGTTGTGCAGAACCACGGACGGTCATGCAGGCACTGGTCGCAGTGTCCGCAGCCGGCGCGGACCTCGCTGCACAAAACACGGTCCCCGGGCTTGACGTAGGTCACCTTGCTGCCGATTGCGTCAACGATACCCGAAATCTCGTGTCCGGCTGCGCCGGGTCCCTCGTACTCCATATGCTCACCGGTATTCGCGTGAATGTCGCTGTGACATATGGTACAGGTCATTACCTTTATGCGTACGTCATATTCGCCGGGTTCGTCTAACTCGACTTCCTCAACGACAACCTCACGCCCCATTTTCGGAGCTAAAGCAAGCTTTACACGCATAGTAAAAATCTCCTTTGATATTTATAAACAGTTATTTTGTTTACTAAAAAATTATTGCGGACAGGCACGTGCCGTGCCGTTTCGCGTTTATATACACCCCGCAAACGCGGGAGATGAATTCAAATCCAATGGTTTTTCTTTACAGACCTGCAGGGGCGGAGGAAAGGTAGTAACCGCCCCTGCGTGAACAGTAGCTAAAAGCGTGAATAGTATTCCCGGCTGTAGCAATACAGCTCGGAGCAGAGCTTCCAAAGACGCTCGGGGTCGGACTCAAAGATTGCGGGGTAAAACCCGCCGCCCTTGCCGTAAAGCTCAACACTTTGGCGCACAATGTCGGTTATTTGCGTATCTGAATACGCAATACCGAAGTCGTACCCCTCGAGCTGGGCGTTAAACCCGATTCTGTCTCCGTAAAGCTCCTTCATTTTCGGAATATCAACGGCGCGGCGCTGTATCTGAAGGAAATCAACGCCGAGGTTGCACATATAAGGCAGGAAGCGCTCTATCTTGCCGCACGAATGCAGCTCAAATATGCAGCCAGCGCCCTTTATGTGGTCGATAATCCGTTTTGTCGGTTCGTAGACAAGCTCCTCCATCATACGCTCACCGAAAAACGTCTCGCGCTCTGTGCCCCAGTCGTCGTGATACGTCACGAATTCCACCGGGTAGAGCGCTTTCAGGTAATCGAAAAAGCTTATGATAAAGTCCGCAAGTCTGTTAAAGTAATCAGAGCAGGCCTCCGGCTCTTCGGCCATTGCGAGCATACCCTCGCCATAACCGCCGACCATTGCCACAAGCAGCTCGGTCAGCCCCTGATGGATATTTATATGCAGGATTTTGTCCGGATCATAACGCTCCGCCATAAACTTCGCGGCGGTTTCGCGAACCGTCCATTCCTCAAGATTGGGCCACTTAACGTGCTTTTCCCAATCGCATATATCCTCAACTACTTTTGTGCCGGGAGTGAGCATTGCTCCTCCGGCGGAGGCAACCCATGTCCATGAGTTGCCGAACGGATCAATGAAGGTGTAGTCCTCGCTCTGCATTGCGCGGAAGTCGGGACCAAACTGCATTTTTCCCGGCTTGTGAACGCCAAGCTCATTTATGTGCAGCATTTGCTGGTCAGTATGAGCGTTGGGAACCCACAAGGGCTTATCCCGGCGCGCCGCACGCCAAAAGTTTTCTTTTGGCGTGATCGGCGTGTCGAACTTAGGTACGGTAAACGGTATGCTGCCGAATGACGAGGTATCCGAAAAGGTCGGAAAACCCGGTTCAAGATACATCGGACGCGTCAGATTCATACGATTAACTCCTGTTGCTTACTACTGGGCGCCGTACTTCTTGTCGATGCCCGTAAGATATTCTTTATATGTGTCTTTTGTGACGATTGAGCTTTCTGCAATCCAGATCGTCGCCTTGTCGCCGGCTGCGCGGCGCTCCGGCCAAAGTGTTGCGGGTGTTGCGCGTCCGTCTGCAAGTGCGATGAGGCCGAGAGCCGCAGGACCGGCATACGCATAGTCAGAGATTGCGTAGCATGCTTTCCATGCGCCGTCATAGCCGGAATCCCACTCAATTGCGAGCATAACGCTGCCGACGTCTGTCAACAGGATATTGTCCTGCGTGGTGAGTGTCTCAAAGTAGCGGGCCGCGCCCTGTGCAAAGTCTTCAACGCAAGCATCCGCGAACCAATACTTGATTTCCGTGTGTGCCGCGACGATCTGGCTTGTCAGGTTGTAGCCGACCTCCGCGTTGATGTTTCCGGCTGTAACGCCGTCTGCGTCAAAGATGTTGGTGTTGCCCGGGAAGGCTTTCTTGAACGCGTCTGTTGCGCCGACGCAGCGGTCATGCAGCGGGGGAGAGGTGGACCAGTCAAGGTTCAGCAGTCCGATTGTCGCGGGGTCAACGTCGCCCGGCCAATAGGTCTTTTGGTTGTCGATGAGCCACTGAAGTGAATCATAGCCGGACTGATACTGGTCAAGAGCAAGTGTCGGAGCGATAGCCGCGCCGGAGGAATCATACATCGGGTTGAACATGCAAACGAACGGCAGGTTGAACTCGTCAAGCAGCTCAATAACGCGGTTTTGGATGGTCGGGTCGCAGTCCATAAAGAAGCCGTCTACGTTGCCCTGGTTCGCCATAACCTCAAGGTTCTGGACATAAGCCTCAGCGTCGCCGTTTCCGGTGGACTCTGCAACGTCGAAGTTGTAGACGTTTCCGAGAACCTTCCAGGCGTTCATCATCGTGTCAACAAGAGGTGACGGAGCTGTGAAAGCATACACAAAGTGATACTTGTCACGTGCGAACCAGTCAACATCATCTGATGCGTAGCCGGCGGTGCTGTCTGTCGGCAGCTCAGGCGGCGTGCCGGTGTCGGTGCTTGCGGTCGGCGTGTCAGGCGCCGGGGGCGTGGGTGTGTTCTTGTCTTTGCTGCCGCAGGCAAAAAGCGCCAGTGACAAACACAGAACGAGAAGCAATGCGATAATCTTTTTCATTTTTTGTTTCCTCACTTAAAAAAATTTGGTTGGGCTGATTAATGGTATCCCGCCTTGGGGATGTGCAGCGCTTTTTGCGCTACGCGGCGTTGCGCCGCTCGAGATTCTTAATGCGTGAGCGCTCATTGATAAAGTCAACAAAGAGTGCCAGAAGTAAGAGCATACCCTGCGCGACAATCTGCCAGTAAGGCGGAAGTCCGCTGGTTGTCAGACCTGTGTTGAACACTGTCAGCAGCAGGATTCCGAAGAAGCAGTTTGCCATCGCGCCGGCGCCGCCCATAAAGGATACGCCGCCGAGCACGGAGGCCGTTATTGCGTCCAGTGCGCCTGTATCGCCGGCTGTCGGAGAGCCTGAGTGCATACGCGAGGCCAGAACCAGTCCCGCAACCGCCGCAATAGCGCCGTTATTGATAAATAGAATCGTCGAGAGCTTTTTCTGGTTAATGCCGCAGAGCCTTGCCGCCTGACGGTTTCCGCCGATCATATAAATGTTTCGACCGAAATTGGTGCGTGCGAGAATTATACCGTAGATAACCATAAGCACGACCATAATCACGAACGGAAGCGGAATCGCGTTGAATATAAGCGTGGAGCCGACCTTGTAGTAGCCCTGATATGAAATCGGCAGGTTTTTACTTTGGGTGATAACGCGGATTATTCCATTGTAAACCGACATAATGCCGATTGTCGCGATAAAGCTCATAAAATTAAGCTTATTTACAAAGATTGCGGTAATCACTCCGCAGAGCATGCCGAAGAGGATTGTAATCGGTATGGCAAGGGGCCACCAAACTCCCCGCTCAATCAGCAGAGTTATTATAACTCCCGAAAATGCCGCCTCCGCACCCGCGGCAAGGTCAATCTCGCCGCCAATCATAAGCATGGCAATGCCGATGGATATAGTTCCGGCAAAGCTCATTGCGTGCATCAGATTCTTGAGGTTGTTAAGCGACAGATAGCTGTTGTTTCTTACCTGGAACAGAATCATAGCCAGTATGGTTACGACAATTATAGGCGTGACCTTTGCCTTGAGGCCTTTCTTGATAATAGACATTTATAATTACCTCCTGCCCGCTATGATACTTTCTTCGTACGTGATATACGAAGAAAATCAATTGCGAGCGCAATCAGCAGCAAAGCGCCTGAGGCGACAGTTTGCCAATACGGCGTTACACGGACAATCGTCATACCGTTGTTAAAGCAGTTGAGTATGAGTATGCCGATCAGCGCTCCGCCCATTCCGCCCGAGCCTCCGCCGAAGGAAATTCCTCCGAGGATTGCGGCCGTCATTCCGGAAAACTGCTGGTTTACAATACCCGTTGTGTTCGCTGTTTTAAGCCTTGCCGCAAGCAGAATTCCCGCCAAGGAGGACAGCACACCGGCGTTTATGAACAGAATGTACGAGACACGCTTTGGGTGCAGACCGGACAGCAGCGACGCCTGCGGATTTCCGCCGACAAGGTACATTGAGCGGCCGAATTTCGTGTTTTTCAGCATAACGCCGTATACAGCCAGCAGCACCAGCGATATTATGATTGAATACGGGATGAAATCGGCGATTCTCTGCGTTCCGATAAAGTTAAACACAGGATTGTCAATGTCAATCTGCTGGCCGTGATTTACTATGTACCCGAGTCCCTGCGTAATCGAGGCGGTTGCAAGCGTCGCGATAAACGGCTGAAACCTAAGCTCGTTGATGAGCACCGCGTTAAACGCACCCGTCACCGCACCGGCTACCAGACCGATTATCAGCGCCAGGTACCACGGAGCGCCGGCTCGCAGAGCGTACGCCGTGATAAGCGCGGCCATTGTTCCGATTCCGCCGAGGGACAAATCGACATATCCGCCTATCATAAGCATACCGGCGCCGATTGTCAGAAGTGACACAAGCGTTATTGACTGCAAGATGTTGCGTATGTTCTTCGGATTGAGAAGCTGCCCCTTGGACATTATCGTGAATACTCCGACGACAACCGCCAACAGGAGTATCAGCGTCAGCATTTTTGACTTGAACAGATTCCCGATGCGAAATTTAGACTTTTGTTGTTCCATCTCTTCTAACCCTCCTCTATTCCTGCATGGCAAGCGCGAGTATACCCTCTTCGGTTGCCTCCGCGCGCTTTACATTTCCGGTAATTTTCCCTTCGTGCATAACATATATCGTGTCGGCGACTCCGATAACCTCTGTTAGCTCCGACGAGATGAAGATTACGCCGATCCCCTGCTTTGCAAAGTCGCACACCATCTGGTATACCTCTGCCTTTGTTCCGACGTCGATACCCTTTGTCGGCTCATCGAGAATCAGGAGCTTGATTTCCATCTTGCCTGAGGTCCAGCGGCCGAGAATGACCTTTTGCTGATTTCCGCCCGAAAGCTCAACTACAAGCTTGTCTGTGCTCGGAGTGCTTATCTTATACTTTGCGCGCGCGTTTTCCGCAAGCGTGACCTCTTGCTTTTTGTCCAGGAAAATGAAATTTCTTATCCGTGACAATACCGGAATTGAGATATTTTCCTTAACGGAGCGGAACAGAACAAGTCCCTGCTCCTTGCGGTCCTCAGGACAAAGCGCGACACCGGCTGCGATTGCGTCGGCAGGCGTTTTGAATTTGACGGGATTGCCCTCAAGAATCAGCTCGCCCGAGATGATTTTGTCAGCTCCGAAAATTGCGCGGACAACCTCTGTGCGTCCGGCTCCGACAAGACCCGAAAAACCGATGATTTCGCCGCGCCGCAAAGTAAAGGAAACATCCTTTACCTTCTTTGTGACGAGGTTTTTGACCTCAAGCAGCGTGTCGCCGTATTCGGTATTGCGGTCAAGCTTTGCGTATGTATCGCCGATGTCGCGTCCGACCATTGCCTTAATGAGCGTCGCTTCAGACGTTGCGGCTGTCGGGAAGCTTGCGACCGTGCGGCCGTCCTTCAGAACGACGATGTCGTCCGTTACCTGGAATATTTCCGCCATACGGTGCGAAACATAGATTATCACCTTGCCCTCATCCCTCAGCTCGCGAATGAGCTTGAACAAAATGGTAATTTCGCTGTCAGCAAGGCTCGCCGTCGGCTCGTCAAACGCAATAACGTCCGACCCGCGCCGATAGGCCTTCATAATCTCTACCATCTGCTGGTACGCAACAGAAAGTCTGCCGACAGGCTCTGACGGGGAAATATTCAGACCGAACTTGTCGATAACCTCCTGCGCGTCCTGCTTGAGCTTTTTCCTGTTGATAAAGCCGGCTCCGTTGCGCGGAAGGTCTCCCGCAAAGATGTTTTCCATTACACTCATTGCGGGAATCAGCTGACGCTCCTGGTATATAACGCTGATTCCTGCCTTAATTGCGTCGTACGGTGACGTAAAGCTTTGCTTTTGTCCGTCAAGTGTAACAACGCCGTCGTCAGCCCGAATATCTCCGCTCATGATTTTCAGCAGCGTTGATTTGCCGGCTCCGTTTTCGCCGAGCAGAGCCAGAACTCTGCCGCCCTCGGCGCGAAAGCTGACATCCGACAGCGCCTGTACGCCCGGAAAGGCTTTGCTTACGCCAGAAAATTCTAGTTGCACTCTGAAGCGCCTCCTGATATAATGAATGTGATGCCTGTTATTTTACGTTTTGTCAAACTTGCTGCACTTTTGTCGAAATCAAGGTACATAAATTCAACAATTTGATGGCTTCAGTATATCTTATCAGCAGGGCATATGTAAAATAGAAATAATGTATAGCAGCATAACGCAGACGTAATATACATATACAGTTCATAAATAGTTAATTATTGGTAAGTGATATAATATTTTCAAATGCACAGAATAATCTATAAATAGGCGGGCGGAATCGGTGTATAACATAACATTTGAGCAAATTTACGTATTTCTGACGGTTGCGGAGGTTCAGAGCGTGACAAAGGCGGCGGATCAGCTTTTTACCTCGCAGCCTGCGCTTTCGCGCACCCTTGCGAGGTTTGAGGAAAGCGTCGGCGCGCGCGTTTTTGAGCGCAGCAACAAGGGGGTAGTCCTGACGCGGGAGGGGGAGTATCTGCGTCAAAGACTTGAGCCGCTGTATACAAATCTCGACGCCGCGATAAAAATGGTGCGCAGCGGAGCGGCTTTCGGGGATATGCATTTGCGTCTCGCGCTGCCTGTTTCATACAACGCAGTTGAAAATTACAGGGGATTGAATGAAACAATCCGCAAATTCGAGAGCGACCATCCGGAAATAGACGTTACGGAGATACTCTGCGACTTTCGTGAGATACGGCAGCAGCTTGAGCAGGGCACGTCTGACATTGTTGTCGCACAGAGCTTTGTTGTCGACGATTTGCCGAATGTCTGTATTCGCAATGTCGCGCGGTACAATATGTTTTTGGCAATCTCGGCCGACCATCCGCTTGCGAAGCTTGACAAAATCGACCCGCAAATGCTGAACGGCGAGGTTGCGTATTTTGTCCCGCAGACGAACACACAGCAGGACAAGGAACGCGCAAAGCAGGTTTTCTCGCGGATTGGTTTTGTGCCGAAATCAGTGGAGTTTGCGCTGAATTATCAGACGCTGCTGCACAATATAAGCTCCTGCCGCGGCGTGTCTGTTTGCGGGAAGTTCAACACGGCGGACTCAGAAAGAATAAAGTATTATCCGATAGACCAGAGCGTGCACGATTCACGGATTGTCGTTTGCTGGAAGGAGGGGCGGCTGTCAAAGGAAGCGCGTGAGTTTCTGGCGCTTGTGCCGGAGCTTAAGGTGTAAGGGCGCGACTAAACCGCCGCGAGGAGGTGAGATACTACATTGTGTAGTGTTCGGTACGCCCTCTAATCTTTGATTTTCCAAAACGGACGCGCCCGCGCCGACACCGCACCAAATTCGCCAAAGGCGAATAAATCCAATAAGAAAAACAGGGGAATTCGCACCGCTCCACACAAGGAAGCACAAAACAAATCAAAAAAACAGCCGAACACGGTTATTGCAGTAATAGCAGAACGCTCTAAATAATTAGAG
>JAISLF010000074.1 GCA_031260605.1 Oscillospiraceae bacterium
CTAAAGAAGTCGCCCCTTTTTGGTTACTTTTTCCGGCGAAGCGGAAAAAGTAACCGCCCGCCGCGCAGGCGCTTAGCTGCGCGAAGCTGCCAAGCTTCGCCCCAATTACAAACACCGCAACCCGCGCCGCAGAAAACACGCTTACACCCGAATAAAAGCAGAACAAAGCGGCGAAGCAAACACAGGGCGACCGGGACGGTCGCCCCTACACCTATCAAGAAGTCCGGCGGTAACTGCGACAAAGGGACGATGAGGGCATCGTCCCCTACAAACGCAAAGCTCCGAGAAACGCAAAGCCCCGAAAAAAAGTAAAATCCGCGCCGCGCAGTCCACCGCTCCAACAAAAGCCCTCCGCCCTTAGCAACCAAAAAAACAAAAAACCCACAGAACCGCAGGGGCGGCGCCCTTGCGGTTCTGTGGGTTTTAGGAGGTTAGAGAGAAATTGAAATGTTTTTAATCGCAATCAACAACCACATAGTAACATTTATTAATTTCTATTCCGTGAACCCTAAATGAACATTTTGTAAATTCATTCGCTTTTTTTGTCGAATTATACGGTGTTTACCGCTGTTTTGCGGAAAAATCACATTCTCAGATTTGAAGACAGTCCCGCAACGGTCGAGATTGTGTTGATTATCGCGTGCAGCAGCATCGGCAGAACTATACTTCCGCTTTTTTCGTATAAAACAGCAAGACCGACTGACGCCGCCAGATATTGCAGTCCGTACAGCAGATACAGCGGCTGACCTGTGGCTATCGCGTAAAACCAAACGTGGTACAGGCAAAACAGCACCGCGCTTACGGCGACAGCCAAAACCACGCGCAGCTTCGGCGCTCCCGCTCCGCCTCGCAGAAGTCCGTACAGACCGACGCGGAAAATCAGCTCCTCAAGAACCGGCGCGAATATGCACACCGCCGGCACGGCAAAAACCGCGCCGGCGCCGATGATTGCGTCTATCGCCTCCTGGTTCATATTGCCGACATCGGGTAAATAATCGCCGAGGAAGGACAGCAGGAGGTTAACCGCAAGGTTGCCGACAAGAACGCAGACGAACGCCGTGCCGAGATACTTTCGTCCGCTTTTTTTCAGAGAAAGCGCATGCCGTATATCCCTTGCGAGAAATTTCCGCACAATCAGCACAAGCGGGACTGACATCGCCGCGTACCACAGCAGCTGCATAAGCGCACCGCGGTACGGCGTATCCGGCAGCATATCCATAAGCCGCCCGACAAACGGAACAAGCTGCAAGCCCTCGTGCAAAACCAAAAAGAGCAGACAGAAAAACACGGTCTTTCTGTCCGCACGCACACCCTTCGGCGGTTCTCCGGGCTGCCCCGAGAAATACTCCTGAGCGCTGCCGTAATATGTACTGCCCCGGTAGTTCCAGGGCTCGTTCTGTTCTTTATCGTCTAATTTCAATAGCAGTATCCTTTCGTGCAAAAACCCTTAAAGCCGAAAAACCTCCGGGTCAAACTCCTTGACCGAAACGCGCACGGCAGACGACTCCGGTTCGCGTTTGTACACGTCGTACTCAAACCGACGGCAGTAGTTGCCCGCGCGCACAACGCCCGCTTTCGGGCAGATATACTCAAGTCCCGACACAAGCGAAGAATGCACGCAGTATTTGCACTGCGGCTCAACATTGTATTTGCGAAAAAGTCTTTCTCCGTTCATAATAAAATCCCTTACCGGCAGTTGTTTATTCGTTTATCCGTATCGTTTCGATTGAAACGCATTTGCCGCTTGCCGTGTCGGCGGTTATAACCGCGCCCTCAAGCTTTGCCTTGCCCTCCGCCGCGACGAACTTCTCTCTCGGGTGCCCGAGAAACATCCGCACTGCAGCTTCCGCATTTGAGCCTATAACGGAATACTGCGCTCCGCACATTCCGATGTCGCACACAGTACCTGTGCCCTCAGGTAAAACCCGCGCGTCGGAGGTTTGCACGTGCGTGTGTGTGCCCCATACGACCGTCACTCTTCCGTCGAGAAAATAGCCCATCGCTGTCTTTTCACTCGTCGCCTCGGCGTGAAGCTCGACAAGCTTTATTGCGCACTGCGCAATTTTCGGCTCCTCCAGCAGTTTTTCCGCCAGAAGAAACGGATTTTCCGCCGGATCCATGGAAATCCGCCCTATCAGCGCGATAACCGCGACGGATACGCGCCCAAGGTCATACACTCCCCAGCCAAAGCCAGCGTTGACAGGCGAAATGTTTGCCGGACGCAGAATGTCTTGCCTGCCCTCGAGATATGACGTTATCTCACGCCGCGCAAACGCATGGTTTCCGAGTGTTACGACGTTTGCCCCGTGTGAAAACAGTGTGTCCGCCTGAGACGGGGTTATACCCAGCATTGAGGAATTTTCGCCGTTTACAACGCAAAAATCTATTGAAAGCTCCCGGCGCAGCTCCGGCAGACGCGAGCACACAAAGTCTATCCCGCAGTCTCCGCAAACGTCGCCGAGGGCAAGCACACGAAATTCCGCCAACGCCTATTCTCCCTTATTCTGCGCCGAAAAACGCATCGGCACGATAAGATACAAAAACGAGTCGTCGTCCTGCTCTTCCGGCAGAATCGCAATTGGCTTGACATTTTCCGAGTACGTCAGCCGTACCGTATTTTCGGAGCAGGCGCGCAGCGCGTCAAGCAAATAGCGGTTGTTTATGGCAAACTCACGCAGCTCCGCGCCCGCGATTGCCGCAATCGGCGCCGTATCCTCCGCCTCGCCGACGGCCGTTTCCATTCGCATAAAGATTTTTTCCGTTTCCGGATTAATCGTGACGCGCAGGGGACTTTTCAGCTTGTCCTGCGAAACAAGCGACACGCGCTCTGTTGTGGCGAGGAGCTTTCTTCGGTCCGCGATGACAACCTTATTGTTGTCCTGCGGAACGACCGTGTCAAAATTGACAAAATCACCCGTCAGGCGGCGCGAGATAAGCACCGTGTCCGGGAAGTTGAACACAACATGCCGGCTTGCCTCGGACACGCCGATTTTAATCCGCTCGTCCGGTTTAATGACGGATGCGATGTTTTTTGCCTCGGCAAGAGCTATGCCCGGCACAATAAACGGGCTGCCGGAAAACGCGCCGGAGGTCTTCGCCGGAGCTTGACACATTGCAAGCTTGTACCCGTCGCAGAAAACAACGCGCAGACGGTTCGGCGAGACTGTAAACTGCCCGCCGGTTAAGTCAACGCGCGTCTCAACCGTTGCAACGGCAAAGGACGTGCTCTCAATAAGCCGCACAAAATCCACCGCCGCAATTCCAACCGACTCCGTATCGTCCACACTCGGAAAATCGGGATATTCTCCGGGTATTGTCTGCAGTGTGAATTCTGATTCGCCGCTCTCGATTGTAACGCTTCCGTTTGTTCCGAGTCTGACTCTGACGGTTTCGCCCTCAAGGCGGCGCACAATGTCACAAAACAGCCTTCCCGGAACGACACAGTCGCCGGGTACATTTACTGATACGCCCTCTGAAAACTTAGTCTGTATGCCGATTTTGAGGTCGTACCCCGTGACGGTTATTGTGTCCTGCGCGTCTGCGCGGAGCAAAAGCCCCGTGAGGGCCGCCTCCGCCGATTTCTGTGCGGCGGCTCTCTGCGCAATAATGCAGGCTGCCGTCAGTCTTTGTGTAAAACAGGTAAAATCCATTTTTTATTCGTGCTCATCCTTTTTAGTCTCTAAAGCTCTGCAATTCAAACGGTCTTAGGCGCAAAGCGACACTTTACGTCTGAGTTTTCCGCTAATATTGCGTTTTTTACAGATTGCGCGCGATATAATAGCCCGCGTGGTTTGCCTCAACGATGTTTTTCGGCGCAAGGCAGTCGCCGATTTGATAGAACTCCGGCGCAGTAAACCGCAGCGCCTCCGCACTTTCTGTCTGCGGAACCTGACCAAGCGCGTAGATTATAGTGTCGGCCTTATATTCCTCAGCCGAGCCGTCCTCTTTTTGCGTCTTGACATAGTTTTTGCCGATTTCAACCGCTTTAGTCTTAAAGTTTACGGAAATGCCTCTTCTCGCGCTCTCAAGTCGGATTGCAAGACCCTGAAGCATATTTCCGCCGTCGTTAACTGCCTCCGCCATCTCGACAATCGTAACCTCGCGCCCGAGCTGTGACAGGTAAATGCCAAGCTCCGAACCGACAAGCCCCGCACCGAGTATGACGACGGATTTTCCCGCAAGGTCGGGCTTGACGTACACGTCCTCAGCCGAAACGGCGTTTTCAATGCCCGGAATCGGCGGAACGAGCGGACGCGCGCCCGTCGCGGCTATCACAACATCGGGATTCAGCTCTGCGGCAAGAGCCGGAGTCGCCTCTGTGTTCAGCCGCAGGTCTACCTTAGACGCGGCGATTCTTTTTGCCTGGCGCTCAAGGTATTTTGCAAGGTCTGCCTTAAACGGAACAGCGTCCTCGCACAAAAGCGCGCCGCCGAGCTTGCCCGTTTTCTCAACCAGCGTGACCGAATGCCCGCGTGACGCGGCAGTCAGCGCCGCCTGCATTCCGGCGATTCCGCCGCCTGCGATCAGCACCTTCTTTTTGCGCGTGTGCGGAACCGTAATCGGGTCAATGTCCGGCAGGGCGTAGCCATCGCTGCCGGGCGCCTCGTCTGCTACAACATTCGGAACCCACTTGTTCTCGACTTCGTTGCCGATAACGGGGTTCAGTGCGCAGACAAAGGTTCCCTTTGACATAAGATTTGAGAAGCACGCAAGGCAGCGAACGCAGGTGTTAATATCGTCCTCGCGTCCGGCGCGAGCCTTTCTCGGCAGGTACGGGTCTGCGATAAGTCCGCGAGCTACCTCAACGACATCCGCTTTGCCGGAGGCTATGATTTCTTCCATTATCTCCGGCTTATTGAGCGCGCCGACAGTTGCGATTTTAGAGAATTTCACGTGTTTTTTAATCTCGGCGGCGTACTTGACGTTCACGCCGTCCGGCAGGAACATATCCGGGTGCGTAACGGTGAACACATCCCACACCTCGTGGGAGCCGGCTGACACGTGAATCAGGTCAAGATGTCCGTCAAGCTGCTTTGAAATTTCAATACCCTCGTCAATGTCATACCCCGCCGGGTTGCACTCGGAGCCTGAAATGCGCATTTCAATCGGGAATTTCGGCCCGACGGCCTTTCTTATCGCGTCGCATACTAAAACGGCAAAGCGGCTGCGGTTTTCCGGGTTTCCGCCCCATTTGTCCTTGCGCTGGTTAGACTTCGGCGACATAAATTCGGTGAGCAGCCAGCCGTGTCCGCCGTGGATTGTGACCATACCGAAGCCGGCGCGCTGTGCCGTCACCGCCGCCGCAACGTACTGGTCGATAACCTTATATATCTGCTCGTCCGTCATCGGCAGAACGTGAAAGCCGCCCGGCAGATCGTATTCCATAGGCCCGTAGAGCTGCGCTCCCTCACGCGCGGAGGCGTGCGAGTGCGAGCCGGAATGCGACAGCTCGATTGAGGGAACCGCGCCCTGACGCGCTATTGCGTCTGCCAGCTTGTTCAGGTGCATATAGTTCATCGGGTCGTACAGCGCGATGTGTCCGTTATTCATACGCGAATCTTCTGAAATTACGCAGTCGCCGACGCAGACAGCCGCTGCGCCGCCCTTTGCTTTTTCCTCGTAATACGCGTAGGTTTCGGCAATCGGGAAATGGCGCGAGTCAAGAAAGCTCGTGCCTGTGGGCGAGCCGAAAAGACGGCTGCGAAAGGTCGTCCCCGCAAGGGTTATCGGTGAAAACAGATTTGGGTACTTACAGTTATACATTGTGTGTTTCCTCGCATTGGGTTTTCCGCAGGTATATTTGCGGAAAGTCTTGTTTTTAATAGAATTATACTATAGTAAAGCCGAAAATGCAAGAGAAAAAACAGGCGGCGGTTGTTCACAAGTTGTATAGGCGCGGCGTGGATACACAAAACCGGCGGGAGAAACTGGATTCCCCCGCCGGTTTGTGTGTTGTGTGTTGCGCCTTTAGTACAGTCCGTCGTCAATCCACGGCGTTTCGGAAATGGGGGTGCTGCCCTGTGCGAGCGTTGCAGTAAAGCCCTTGTACTTCGCAGTTACCGTAAATAATGTATTATATCCGTAGTTTATCAATAAATCGCACTTCGGCACTGCCATCGCGACCGGTTGCGCGGCGTAGTATCTTTCCGCTTCCGTAGACCACACCCCGTTTTCAATCCACATCCTTGATTCGAAACTCATATCGTACATTCCTGCGTCTATTGTTTTTACTGAGGTCAGCGTAAACGCCACCTTTTCGTCGATTGCGTACATTTCGCCGTCCTTTGTAACGGCAACGATGTTCAGAATTAACGAATCAACCCAAGGCCGCGAAATTTCGGCGGGCGCAGAGGTCACAATATCCGGCACTCCGGTTATATTTTCCCACGCGTCCTTATACGAAGCCGGAACCTCGCCGATTTTTCCGCCATTCTTCGGGATAAGCGCGCCGATTCCGTCGTTCTCCGAATTGCCTGAGCCTTTTACAAACGCTATGTGGTCTATCTCCCTTATTTTGTCGTCCGGCAGCACGGGCAGGTCAAATGTCTCACCGATAGGAGGCTCGTAATAGTTTATGAAGTCGTGTACGATAACGGTCAGGTGTCGGGTGAAGCTCAAGCTGGAGCTGTAATTTGTGCCGGTTACGGAAAAGTTCACTGTGCCGGGACCGAGTACTTGATAGGACATATAGTAGGAGGAGTCTTGCATCCACCACTCGTCCTCAAAAACGCCTTCCATGCCCACCATAGAGAGACCGCTGGCGTCACCCTGCTCTATAAACTCGTCTCCTTTAAAGCACGCAACTGCAAAATTAAGTCTCGTGCCGCCCAGCCCCTCCATGCCGCCGTCTGCGCGTCTGTACGACCCGATAGGCGTTATCTCGACGACCTCCGGCAAAATATATTTCGCCTTATCCTCATCTGCGGCTTCGAAAAAGCCCGGAGCAACAAGCTCTATTCTGTCGTATGTCTCAACATTATATACCGAAATCGCTACCTTTTCCTTAAATCCGTTATACTCAACCGAAAGTGTTGCTTCTCCAATCCCTGTGGACGTAATCCGTCCATTTTCATCAACAGTAAAGACCTTTTCATTGCTTGAATGCCATTTTGCATCCGTACCGTATATCAGTTCTATGCGGTTATCCGTATAAACAGCATGCAAAATCATTTGTCTATATACATCGGCGTCTACGGCAGGGTAAATTGGCAGAGAGAACCCAAGATCCTCATCCGGAATATTTCTGTCCGGCGTTATCACATACAGCGCCCGCATCCCGTCCGGCGCTACCTTTGGGTTTTTCCATGTGCCGTTCATCAGCAGCCCCGCCGTCAGCGCCGCCGCGATAACCACCGCCGCAAGAATTATAACGCGTGACGGCTTCCTGAAATTCAGCACGTTTTTCACCCTTGTTTTCATTCCTCCCTCGCCGAAAGCTAAGGGAGACGCGTTCAATATGCGGCGGCGCGTTGCAAGAGAAAGTATCGCCATAGAGTAGTCCGCCTTGACTGACGGGCCGAGTCTTTTCAAAACGCGCTCGTCGCAGGACATTTCCATATCGGCGCAAAGCAGCGTAAACGCAAGCCACGCAAACGGATTAAACCAGTGCACGCACAAAACCGCAAAGGCAAACAGCTTTACAATGTGGTCGCGCCGCTCTATGTGCGTTTGCTCGTGTAGCGTAACGTAGTGCAGCTCGTCCTCATTCATTCCGTCCGGGAGATGTATTTTCGGGCGGAGAAAGCCGTACACAAACGGAGTGCTAACACTTCCGCGCCGCCGCATAAGGGCTATATAAGACACTATCGCGTACAGCACCATAACAGCAACGCCTGTCAGCCAAATCAGGGCGATAATGTCCTGCCGATTTACGGCGCTTGCAGCAACAGTCGGCACTGTCGCCTGAGCGGCGCCTGCCGCCGCAGCCGAAACAGCCGCTTCTGCCGCACCCGGTATTGCGACGGGAGAAAACGGAACCGTCAGCACCTCCGGCACACGAACCTCGGAAATCCGGCGCGGTATAAGCGAAAACACGCTCTGCAGCTTGACAGGAACAGCCATACGGATACCCGCCACTGCCCACAGAAGATAGCTCACCCATTTCGGCGCGCGCAGTTTTTTGAGAATTAGCCTTGCCGCCGCGATAACCGCAATTATAAATGACGCGGTTATGCTCATACTTAACACTGTTTGAAAAACGCTACTCATCATTTGTCTGCTCCTTGTATTTTTCAATCATACTGCGGATTTCCTCCGCCTGTCTGTCAGAAAGTCTGCTTGTGCCGACAAACGCGGCGATGAATTTCGGCAGACTGCCCTCAAAGGAATCGTCAATAAAGTCGCGGCACTGCTTTGCCGCAAGGTCGTCCTTGCTCATCAGGGCGGTCACAAGTGCGCTTTGGTTTCGGAAAACACCCTTGTCGCACAGCTTTTTCAGGATTGTGTACGTTGTGGATTTTGCCCAGTCCAGCTCGCGCCTGCAGATTTCAACAAGCTCCGGCGACGGCACCGGCGCATTTGCCCAAACAATTTCGGCAAGGCGCGATTCCGCTTCTGTAAGTCTCAGCTCAGCCATATGTAAATCTCCTTATCTTCACGCGTTCTCAGTCTATATTTATTAGACTAAATGCAGTCTACCACATTTAGACCGGGTTGTCAATAGGGTTTGGAAAATGTTTTTTGGGGAGGGGCTTGCCGCAGCGGGTTGCTTTTGTAGGGGACGGCGTCCTCGACGTCCCTGGTCGTGGTTATGGCGGACTTTTCGACGGGTGTAGGGGCGGAAACCTGCCGCCCGCCCTCGCGTGGCGGATTCTCCACGGCGCAGATCGTAGGGGCGACCGTCCTCGGTCGCCCGAGGTTTGCTTCGCCGTTCTGTTTTGCTTTTACTCGGGTGCAAGCGTGTTACCTGCGGCGCAGGGTGCTATATTTGTAATTGCGTCGAAGCTTGGCAGCTTCGCGCAGCAGAGCGCCTGCGCGGCGGGCGGTTACTTTTTTCCGGCGAAGCGGAAAAAAGTAACCGCCGCCACGCGCAGTGGCACCTCTGCGCCACCACCGGCGCCTCCGGTGAACAAGCATAAAGCTGCAATAAGCTAAAGTCCCCCCACCTTTGAAGCAGAACCAACCACCAGTCCTAACACCCCAAAAACCGTCCGCCAAAACACTTTAGCTTTCGGCAGACAGAAAAGCAGAAATAAGCCCCACAAAAAAACAGCCGGGGGAAGACGCAGTCTTCCCCCGGCTGTTACTACACCCCGGCTACTCCTCAACCGTAAGTATATCCCCGAAATCAAACAAATTCCCGAACTCGCCGTCGTTCCCCGACTCATCGCGCGCAGGCGGAGTTTGCTGAAAATCGACGTTCTGCGCCGCCGCGACCGGCGTTTCCGCGACCGCCGTCCGCTTTTCTTTTCTGAACAAAACCGCACTCGACGCCCCGAGTACCTTTTCGGCCGCCGCGCGAACAGCCTCGGCATTCTGCTTGAATATGTTCTCCAAAAACGCATTTTCGCTGTACAAAATCAGCGCGCCTCCCTCGTTTGCAAAAACGGCGTTAGAAAGCGGCTGCGCAACGCCCCGTTCAAGCAGCGCCAAAATGTTCGTTTTCAGCTCCGAGTTTTCCGCAACGGGCGCCGCCGCACGCTGCACAGGTGTTTCACGCGGACGTACCTCCGGCGCGGGGGCTGTTTTTGCGGCGGGACGCGGTGCGGGGGCGGCTTGCCTTTGCGGCATATCAAAGGGGGGCATATCCGCATCGTCAAGCGGCGGTCTGTCCTCATCGTCGTAAGGCGGACGCTCCGAGTCGTCATAGGGAGGACTGCCCGCGGCCGAAAACGAGGAGCCGCCCCCGGTTACATCAAACGGCGTCGCGTCGCGCAGCGGCGCCGGAGCTGCCGTGTCGCGCGGCGGCGCGGTCTGCACGGGCGCGGCGGAAACCGCCTTTTGCACGCGCGTCTCAATGTCCGACAGGCGGGAGAGCAGCGCCGCTTCTCCGCCGCCGGAGACGGCGCTTTCGGACACAAGCCGCGAAAGTAAGATTTCCGCAATAACCTTATCATAATGCGATTTTGTGAATTTACCGCGCGTTTCTGAGATTTGAGACAGCAGATAAAGGCACCGGTCCTCAGGAATCAGGCTCTTCAGTCCGTCCAGCTCGCGCACGCTTGCGCCGGAGGTGCAAAGCTGCGTCTGACCGCTTTTTTCGTACACAAACAGGTCGCGCAAAATGCCGAGCAGCTCGTCAAACACAGACGAAATGTCGCTGCCCGAGGTATAAACCCGCGTGAGTATTTCGATTGCAGGCGCAAGCTCGCGCCGCGCGACGGCCGAAAGCAGCTCCGTCAGGCTCCCGGCGGAGGGCAGACCGACAAGCTGCCGAACTGCATCGTCCGTTATCGGTGAAATGGACGCCGCCTGGTCGAGTATTGACAGCGCGTCGCGCATTGCCCCGTCAGACAGCCGCGCGATTACCGCGGCGGCAGGATCCGTCAGCTCAAGGCTTTCCTTTTCGGCGACCTCACGCAGCCTTTCTGCAATAACCTCGTCCGACAGCCGCGCAAACGGGTATATCTGGCAGCGCGACGTTATCGTCGCGGGGATTTTGCGCAGCTCCGTTGTCGCAAGGATAAAAACAAGGTGCTCAGGCGGCTCCTCAAGGGTTTTGAGCAGGGCGTTAAACGCGCTGCCGGTCATCATATGCACCTCGTCGATTATATAGACGCGTTTTTTCAGCCGCGTCGGCAAAAACACGCTTTCAGACAGCAGCTGGCGCACGTCGTCCACGCGGTTATTCGATGCCGCGTCCATTTCCGTAACGTCAGTCGCGCTCCCGGAGAGAATCGACCGGCAGGACTCGCATTCATTGCACGGCTCGCCGCCTGCTGGGTTCTCGCAGTTTATCGCGCGCGCGAGGATTTTCGCACAGGAGGTTTTGCCCGTTCCGCGCGTGCCGACAAAGAGGTAGGCGTGCGACGTTTTGCCGTCAGCCACCTGCCGCCGCAGCGTATCGGAGATATAGTATTGTCCCGCGACCTCGGAGAAAGTCTGCGGGCGGTATTTTCTGTAAAGTGAGAGCATTGGCACAGCCGCCTTTTGTGTGGTGGTGTATGACTTGATTTTAGCAGAAAGAAGCGGGAATTGCAATAGCGGCGGAGAAATCTCTTCCGTGCCACTTTGACGGCGAGCTTGGTTTTTACTTTTTATTCGGGTGCCGGTCGCCGTCAAAGTGAGGTAATATGGTGAAAAAACGGGGGAAATGAATTCCCCCGTTTTTTCGGATTGGATTTTATTCGCTGGGGCGAATTTTTCGGTGCGCTGTTTCGCGGTCTTTTTGAAAAACCAAAGAAAAACTTTATACCGAGGGAGAAATTTTTCGGCGGGAGAGGTAAAAAAATGCACCCCTATCGGAGGATTGTCCGGCAGGGGCACTGTGATTATTGTTGCGGCTGTGTTTTTACTTGGTTCTTCGCTTTCGAAAGGGCTTAATAAGCAGCGCTAAGCCAACTCGCTCCTGTGTCTGTGCCGCCTAACAATACATACCACACAAAAAGCTGTACGGCGAGGAAAACGGTATACACGAGAAAGGCGGTTATTGCTATGCGCAAGGCTTTTCTGTTTTTCGGCACAGCAGTTTCCTCCTTAGTTAATCACGTTAAATCATACTCCATAATTGCTGGCATTGCAAGGGGTGTTCGCAAATACAATTCGGAATCAATTAAAATCCGCGCCGGTTTCAGGCTCCAGCGCCGCGCGCAGCTTTGCTATTGCCCCGGACTCAATCCGCGACACATACGACCGCGAGCAGCGCAGCGCCTCGCTCGCCTCCTGCTGCGTCTGCGGATAAAAGCCCTCAAGACCGTACCGGCGGGCGACAACCTCTCGCTCGCGCTCTGTCAGCACCTCTTTTATGGTGTCGGAAAGATATTTTGAAATCTCCTCATTTGAAACACTCTCAAAAAGGTCTGTGTCAGACGGCAGCATATCAAGGCGCGACTGCCCGGAGCCGTCGGCGCCGCTGGAGGTTTCGCCTCCGCCGAGCGGCTCGTCCAGCGTGATTTCGTTCTGGATTTTCTGCACGCGCCGCATATGCATAAGAATTTCGTTTTGAATGCACTTGGCGGCGTAGGTTGAAAGGACAATGTTTTTGTCCGGGTCAAAAGAGCGCACCGCCTTTATAAGCCCGATAGTGCCGATTTGGATTAAGTCCTCCTTGTCGTGCTCTGAATTTGTGAAAAATTTCTTTACAATGTGCGCAACAAGACGCATATTTTTGACAATGAGCGTGTCCTGCGCGGATTTATCGCCCGATTTCATCAGCTCAACAAGGCGCTTTTCTTCTTTAAGCGACAGCGGTTTTTCAAAGGCGCTGCCGGCGGAAAGGCGCAGGGCTAAGAACGGAGCGACGCACAGTAGCGAAAAAAGTGTTATCATGGCTTGACCTCATTTGGGGGATTTCTTTATGACAGGATATGAGGGGTGAGCGAGGATTTAGACCTCGGAGGGAGGTGATATTGGGGCGGCGCTTGTAGTTACGGCGAAGCTGCGCTCGCCGCACTGCTGAGCGCCTCGCGGCGGGCAACACGCTGCGTGTCACGACACGCAAAGCGCGGAGGTAGACGAGGGAACCCAACGCACCCACATAGCAGGGTGCGGTGGTTTAAGGCAATAGTCGAAGAGTTCCAAAAGCAGGGACGATGGGGGCATCGTCCCCTACAGAGATGAAGCCCTGTGGCAACGGGGACGCAATAGCACAGTACAGGTGCGCTGATTGCAGCAAAACACACGCTACGTCGGGAGACGCACCGCATTGCCGCACAACACGCGTCAGCAATCGTAGCAGAAATTACTTTCCGGTTGGCACCCGCAGGCAGTTCGCGGTAACCAACAGCCTTACCCAAGCCGCCAACCCCGCGACAGGCTTCGCCCCTGCGTGCGGCGCAGCGCAGGCGTTCGGACGTTACCACCGCAATACGTCGCGGGGAAAGGCATAAGCCGCTTTGCCACCACTGCAGTTCCCGTATAGAAAAAAGATTGCTTCTTCTAAAGAAGTCGCCCCTTTTTGGTTACTTTTTCCGGCGAAGCGGAAAAAGTAACCGCCCGCCGCGCAGGCGCTCTGCAGCGCAATGCGGCGAAGCTTCGCCGCAATTACAAACACCGCACCCTGCGCCGCAGGTCTGCGGTTGCACCCAAGTAAAAGCAGAACCTAACCGACGAATCCCCAAAACAGCGGGCGACCGGGACGGCCGCCCCTACACCCGACAAAAAAATCCGGCGGCAACCGCGACAATGGACGCTAAGGGCAGCGTCCCCTACAAAAGGCTAAGCCCTGAAAAAGATAAACCCCACTAAACAATGCACCCTGTGCCGCAGGTAATAAGCTTGCACCTGAATAAAAGCCAAACCAAAAGCGGGCGACCGAGGACAGTCGCCCCTACGGTGTGCGCCGTGGAGAATCCGCCCCCGCGACGGCGGGCGGCAGACTGCCGCCCCACGCCCGCCGAACGTACCGCCGGCAACCGCAACAAGGGACGCTGAGGGCAGCGTCCCCTACAGAAGAAAAAGCCCCAAAAAAGCAAATCCGCAGAAATCACCGTTCCGTCCGTCGCCCCTCCTCTCTTTTGACAAATTCCGCAAGGCGAACCCCTTATAATAAGTTAAAGACTGCGGCGGCAACAACAATGAAAGTCCTGTACATAGACACATACGCTCTGATAAACCTCGCGGTGAACTATTTCCTGCTGCTTGCAACGGGAAAACTCTGCGGTATTGCGCCTAAACGCCGCCGGATGGGTTTAGCGGCGGCAATCGGCGCGGCTTACGCTGTTTTGGCGGTACTGCCGCCGTCGGTATTCCCGCCCTCGCGTGTATTTGAAAGCCCCGTTTGCTTCGCGCTGTCCGTTCCGGCGGTGTGCTTTGCCGCTTTCGGCAGGAGTAAGCGCTTTTTGCGGCTGACACTCGTGTTTTTTCTCGCGTCCTGCGCTTCCGGAGGACTGCTGTACGCGCTTGACTCGGTGTCTCACGGAAGACTTTTCGCAAATTTGTCGTTCAGGCTGTTCATACTCGTGTTTTTCCTCGCGTTTATCGCAATATCGGTTGTTTTCTCAAGAAGCGCGGCAAATTCAGGGCGGGTTTCCGACCTTGCTTTTACATATGACGGAAAAAGCTGCGTCCTGCGCGCCCTGCGCGACAGCGGCAACACACTGACCGACAGCGCGACCGGACTGCCCTGCGCCGTCGTGCCGCAGAGCTTGCTTCCGGAGATAAATATAGACGGTCTGCGCAAAATACCGTACACAACAGTCGCCGGACAGGGCGAAATTCCGGTTTTTGTGCCGGAATGGACGTTGGTGGACGGCAAGGCGGCGCGGCTTGCCGTTGCAATAAGTCCGCACGAGCTTGACGATAACGGAACCTACAGAGCGCTTTTACCGGCTCTGTTTGAAACAATTTCAACAGACAGGAGAAAACCGAAATGTCATTAACACAGGCAATCCGCAGAGTAAGAGAATTTTTTGAGCGTATCGGTCTTTTACGCCCGTACACAATCCATTACATCGGCGGCTCCGAAACGCTTCCCGCACCCTTGCCGAGGGAAACGGAAGCCGAAATGATTGCGCTTTTGACGGAGGGGTCGCCGGAGGCACGCAAAACGCTTATTGAGCACAACCTGCGTCTTGTCGTGTTCATCGCGCGGCGGTTTGAAACGCCGAACGCAGGGCTTGAGGACCTGATTTCCATCGGAACAATAGGGCTGATTAAGGCCGTCAACACCTTTTGCGCGGACAAAAATATAAAGCTGACAACCTACGCCTCGCGCTGTATTGAAAACGAAATCCTGATGTTCCTGCGCAAGGCGTCGAACCGCCGCACGAACATTTCGCTGGACGAATCGCTGTCCTCGGACTGGGACGGCAACGAGCTTCTGCTCTCGGATGTTCTCGGCACAGACCCCGATATTGTGCAGGCAGAGCTGTACGAGGACGCTGACCGACAGGTTTTGTACGACGCGGTAATGCGGCTGCCGGAGCGGGAGCGCGACGTTGTGCTGCTGCGGTTCGGTCTGTTCGGCAAGGAGGAGCTGACGCAAAAAGAGGTCGCGGACAAGCTGGGAATTTCGCAGTCATATATCAGCAGGATTGAGAAGAAGATTATGGCGAAGCTGAAGCGGGAGCTTGCGGCTATGCTGTGAGGGATTTGCTTTTACTTTGGTTTTAGCAGGAGACTTATGGCGCGGGGGGGGGCGGATGAATGCTTTTGTCAGGGCTTTGCGTCCGTAGGGGACGCTGCCCTCAGCGTCCCTTGTGGCGGTTGCCGCCAGGTTTTTTGTCGGGCGTAGGGGCGGAATCTGCCGCCCACCGTCTGCCGGCGCGGATTCTCCACGGTGCACGGTGTAGGGGCGACCGTCCCCGGTCGCCCGCTGTTTTGGGATTCGCCGTTTAGGTTCTGCTTCTATTCTGGTGCAAGCGTGTTTCCTGCGGCGCGGGTGCGGTGTTTGTAATTGGGGCGAAGCTTGGCAGCTTCGCGCAGCTAAGCGCCTGCGCGGCGGGCGGTTACTTTTTCCGCTTCGCCGGAAAAAGTAACCAAAAAGGGGCGACTTCTTTAG
>JAISLF010000095.1 GCA_031260605.1 Oscillospiraceae bacterium
CCGCAGTTCCCGTATAAAAAAAGATTGCTTCTTCTAAAGAAGTCGCCCCTTTTTTGGTTACTTTTTTCCGGCGAAGCGGAAAAAAGTAACCGCCGCCGCGCGTAGCGGCACCTCTGCGCTACCACCAGCGCCCCTGGTGAACACGCATTAAGCAGCAACCAACCACCAGTCCTTAAATCCAACAAACCATCCGCCGGAACTCTTCAGCCACCGGCAAACAAAGAGAGTGCAAGCTTAACTCAGCTTGCACTCTCCTTTTATACATTAAGCCCCCGTCACCGGTTCTCCCGAAAATACGGCACTCCCAGCGCTCCCGGCGGCTGATTCTCTCGCTTTGCCCGCATACTTACGCCAATAAGCACCGCTATCGTCGCGACATACGGCAGCATATCGTAAAGCTGCGCGGGTATCCCCAGCGGAAAATACAGCCTTGCAACAGACAGCGCTCCGAAAAGCAGGCTGCCGAGTATCGCGCGCATCGGGTTCCACGTCGCGAATATTACGAGCGCGACGGCGAGCCAGCCGACACCGCTTATGCAATTGTGCACCCACACACCGCCGACTCCGTTGCCGCTGTTCATCACAATATATAAGCCGCCGAGTCCGGAAATGCCCCCACCGATTATCGTCGCAAAATATCTGTATCTGTTGACCGCAATTCCCGCCGCGTCCGCCGCCGCCGCGTTCTCGCCGACTGCGCGCAGATTCAGTCCGCGCCGCGTTTTTCGCAGGAAAATTGCGAGGATTATTGCCGTCAAAATCGCGAGGTACACAAGAAAGTCGTACGAGAAAAGTATTTTGCCCACAAATGGCAGCTTAGCCATAGCGCCCGGGAAAATTGCCGTGTTGAACGCCGCCTTTGTCGCCGCGCCCGTCGCCATTACCTTCATTTCGTTTGACATCGCAATGCTGTCGCCGACGAGGTTGCCGAGTCCCGCACCGAAAATTGTCAGCGCAAGGCCTGTGACGTTTTGGTTTGCGCGCAGTGTTATCGTGAGAAAGCTGTAAATCGCAGCTCCAGCCGCCGCCGCCAAGAACGCGCACACAAGCGCAATGATTGCCGACACCGCTCCGATTGGGTTTACGGCGTACTGCTCGTAGAAATACGAGCCGCACAGTCCCGCGACGCCGCCCATAAACAGCATTCCCTCAACGCCGAGGTTCAGGTTGCCGGATTTTTCGGTCAGAATCTCGCCGAGCGTTCCATACAGGAGCGGCGCTCCCGCGAGAACCGCCGCCGCGATAAAATTCAGCACTGTCATATCGCGGCACCTCCTGATTTTTTGCGGAATATCAGCTTGTACTCTACAAAAAACTCGCAGGCGAGCATAAAGAACAAAATAATGCCCGTCAAAACCTCTGCGGCAGACTTGGGTATTTCAAACGCCGTTTGTATCGTGTTTGACCCCTTGGACAAAATGGCGAGGAAAAACGCAATTGCAACCATCGCAATCGGGTTCAGCTTAGACAGCCACGCAACGGCGATTGCCGTAAAGCCGACGCCGCCCGCCGATTGGTCAGACAGCGTGTAGTTCGCACCCGACACTACGAGAAAGCCGACAGCGCCTGAAACAGCGCCCGAAATTGCCATGGATTTCAGCGTGACCTGCGTCACGGAAATTCCCGCATACTGCGCCGTGCGCTCACTCTCGCCGACGACGGCAATCTCATAGCCGTCCTTTGTGTACCGCAGATAAATGAACATCACCGCAACAAACACAAGCACAATAATCCAGCCGATATGCACGCCGAGAAGCTTCGGTAGACGCGCCGCGTCGTTAAACATCGGTATTTTAGGAAAACCTGTTCCGCGCGGGTCCTTCCACGGTCCGTTTTGCATGTAAAGCTCAAACTGCAGCGCGACGTAGTTCAGCATAAGCGTAAACAGCGTCTCGTTTGTACCCCATTTTGCGCGAAAAAACGCGGGTATCAGCCCCCATAGTCCGCCGGCAAGAGCGCCCGCGAGGAACATAATCAGCCACAGCACCGGCTGCGGCACCTTGTCGTACCAGTACAGTGCGAAATATGACGCGGCGATAGCCCCCGCCATAATCTGCCCCTCTGCGCCGATGTTCCAAAAGCGCATTTTGAACGCGGGCGCAATCGCGACAGCAGCGCCGAGAAGCGGAATGCTTATTTTCACGGTCTCACGAAATGCCGGGCTGTTTCCCAGTGCCCCGGCAAACATTACGGGGTAAACCGCAAACGGATTGTGTCCCAGCAGCAATATTATCAGTCCGCCGAAAAGCAGCGCCGCGACAATTGCGGCTATGCGTATCGCCCAGGCTGCCGTCGGCGCGGCGTCCGCGCGTTTTGCAATTCTGACAAGCGGCTCACGCGTCATACAGAAGCCTCCCTGTGTCCGCCCGCCGTCATCAGCAGACCGACCTCGTTTTTTGTTGCGCCCTTCGCGTCCAGGATTCCCGCAAGCTCACCGCCTGAGAGAACCATAATCCTGTCGGCAAGCTCCAATAGCACATCCAAATCCTCGCCGATGAAGATTACCGCCGCGCCGCGCTTTTTCTGCGCATTGAGCAGATCATATATCTGGTACGACGAATTAATGTCAAGTCCTCGCACGGGATATGCCGTAACAAGCAGCTCCGGATTTTCAGAAATTTCGCGCCCGACAAGCACCTTTTGCAAATTCCCGCCCGAAAGCAGCCGCACCGGCGTTGTAAGCCCCGGCGTAACAACCTGAAGCTCCTCAACAATCTTTTCGGCAAGTGCGCGCGGACTTGTGCGGTTCAGGAGCATTCCCCTGCCCTGCCTGTGGCGCTTTAGCGTCACGTTATCCACAATGTCCATACCCGGTGCAAGTCCAACGCCGAGCCTGTCCTCCGGAACAAACGCCGAGGACACGCCGAGTCTGCGAATCTCCTTGGGTGAAAGTCCCGTAAGCTCCGTTTCGCCGCCGCTCTGCGGGTAAAACACAATACTGCCGTCCTTTGCCGCGCAAAGACCCGCGATTGCCTCGCACAGCTCCTTTTGCCCGCTGCCGGAAATGCCCGCAACGCCGAGAATCTCGCCTGAAAATGCCTCAAAGGACAGGTTTTTGAGCGCGTTCGGCCCGTCGATTCCAGAAACGCTAAGGTTTTTTACCGCCAGACGCAGCTGCCGGTTCTCAACCGGCGGGCGCTCAAGCTCAAGGCTGACGCGGCGGCCAACCATCATTTCCGTCAGCTCGTCGGGGCTTGTCTCCCGCGTTGGCACTGTATTAATCAGCCGTCCGCGCCGCATTATCGCCACGCGGTCTGACACCGCCATAACCTCGTGCAGCTTGTGCGTTATGATTACAACGGCGCGCCCGTCGGCCTTCATATTGCGCAGCACGGCAAAGAGCGCGTCCGTTTCCTGCGGGGTAAGCACCGCCGTCGGCTCGTCGAGTATCAGAACCTCCGCTCCGCGGTACAGGATTTTTAATATTTCCACTGTCTGCTTTTCGGAAACAGACATATTGTATACTTTTTTATTCGGGTCAAGGTGAAAACCGTATTTTTCGCACAGCACACGCAGCTCTTCCTGCGCCTGCGCCGGCTTTTTGTCACCCGGCAGACCGAGAATGATATTCTCAAGCGCCGTGAACACCTCAACTAACTTAAAGTGCTGGTGCACCATACCGACGCCGAGGTCAATCGCGTCCTTCGGGCTTCTTATCTCCACAGGACTTCCGTCAAACGAAAAGCCGCCGGAGGTCTGATAGTAAATTCCGGCAAGCATATTCATAAGCGTCGTTTTTCCGCTTCCGTTTTCTCCGAGGACAGAAAGAATCTCACCGCGATAAATATCGAGGCTGACGCTGTCGTTTGCGACTGTGTCCCCGAAGTGCTTAGTTATGTTTTTTAATTCAATAAAGGGCTTATCCATAATTGCAATTACAAAGAAGGGGGCTGTTTGCACCGCCCCCTTCTTCGCTGTATTCTCTACTGTATTTTTGTAATTCCGGGCAGGTCGATTTCAAACGACGGAGCGGACTGTGACGCGCTCTCATCGTAATAAGCGCCGTCTGTCAGCGAATCCGCCTTTCCTGCATCCTTGAATGCCTGAACAACGATGTCGCCTGAGAACACATGCAGTCCGCCGCGCAGCTTCTCTTCGGCTGCCGCTACCGCTTCCTTTGTACCTGCCGCAACAATCGCGTCATTGAGCGGGGAAAGGTAAACCGCGCCGTCTGTAAAGCCCTGGCACCAGTCTGTTGAAAGCGTGCCGCCGTCCAGCAGCGTCTTGACTGCGTAGGTGTAGTAAACGCCCCACTTAACGCGCGCTGAAACGAGTGACGCCGTCGGCGCGGCGGAAATCATATCCGCGTTGTAGCCGACCTGGAATGCGCCAAGCTCAGCCGCCGTTGTCGCCGGCGCCGTCGTGTCGCTGTGCTGCGAGATAACGCCCGCGCCGCGCTCTATCAGCGCTCTTGCCGTCTGCGCCTCAAGCGTCGGGTCTGACCAGCTGTTTGTGAACATAACGTCCATCGTTACCTCAGGATAAACGCTCTTTGCGCCGAGATAGAACGCCGTGTAGCCTGAAATAACCTCAGCAAACGGGAACGCGCCGACATAGCCGAGCTTCGGGTTGCCGATTTCCTTTGCCTTCAAGCCCGCAACGATACCTGAAAGGTAGCGTGCTTCAAAGATTTTGGTGAAGTAGTTATGTACGTTTGTAAGCTCGCTGCCTGCCGCCTTATAGCCTGTTGCGTGGGCAAACTGAATGTTCGGATAGTCATTTGCTACCTCAAGGACGTAATCCTCATGTCCGAAGGAATCCGCGAAGATAATGTTTGCGCCGGCTGTGGCAAGCTCAATAAGCGCCGTGCGGCATTCGTCTGTTTCGGGGATATTGCGCTTTACGATAATTTGCTCGTCCTTAATACCAAGCGCGGCGGCCATTTCCTTGATGCCTTCCATATGGTTGAAGTTATACCCGTTATCGTCCTCCGCGCCGACAAGAACGACGCCGATTATGATATTGTCTTTCGTCAGCGCGCCCTTGTCGCCCGACGGCTTCGGGTCATTTTTCTTACAAGCGAAAAGTGCGGCTGTGAGCGCAATGCACAAGAGCAAAGCAAAGATTTTCTTAAGCATTAAATTTACCTCTTAAAAAATGTTGTTTGTGATTTTGTCCCGGCGGCGCTTACTGCCGAAACATAAATATTATATTGACGGCAAAATTTTCATTGCCGAACAATAAAATGTCGTATTTTGATATTATCTTAAAAAAGCGCTCTTGTCAAGTCCTTTTTTGGCGCGATTTCAATGCGGTTTTTTTGTTTGGCGTTCTTCGTTTGCCGGAGGGCGCAGGAGATCGGCAGAAAAGTCCAAAAGCCTCCCCTGCCGACAATATATTTGCAGTTGTGAAAAAACAAATCCTGTGGTACAATCAGTCCTATAACATAATGCAGAGAAAAAAAGATATGAAAACCCTCTACCTGTCCGACCTTGACGGCACACTGCTCAGCGCAGAATCCAAGCTCACCCCGCGCACGCTGGATACGCTGAACCGCCTTATCGGCGGCGGCATGAACTTCAGCGTCGCGACCGCCCGCACGGCATTTTCAACCGGCTTCGTCCTGAGCGGACTGCGGCTGACGCTGCCGACAATACAGCAAAACGGAGTGTATCTGTACGATTTCGCGGAGCAGGAAATGCTCGGCACGCAGTACATTCCGACTCAGTCCGTGACGCGCGTTTTTGACCTGCTTTCCGGGTCTGATATTTCCCCGCTTGTGTACACGGCGCGGGACAACGTACAGACAACGCACTTCGAGCGCGTTACAAGTCCGAATATGCAGGCGTTTCTTGACATGCGGGCAACGCAATACGGGCAGGTAATACCGCGCGTTGCGCGGCTTGAGTCGCTGGCGGACTGCGGCATTGTTTATTTCTGCTTTATCGACACAAAGGAGCGTCTTGCGGCGCTCGCCGGGGCGGTACGGGAAATATCCGGCATTTCCTCCGTATACAGCCGTGATGTTTCGCTTGTCGGAGAGGTTTGGCTGCTGGAGCTGTTCAGCGAGTCCGCGTCAAAGGCAGGCGGCGCAAAATACCTGCGTGAGCACGGCGGGTTTGAGCGCGTCGTCGGCTTTGGCGACAGCCTGAACGACCTGCCGCTGTTCGCCGAATGCGACGTGAGCATTGCCGTAGCGAACGCCGCAGACGAGGTAAAGTCCGCCGCCGACATTGTAATCGGCGCAAATACAGAGGACTCCGTTGCGCGGTGGCTTGAGGAAAACGTGTAGGTACCGCGCTGAATAACACAGAAAAAAGCCCTTGCGGGAGAGTACATACCGCAAGGGCCTTTTTGGCTTATTTAGGGCGCTACTGCAGCGCCAGATGTCCGTTTTCCATCACATAATGCTTTGTTGTAAAGGACGGAATCTCGCGCTCGTGCGTTACTACAACTACGGCGACGCCCTGCGCGTGCACCTCCGAAAACATCCGAATAATATCATCGGTAGTTTTGGGGTCAAGATCTCCTGTCGGCTCGTCCGCAATCAGAACAGAGGGGTTTGCAATCAGGCTCCGCGCAATTGCGACGCGTCTTGCCTCTCCGCCGGAAAGGCTTGCCGGATTCTCGCGCTCTAAGTGCGCTATTCCGACTCTGGCAAGCAACTCGCGCGCCTGCGCCCTGACGTTTGACTTGCGCGTTAAATACCACGGCAAACAGACGTTATCGAGTACCGAAAAGTTTTGCAGCAGACTGTTACCCTGCGGAATGTAGCCGATTTTGCTGCCGCGAAGAGCCGCAAGTCCCGCGTCATTGAGCTTGCACAAATCCTCACCGTCCAGCAAAATGCTGCCGCTGTCTGCGTGAAGCAGACCCGCAAGCAGGTTCAGCAGCGTGCTTTTTCCGCTGCCGGACTGCCCCGTTATGCACACAAAATCATCAGATTCAACACTCAGCGCGACGTTGTACGCCGCGTAAAACCGCTCGCCGCGCCTCTCGTAACTCTTGGTCAGGTCAATTGTTTCAAGCAGCATAGCCTAACCCTCCTGAATGTTCGCAAGCGCTTCATTCTTTGCGATTCGCGCGGCGGAAAACAGTGACGCAAGCGGTCCCGTAACGGCGCAACCGACTCCGCAGAGAACAAGAATTGCTGCGGCAACAAGACTTTGCGGCGGCAAATACGCGGTTTTCAGAGTTCGCTCAATAAGCGTGCTGTACGGAAACACAATAAGGCATACTACGCCGACGCCGGCAAGCGCGCCCGCGCCGCACAGAAGCGACGCTTCTGTTATGACAATTGCCGTCAGCTTTCGGCGTGTCGCTCCGATTGCGCGCAGAATACCGAATTCCCGCTGCCGCTCATTCAGCGCAAGCGTAAAGATAATCGCAAGCACGAAAACGGCAAAAAACCATATGGCGGCAAGCAGAACCGTGAGTACGCCAATAACGAGGTTCAGGTTCTTTGCCGTGCTTTCAAGTATCGTCTGCGAGGCGACACAGCTCACGTCGTCGTCGCGGAAGCCGAGGTTAATTTTGCGCTGAACGGAGGATATTTCAACGCCCTTTTCAACGTCAAGCAGCACTGCCGAATACACGTCCTCCGCTGTTGCGCCCTCTGGCAAAGGTGTTGCTCCGTCGAACTTTTCGTATTCCGTCAGCAGCATTTTTGCCGTGTCCATATTCACAAACACAGAATTGTCGAACCCCATTCCGGTTTTGTCAAGCTTACCGACGACCTCAAGCTCCAGCAGAAACACCGTCATTTTATTCCCAACCACAAGCTGTACGTTATTGCCGATGACAATTTCACCGTAGCCCGGTTCTGTCACCGAGGCGGTTTTCAGCCACGGCGTGACGACAAAGTCTGTTTTCGGGTCAAAGCCGATTATCTGCACGAGAGAGGCGCAGTGCGCGGAGTCAAACGTCGAGATGAACAGCTGCGGACTGGATCTTGCGATTCCCTCGGTTTGCAAAACTCGCTCGACAGTGCCTTTTGTAAGATAAAACGTTGACGGAGAGCCTGTCAAGAGAGCACCCTCATAGCTTTCCCCCGCCGAGCGCGGAACCACCATCGCGTCCGCGCCGAGCCGCGCATTTATGCTTTTAACGCCGCCTGTAAGACCAAAGCCAAGCATTGTTCCGCCCGTAATCAGCAGCGTCGAAACCGCGATGAGCAGCACAATGCAAACAGCGCGAAAGCGCTTATGCACAATGTTGCCCACCGCTATTTTCAGCGTTGAGATTCTTCCTCCGCTCATTCCGCGAGTGCGGAGCGATGCAAAATAAGTACTCCGGAGAGAAGCTTAGCCGCCGCAAGAACGATAATCAGAATGCCGAGAACCGTAACCGTCGGCGCTGTTATGTACCGGCACGCCATTTCGTCTGACGTGCACAGTCCGACGAGCCGTGGCGTTATAATCGCGGCGACTCCGCCGAGAATCAGCACAAGCGAGCTTGCCAGTTTAAGCTTAATTTTTTTAATAAACAGCGAAGCCGCCGCAATAACCGTGATTGCCGCGCCGACAATGGTTTCTGCCTCACACGCGGACTTGCACTCCATATCCATAGCCATACCGCCCATTGCGCCCATACCGCCTGTCTCAACAAGGTGATAAATCGTAAGGGGAATAATTGCTGTTGCTAAGCCGAGCAAAAGTAAAAATATATCGAGTGTTCTGCCTTTTGTCTGGTTCATTGTGATTTCTCCTAAACTTAATATAAAACCTATATGCTTTATATGCTTTGAATTATAGCACGCCTTCTTTGGTTTGTCAATAGGTTTTTTCTTTTCCCTGCGGGGCTTTTTTACTTTTAGGACTTTTGGTCGGGTCGGCTTCAAATGTTGGGGGGGACTTTAGCTTATCGCTGCTTAATGCTTGTTCACCAGAAGCGCTGGTGGCGGCGCAAACGTGCCGCTACGCGCGGCGGCGGTTACTTTTTTCCGCTTCGCCGGAAAAAAGTAACCAAAAAAGGGGCGACTTCTTTAGAAGAAGCAATCTTTTTTTATGCCGGGCACAGCAGTAGCTACAAGTAGGTGCGTCCCCACCCCTCGACAAGTGCGGCGTGACGTCCGAACGCCCTATCACCGCCGCACGCAGGGGCGAAGCCGGGTTCGGGGCTAAAGACTTAGGTGCGGCTGTAAGTTGCCGCGAGGTGCGGCGGGGGTGGTAACCGGAAGGATGGTGCACGGACGATTGCTGCCGCACATTGTGCGGCAATGCGGTGCGTGTCCTGTCGGTGTGAATGATGTTGTTGCAGTGGGTGCAACCTTGCGGTTCAGGGCAGTGCCCCGTTACCACAACAATCTCCGTAGGGGACGGCGTCCTCGACATCCCTTGTTTTGTTTGCCGCAGATGCTTGCGTCAGACCACTGCACCCTGCTATGTGGGTGCGGCGGATGCCATCGTCTACCTCCGCGCTTTGCGCGTCGTGACACGCGGGTGCGGGGTTGCCGCAACGGCGTATGGAATACCCAAACCCTCGCCAAAATGTTATGGAGAACACCGCGAAACGCGGTGGTCAGTCCGCACACCTCGTGGCAACAGGCAACGCACCTACTTGCCGCACAACACAGCGCAGGCGCGGTGCGGGCGTGCTTCGCCAAGTCCGGTAACCACCCCACCGCAGTTCGTGGTCGGCTACCGTCGTACCCCAGGTCACCAACCCCGCGACAGGCTTCGCCCCTGCGTGCGGCGCAGCGCAAGCGTTTGCTGCAACCACCGCAATACGTCGCGGGGATAGGCATAAGCCGCCTTGCCGCCACCGCAGTTCCCGTATAAAAAAGATTGCTTCTTCTAAAGAAGTCGCCCCTTTTTGGTTACTTTTTCCGGCGAAGCGGAAAAAGTAACCGCCCGCCGCGCAGGCGTGAAGCAGCGCGAAGCTGCCAAGCTTCGCCC
>JAISLF010000086.1 GCA_031260605.1 Oscillospiraceae bacterium
CGCCCGGCATAAAAACAAGATTGCTTCTTCTAAAGAAGTCGCCCCTTTTTTGGTTACTTTTTTCCGGCGAAGCGGAAAAAAGTAACCGCCGCCGCGCGTAGCGGCACGTTTGCGCTGCCTCCAGCGCCTACGGTGAACAAGCATTAAGCAGCAATAACCAAAAATTCTTAAATCCACCCCCCCGCCCGCCAAAACCAAACAAAAAACCGGAGGAATTCATTCCTCCGGTTTTCAATACTATTCAGTTCACTTTACTCCGCGCTGTATCAAAGCGCGAGTGTGATGTTCTTATTCCGCCACCGGCGTAATCAGCACGACGAGCAGCTTGCTTGAGTCTGTGCCGTTGTTCACGATAGACTTCTTCGTGTTCGGGCCGCAGTGATACGCGTCGCCGGCGTACAGCGTCGTCTTGACCTCTTCGGGTGTGCCTACCTCGCTCTCAAGGTACATCTGACCCTCGAGCACGTAGTAGATAGACTCCTTTGCGTTTGCGCCGTAGTTGCAGCCGCCGCCGGGCAGGAAATGCGATACGCCGAGGGTGATTCCGCCCTGGTTTACGTCCTTCGGGTCGGCAACGCGCGTTGTGCGCACGTCAAAATGGCCGGGAGCTTCATAGGTGTACGGCTCGTTGCGCCGTGTGATTTTGTATGACATGGTTGTACTCCTTAATGTAATATTTGATTTTATGGAACACCAAAAAGGTGTTCATTTTTATCAATAATGGTGCGGCAAACAACACACGCAAAGCGCGTAATTCGCCACCAAGCGAACATCCAAATAAATTCGCGCCTGCGCGAATGAATCCAAATCCAATTCCACTCGCGGAATTCATTTTCGCGAGTGGAATTACCGCTTTACCCCGCTTTTATGTACCGCGAAGCGGCACATAAAAGCGAGAGCGAAGCGACGTTTAGCCGATTGCCGTAAGTCCGCCGTCCGGATACAGGATGTTGCCCGTGAGGAAGTCCGACGCGGGAGCCGCGAGGAAGATTGTCGTGCCGACGCAGTCCTCCGCCGTTGCCATACGGCGCGCCGGGAGACCCGCCGCCTCTTTCTTGAGGTATTCGTCAACAGAAATGCCGGCGTCCGCCGCGCGCTTCTTGAAGATTTCCGTCATCATCGGCGTGAGCGTAATGTTCGGGCCGATTGCGTTGACTGTCACGCCGAACGGGCCGAACTCAGACGCGAGCTGCTTTGTGAGCATATCGACCGCGCCCTTTGTCGCGCAGTAACCGGCGTTGCCGGGTCCCTTTGTCGCGATCTTGCCGCGAACTGAGGACAGGTTGATGATTTTGCCGTAGCCGTTCTCTTTGAAATGGTTGCCGAAAACCTTTGCGGTAATCATAAAGCTTGTGATGTTCGCCTGAAGCATTTGGTTGAACACCGCAATGTCGAACTCCAGCGCGTCCTGCTTTTTGTTAAAGCCCTGCGCGTTAACGAGAATCGAGATTTTACCCGCCTGCGCAACCGCTGAGGCAAGAAGCTTCTCAACGTCGGCTTCGTTTGTCGCGTCGCCGGCCGCATAGAACACTTCCTTGCCTGTGGCCGCTTTAATCTCGGCTGCCGCTGTCTTGAGCGCGTCCTCGCGGCGGCTTGAGATGACGACCGTTGCGCCCGCCTCAACAAGTCCCTGTGCCAGTGACTGTCCGATTCCGCCTGCGCCGCCAACGACGACTGCGGCCTTTCCTGTGAGGTCAAATAAATTTGACATGTGTTGTTTCCTCCGAATTTATAATTATTTAAGTATTAACTAAAGTTTGTATGCCGCAAAAGCGGCATTGTGGGGCTTATTCCCCGTTTTTCGGTTTTCTCGCAAGGCGAATCATAGCGACAAACCCGACGACCGCCACAACGGCGAAAAACCAGAATGTGCCGACGGCGTTAGTGCCTAAAAGCGCCGCATACCAGCCGGAAATCACCGTATCATTTGTCCAGTATTCCCACGGCCCTGCCGCAATTCCCGCGAAAATCGTGGCAAGCAAACCCAAAAAACCGCTTGCAAACACCACAATTCCGATGACAAACAGCCGTGAGCTGTGCCACCTGCCGAGCTTTTTCTGCCGCTCCAGCGCCTTGCGTTCTTCGACCTTTCGCTCCAATTCCGGCCGATTGTCGGCGGCGTCATCACTGAATATGTTCGGCATTTAGTCGTCCTTTTCTGAAGCGGAATTTGATAATTTTCTGCCGGCTGCCAAAAACATATTCGCTAAACAGCCGCGCAAGGATTGCTTTCCGAGCTTACGCTTTATTTGCAATATCACAAGCGCAAGCCCAACTGCTGTTAAGACGACAAAAGACCAAAACATAGCCTCGGTTTGGCTGACGTCAAATACGTCATAAACGGAGGCGTTGCCTAAGAACAGCGAAGATTTGACTCTGCTTGCGCTGATAAGCATTACCGTCAAGCCTGATACGCTGCCGGTCAGCAGCACTGCGCCGAGAGCAAGCAGCCGCGCCGAATAGCTCTTAAAGAGCTTCAATTATCGTCGCTTCGCCCATTCCGCCCGCGATACACAGCGTGGCGAGTCCGAGCTTTTTACCGCTCTTGCGCAGCTCGTGCAGGAGAGTTACCATAATGCGGCAGCCCGACGAGCCGACCGGGTGACCCAGCGCAATCGCGCCGCCGTTGACGTTTACAATGTCGGTGTCAAGTCCCAGCTCGCGGATAACCGCAATGGACTGCGCCGCAAACGCCTCGTTTAACTCAAACAGCTCAATGTCCGAAACGGAAAGGTTCGCGCGCTCAAGCGCCTTGCGGACTGCCGGCACGGGGCCGTAGCCCATAATGCGCGGGTCAACGCCCGCAACCGCGTGTGACACGATACGCGCAAGCGGCTTGAGACCGAGCGATTCTGCCGTGTCAGCGCCCATAATGAGCATTGCGGAGGCGCCGTCGTTTCGTCCCGAGGAGGAGCCTGCCGTGACAGAGCCGTCTTTTTTGAACGCGGGGGCGAGCTTTGCGAGCTTTTCAAGCGTCGTCGCGCGGGGATACTCGTCTGTGTCAAACACAATCGGGTCGCCCTTTTTCTGCGGGATAACTACAGGAACAATCTCGTCCTTGAACTTGCCGTCAGCAATTGCTTTAGCCGCCCGCGTCTGGCTCTCAAGCGAGAATTTGTCCATCTCCTCACGGGTAATGTTGTACTTTTCGCCCATCTGCTCGACAATATGCTCTCCGCCTGCCATACCCATATTGAACACGCCGTAGGTTTCCTGCGGCTGGCTCTGGAACTGCCCCTCTGTTAAGGAGTCAAGCAGCTGCGTTGAGCCTGTGCCGAGTCCGAAGCGCGCGCCGCGAATGTAAAACGGCGCAGTGGACATAGACTCCGTGCCGCCGGCTATAATAATGTCGGCCTCGCCAACGCGGATTGCATTCACGCCCTGCGTTACGGCAGTCATTGCGGAGGCGCACTGGCGCATTACCGTGAAGGCGGGCACCTCTTCCGGCAGACCGGCGCGAAGTGCCGCGATTCTCGCGATATTCGGGTTGTCGGAGGACTGGCGGCAATGTCCCAGAATTACCTCATCGACCTTTGCCGGGTCAATACCCGAACGGTCAAGCACGCCCTTGATTACTACGCGGGCAAGCTCTTCCGGCTTTGTTGCTTTAAGTGTGCCGCCGATTGTGCCAACGGCAGTGCGGCAAGCGTCTACTATTACTACATCACGCATCTTCTGAAATTTACCTCTTAATTTTAATCAATTATTTGAATCTGTCGCAAGCCCTCGAAGCTCTTTTGCTCTGTCCGAAAACTTGCGATAAATCCAAAGCGCGGTATTTGGGGAGCGGCTGAATACAGCCGCTCCCCAAACGAAAATTTACGCTTTTTGCAGATACGTCATGTCAACGTAGTGGTCTGCGTCTGTTTTTGCGGTATACTTCACAGGCTTGTAGCCCTCGAATTCAACCGTAATGTCAACCTGCTTGTTTTTCGGCAGGTCGTCCACAATCCAGTCACCGAAATAGTTGGTTGTGACCTCCCAAGCCTCTCCCGAATCCGCTTTCAGCGAAACCTTGGCTCCGATTGCGACTTCCTCAAGCTCTTTGGGCAGGTAAACCGTTCCCGCGAGATAGACTGTCGGCACATTGATGTACTTTACGGAAGTATCCTGACCGGCAAGCGGCTCAAGCTGCGTTTGCTTGTGCGTTGCCACATACTTGGAAATGTCGGATTCCGGGTCGTCTAAATCGCCGAACAGCATTGCGTTGTTCGGGCAAGCCTCAACGCAGCGCGGCTTTTTGAACTTTTTCGGGTCGCCGAGGTACGCAAGGTAATTCGGGTCGTCGAGAAGCTCGGCGCACATTGTGCATTTCTGCGGAATGTCCAGAACCTCGTTGTAATAAACCGCGCCTATCGGGCAGGCGTCCGCAATTGCGCGCTGTCCCTCGGATTTTTCGGGGTCTATGATAACGATTCCGTCATCGCGGCGGTAAACAGCGCCGTTTTTCGCGGCTTTGGCGCAGGCGGGGTCTGCGCAGTGAGCGCAGAGCGTAGCCACAGTCGCGGTTTTCGTCAGGCGGGAGTTGTCTGAGCGCTCCCACTCGCGAACCTCAATCCAAAACTGCCCCATCATCGGCTGTGACTTGGACAGCGCGGTGTCATGACCGCAATGCTCGTCCTTGCACGCCATTTGGCAGCAATAACACGCCATACATTTGGCGGTATCAACAGCTATACCGTATCTCATACGTTGGCACGCTCCTTTTTATACTTTCTCGATTCCTGAGACTGCAGCTTGTTGAAGCCGTCTCCCTCAATTATCTCGGAGCAGGAAGCGGTATCCGGCTCCGCCGCAAAGTTGACCTTGTCAAGCTTCCACTCGAAGTACTGGGACTCGGGAAGCGGACCCTCCCATTTGCGCACGTCAAGAAGCGTCGAGTTCGGCGCCATTCCGGGGACATATTCGCCGATAAGGCGTCCCGGCGTCAGCACGTTCACGCAGCCGCCGATGTCCATAGACTTGAACTTGCCCGGCTCAACGGGGTTGTATATACCTGACGAACCGTAGGCGTGGATTGTGTTGATCTCAACGCGGTAGGTAACGCGGGCAACGCACAGAACATTTCCGCGCTCGTTAAACAGCTCTATAATGTCGCCGTCCTTAATGCCCTTTTCCTTTGCCTTAACCGGGTGAATACGCGCAACAAGATACGGATTTCCGTTGATATACACGCGGTTTTCGGGAATTTCCCAGAACCACGGCGTTGAGGAGTTGTGCTGCGTATGATAGTCGAAGCGGGGGTGCGGCGTTATCAGGTGGAACGGATACTGCCGCGCCTTTATGGAGTGGTGACCCTCCCACGAGGGCTTATACGTCGCGATAGGCGTGCGCACCTCGTCATTCGGGGCATAGTAAAGCATAGATTCGGAGACGAACTCAAACTTGCCGGTAAAGGTGCCGAGCAGTCCCTCCTCCTGGAAGGGCTTGTGGTTCGGCGTGTCGCAGGGATATTCCTCAGCAAACCACCTAAAGCCGAAGTGACGCTCCCAATCCTCGGGAACACCGGCGACATAGTAGCCTTTATTGCGGAAATCCTCCCACGATACCTTTTCGCAAAGGTCTGACTTCTCCCAAAGGCGACGGCACCAGTCAAGCTCGGTGCGTCCCTCGGTGAACTTATCTCCCCAGCCCAGCCGCTCGGCCACCTGTGAGAAAATCCAATAGTCTGACATTGAGTCCCACAGCGGCTCAATCGCCTTGTCCTGAAACACGACGATCTGCCACGAGTTACCCGTCTGCGAGTGCGACTGATAGCCGCCGTTTCCGGAGTTGCACATCTCGCCGATGTCATACCGCTCAAGGTTTGTGCACGCAGGCAGAATAACGTCCGCAAAGCGCGCCTCGCCGTGGAAATGAATGTCCTGGTTGATGACAAACTCAAGCTCCGGCGACTGATACATTTTAATCCACTTGTTTGTGTCCAGCATACTGCCCATAAACGTGCCGCCGTAGCGCCAGAAGCAGTGTACCTTGTTGTAGCCGGGTTCGGGATAAATGTGCTCGGTGAACTCAAGGTCAAGTCCGCCGCCGCAGAAGCCCTCTCCGTACCACTCATAATGCCCGTCAAGAATTGCGTCCGGCACATTGGGGCGATACAGCTTTTGTGTTACGGGGTTAACCGCCGTAACGTCCGCCACAGGCTGGTTTGCAATCTGAGACAGCGGGTCAGAATAGCCGCCGAACCAGAAGTTATAGTCCATCGGCGCGCCGGTTGTCGCAACCCAGACGTTCTGTCCCGGCTTGCCCATTCCCTGCATCGCAAAGAGCTGAACCATAAGGCGCGCAAATTCCGTGCCGTTAGCGGTACGGCAAACGCCGCCGAAACCGCCGCGCAGTCCCGAACCGCCCATTGTTTTGGTTGTGCCCCAGCGGCGGGCTAAGGCCCTAATATCCGCTGCGGGAATGCCTGTTTCACGCTCTGCCCAAAGCGGGGTTTTCTCGATACGGTCAACGCCGTTGCCGAGGATATATGCCGCCCACTCATCAAAACGGTGCGCGTGCTTGGCGATATACTCCTTGTCGTAAAGCCCCTCGGTCAGCCACACATGCGCAATGCCCTCGCAAAGCGCCGCGTCCGTTCCAGGGCGGGGTCCGAACCACTTTGCCGCCTGCTTAACGGAGGAAAAGTTGTTCAGCGGGTCTATATAGATAAACTGCACGCCTAATTCGCAAAGCCACTGCCGCCAGAGAACAGACTCGTTTCCGGCATAGCCGCCGCGCGTTGTGTCCGGGTCATGTGACCACATAATCATTGTTTCGACGTTCTGGAGCGCGTCCTCAAGCAGGTCAAACGCTTCTGTGCCGCCGAGACGCCAGTAGTAGCCGTAGGTGTGCGGCGCGCCCCAGGTAAAGCCCTCCCAGGAGTCCGGGTTGTCCTTTAATTCTGTGTACCCCATCATACGGAAAAAGCGCGCAAAGGTCGAGAGCTTGTAGCCCACAAGTCCCCACGAGTGGTGCGAGCTTGTACAGGCGGTAATTGTCTCCTTGCCGTATGCCGCGTGCAGCCGCTTAATCTCACGCGCGACAAGGTCAAGCGCCTCGTCCCAGCTTGCCCTGCGATAGCCGGACTTGCCGCGGTTTTCTGTGTTGCGGTTCTGCCCGTCGTGCGTTTCAACAAAATCCTCGCGGATCATCGGGTAACGGATACGGTCGTACGAATATGTACGGTTTTTCTCCGTCAGCGCGATAAACGCAGGCTGTGTCTTGCGGTTCGGCGTGAATTCACGTCCGCGCGCCTTGATAACCCAGCCCTTCGGGTCGTCGTCCCGGAAGATAATCGGGCGGATACGGCGGATGACGCCGTTTTCCGAGTGAATCGCAATCGCTCCGCCGACGCAAATACTATGAGTAATTCTTTCTGCCATGTTCCCTGCCTCCTCAGTCCAAATAGACGAGCTTCGACGCAAGTTCACTTTCAGGGTGAATCTTAATCATCGGGCCTGTCATATTGCCTTTTTCGTCCAGCTCAAAGCAGCGCAGATTGTACACCTCAGACAGGACGACTTTTAACGTCTTGCCCTCCGGCGTGCGGTATCTTCCGTTGACCTTGAACATATGCTGTACCATAAGCTTGTTCGCCATTGTTTGCCCCCTACTTTTTCAGCGCGTAGCTGTTCTGCGCGCCGAATTTTTCGTACCTCACGTCGCCTACACTGACCCAGCCCGGCACGGCAGCAATTCCCGCTTCTATTGCCGCAACCATTTCAGGGCTTGCGATTCCGTGTCCCTCAAGCCCTTCATACCAAAGCTGCCTCGCACATATGAGGTCTCCCGGATATGAGGCCAAGAAGTCAGCTACCGCCGGAGCCACGATTTTTGGATCGGCCGTCGTAATTCTTGCCATTCTTTAATTTTCCTCCTGCAAAAGAAAATTTCTTTTTGCCTAAAGCGCTGAGCCACGCACGTGAAATAAACGTCTTTTTCACCTGCCCGTTCATTGCCTTTCGGCTTCTAATAATTCATACACATTTATTATAACCTTTGGGCAATACCAAAGTCAAGTAATATTGATATGGCAAATAATGGGATTGTGGGGGTTCGCGGCAAGGTGTTGCCCCGCGGCTCTGCTTTTTGTGTTTTTGCGGCTGTTTTTTATGGCGGTGGTTGGCGTTTTGTTTTTGCTTTTATTTTGGTGCGTTCAGCTGTGCGCCGGCGGGTGCGGTTTTTGTAATTAGGGCGAAGCTGCGCCTCGCCACTCTTCTGAGCGCCTACGCGGCGGGCGGTTACTTTCTTGTCTTGGTTCGGGAGTGCGCCGATGGGCGGTTTTCGTTTGGGCGGGGCGTTTCTTTGACTTTGGTGCGTGCAGCTGTGCGCCGTGGTTGCGGTGTTTGTAATTGTGGCGAAGCTTCGCCTCGCTGCACTGCTGAGCGCCTGCGCGGCGGGCGGTTCCTTTCTTGTCTTGGCAAGAAAGGAACCAAAGAAGCCGCTTTTGGGCTTAGGCAGTCGCGGTGCGGCAAGTGTAGGTGTCCGTGCGTCCGAACCCTGACAGAACTGCCGAATGACGGGCTTGTGCCCTATGTGCAAGCAGTAGGTATCGGCGGGTGGCAACCAGAATTTGGCGAAGCCATCCCGCACCGCGCCCTGCGCTGTTGCGGCGGGCAATAAGGTGCGTGTCCCGACGCGCAAAGCGCGGAGGCAGACGGATGCACCCGCCGCACCCACGTAGCAGGGTGCAATAGTCTGACGCAAAAGTCTGCGGCAAAACAAGACAAGGGACGTCGGGGACGCCGTCCCCTACGGAGATTGTTGTGGTAACGGGGCATTGCCTTGAACCGCAAGTTCGTACCCACCGAAACAACAATACCCGCCGCGTCGGGACACGCACCACATTGCCGCACAACACGCGGCAGCAATCGTAGCAACACAGGCCTTCCGGTTGGCACCCGCAGACACCTCGCGGTAAGTTGCAGCCTTACCCGAAACGCCAACGCCGTGACAGGCTTTGACCCTGTGTGCGGCGGTGCGCAAGCATTCGCGCACTCCACCGCAATACGTCGCGTGGATAGGCACAATCACCATTGCCCCGCCGCAGTTCCCGTATAAAAAAAGATTGCTTCTTCTAAAGAAGTCGCCCCTTTTTGGTTACTTTTTCCGGCGAAGCGGAAAAAGTAACCGCCCGCCGCGTAGGCGCTCTGCTGCGCGAAGCTGCCAAGCTTCGCCGCAATTTCAAACACCGCAACCTGCGCCGCAGGTCAACGGTTGCACCCGAATAAAAGCAAAACAGAGCGGCGAAGCAAACGACGGGCGACCGGGACGGTCGCCCCTACGGTCTGCGCCGTGGAGAATCCGCGCCGACATACGGCGGGCGGCAGGTTGCTGCCCCTACGTCCGCCGAAAGTACCTGCGCAACCGCCACAAGGGACGCTGAGGGCAGCGTCCCCTACAGACGCGAAGCCCCTCAAACCTCAGTACTAACCAAAAAACGAAGTGTCATTTTCGTAAACCTTTCGTGAATATTTCCTTCTCGCCTTGACTAACCTGTGGATTTATGCTATGCTTTGGGCATATAATAGTAATGCGTGTTCGGCGTATTTCAGTATTTCACGCGCGGGTCAACTGCGCTTTTACAGGATAAAAATGTTCATAGTACTTGCAATTTTAATATTCAGCTTTTTTATATTTATCCACGAGCTTGGTCACTATATCGCCGCCGTGCGTGCCGGCGTTAAGGTGGAGGAGTTCGCTTTCGGTATGGGGCCGAAAATTTGGTCAAAAAAAGGCAAGGAGACCGTTTTCGCGATTCGCCTGCTGCCCTTTGGCGGCGCGTGCGTTATGCAGGGCGAGGATGCTGACGCGGACGGCAACCCCGTCGCCGTTGCCGGAGTTACGGCGAACGGGCAGGGCGAGGAAAAGGCGGAGGAGGTCAAGCCGTTTGACAAAACGCGCTCGTTTTCGGCGAAAACACGCCGCGCGCGCGCCGTTATCCTTGTTGCCGGCGCTTTTATGAACCTCATCACCGGGTTTGTTATCATCGCCGTGCTGAACCTTACCGACAATAGCGAGGTGTACGTAAAGCCTACGGTCACCGCAATATCAGACTGGTCTGTTGTCGGCGGAGACAGCGGCATTCAGGTCGGCGACGAGATCTATTCAATCAACGACAAGCGCGTGTATTATATACCTGATTTCAATGTGTTTACCGCAATTCCGAGCGGCGCGGACGGCGTGGTTGACCTCGTGCTTGTGCGGGACGGCAAAAAGCTCACCTACAAGGATTTTGCGCTGAGAAAGGTCCCGGTTCATGACGAAAAAGGGAACTTAGTCGAACGGTTCGGCCTGTCCTTTACGGTCATACCGGTGACGCTCGGCGGCAAGATAACGCATGCCTTTTACGACACGTGGAACGATGTGCGCCTTGTCGGCCTTGGACTTGAGATGATTTTTTCCGGCGAGACAAAGTTCTCCGACCTGTCCGGTCCCATCGGAATTGTCGATATTATCAACGAAACAGGAAAGCCGATACAGACAGATTCGGAGACAGGCGAGGTATTCGCGGTTTCTCTGTCCAACCGCATTCGTCAGGCGTTTACAATCGCGGCGTTTCTCACGGTCAACCTTGCCGTGATGAACCTGCTGCCTATTCCCGCGCTGGACGGCGGGCGCGTTTTCGCGCTGCCGATAACGTGGGCGATTGAAAAGGTGCGCCGCCGCCCCGTTAACCCGAAATATGAGGGGTACGTCCACGCAATCGGAATGCTGCTGCTGCTTGCGCTGATGGTGGTGGTGCTTGTGTCGGACGTGTGGAAGATAGTGCATTAGCGGTGCGGAAATGAACGAAGCCGGGGGGGAGGAAGCTCCCCCGGCTTTTTTGTGCGCGTGAGGGGTGCGGAAGTGTTGACATTTTCGGGAATTTGGGGTAATATTGGAGGAGTAGGGGTTATAGGAGGAGTGTGTTATGTCGGATTTGAGTGATTTTTTGATTGAAGATGGGGTGTTGGTTAAGTATCTTGGTACTGACGCGGTTGTGGTGGTGCCGGACGGGGTTGTGGAAATTGGCGAGGGGGTGTTTCGTGGCTACTCAAGGCTATCCGAAATCACTATACCCAATTCTGTCACCACCATTGGTGATTTGGCATTTTTGGGCTGCACAAACCTATCTTCAATTAAGATACCTAATTCTGTCGCCCACGTTGGCTACGGCGCGTTTTCGGGATGCTCAAGATTAACCAAAATTTCTCTCCCCGATTCGGTCTCAGTTATTTATGCGTTAACGTTTAATAAATGCTCAAGCCTAACTAAAGTCACCATTCCCAATTCCGTTACCAGCATTAATGAGGCAGCGTTCTCGGGCTGTGAATACCTATCCGAAATTCTTATCCCCCATTCTGTTACCCGCATTGGCGAAATGGCATTCGAAAATTGTTGCAGACTACCAAAGCTTACGCTTCCGATGTCTGTCATGAATATCGGTTCAGCGGCATTCTCCGGCTGCAAAAACCTCGACTTAACAATAAGCGCTCCTATTATACATTGCAAGGCTGATTCTTTTTCAGAAATTAAAGCATTACGGCTCTCAGAAAAAATACTCGCTGATGGGTATCTTGCTGTTGATGGTCGTTCAGGTGATGTCAATTCGTTTTTTCAACATGCAATCGTGTACATTGGCAACACCGAATATGACTTGAAAGAGAATGTAGAACATTTTATCTTCAATTATAGTGATTATGTTGACTCGGTATCGGACTTCATTGGTCGCATATCAACACTTGCAAATGCAAGAAAACACAATAGACGATTCTTTTTTCGAGGCGAAACAATGTATCACGAATTGAGGATTCCGTCTATTATGCGCAAAAAAGACATCGAATATCTTAAAGAGTCAGAAAAATTAGCTCTTTATCTTTGTAATCAAGAACGCAAAATCTTCTTTGATGTTATCTCAGAACGGCCGCAGGAATTTTCTGCGCTTTCACGTCCGGGTGATGTCCTCTCAAAAATGCAGCATTACGGAGTTCCTACAAGGCTTTTGGATATTACAGGCAACGCCCTTATGGCTCTGTATTTTGCCTGTGAAAAAGATAACGATGAAGACGGATTTTTGAGCATTTTTGACCCGGCAGCAGACGAAATAAAAAACTGTTACAGCGACACTGTTACAATGCTCTCGATTCTTCCGCAATTGACGGGCATAGATAAAGGAGCACTTACAATACTCGCAAATGAGCATATTGAAAAAAAGGAATTCCCAAAGGAATTGTATACAAAAAACGTTGCACTACAGCGTTTTTTCACAGAGATACGCAAGGTTCAACCATCATTTGAACCGCGCATTAAACCAAAAGACCTGCTAAACTCTGTAATTTACATACCGCAGAAAAACAATACGCATATAGAGCGGCAGGATGGTGCATTCATATTATATGGACTGCCAACTAAGACTCGAAATGTTACCTGGAATCACGAGGTTACATTTGAATACGAGTTTCAAAACCTACAACCAATGCGGCTTGTCATTGACGCTGCAAAAAAGGAGCGTATCCGCGAAGAACTGGATCTCCTCGGCATAAACGAAAGCGCAGCATACACAGACCTATCCAAAACCGCAGACTATGTAAAAAAACGTTACGGTATGTAATCCCCCACCACAAGCAGTATAAATACCTCCTGTATCCTCCCGTTCTTCTCGCTGTTTGCACAATGCCGCGCCGAAATTCACGGTAATTTTAGCTTTTTCGCCCTCTTGACACAGACCTTTTATTGTATTACAATGGTTTTAACAGCTTCTTCCTGAAGCGCGTTCTGCCTAAAGGTATAACCTTATGCCCAAGGCTTTCGCGCCTGAACAAAACCTGTTCACGGGGCTGCGACGGGAAACCGCGCAGTCCGCCGATATTGCAAAGGGATGGTAAATAAGGGCTTTTGCCTTGTGTTTTCCCGTCCTGCGTCAGCAGGATTTTGTTTTTTCGGGTTGTTGCCGTAATAAACACATATGTAGGAGAAAAAATGAAGTCAATTTTCAAAAAGTCACTTGCTCTTTCGCTTGCGCTGGTACTCGCTTTTGCGCTGTTTGCCTGCAAAAGCACACCCGCGCCGACACCCACGCCGTCAGAAGCGCCGCCGGTTGAATCCGTAACTCCGCCGGAGGAATCCGCCGCACCTGAAGCGCTTTCGGGCGACCTGATTGTGTTCGCCGCCGCGAGCATGACGGAGTCGCTGACCGCAATCGCCGAGGAGTTTAAGCTGGCGAACCCGGGCGTTAACGTCATCTTCACGTTCGACTCGTCGGGCACGCTCCAGACGCAGATTGAAGAGGGCGCAGAGGCAGACCTTTTTGTTTCCGCCGCGCAAAAGCAGATGAACGCCCTTACCGAAAAAGAACTTGTCAACACAGCGACGCGATTTGACCTGCTTGAGAACAAGGTCGCGCTCGTCGTGCCGGACGGCAACCCGAAGAACATCCTGACGTTTGAGGACGCGGCCGCGGCCGAGAAAATTGCCCTCGGCGGCGCGGACGTGCCTGTCGGCGCGTATTCGGAGGAAATCTTCACCGCAATGGGCGTGTGGGACGATATGCAGTCACGCATAACCTTCGGCGCAAACGTCAAGGAAGTTGCGGCGTGGGTCAAAGAGGGCGTGGCTGACTGCGGCGTTGTGTACGCAACAGACGCTGTTGCGCAGAAGCTCCAGGTCGTCGCCTCCGCACCGGACGGCACGCTGAAAACCCCGATTGTCTACCCGGCGGCGGCGCTCATCGGCGCAAAGAACACGGCTGCGGCCGATGCGTTCCTCGCGTTTTTGAAGACGCCTGCGGCACAGAAGATACTGACCGACGCAGGCTTTGCTCCTCTCGGCTAAAGGAACGCCTTGGATCTGTTTCCTCTCTGGAATTCGCTGCGTGTCGCGGTAATATCCGCCGCACTCGCGGTTATACTCGGGATCTACCTCGCAAGGGCGGCGGCTAAAATGCCGGCCGCCCTTCGGGGTATTTTTGACGCTGTTTTAACGCTTCCGCTCGTCCTGCCGCCTACCGTAATAGGCTTTTTTTTGCTGAAGATTTTCGGTCCCCGCGGCATTATCGGGTCGCTGACAAGCATTAAGCTCGCTATGGTATGGTACTCAGCGATATTCTCCGGCGCGGTCGTCGCGTTTCCGCTGATGTACAGAGCCTGCGCGGGGGCTTTTTCGTCGGTTGACGGTGATATTCAGGACGCGGCGAGAACTCTCGGCAAGCGCGGCTCCTGGGTGTTCTGGCGCGTTACGGTGCCGAACGCAAAGGCAGGGATAATCGCGGGGGCAATCCTCGCGTTCGCCCGCGCACTCGGCGAATACGGCGCGACAAGTATGCTTGCGGGGTACACGCCCGGCAGAACGGCGACAATCTCAACGACTGTGTATCAGCTCTGGCGCGCAGGCAATGACGCCGAAGCCTACACGTGGGCGGGCGTTAACATCGCAATCTCGGCGGTGGTGCTCATCGCGCTGAACTTTGTTGAGAATCGCGGGAGGAAAAAGGTCTGATGCTTGAGGTTTCGATTAAGAAAAAAGTGCCGGGCTTTTCGCTCGACACGGAATTTTCGGTAAATGACGGCGAGACGCTTGGGCTTCTCGGAGTGTCCGGCTGCGGAAAGAGTATGACAATTCGCTGTATCGCGGGGATACTAAAACCCGACAAGGGCAGAATCGTCCTGAACGGGCGCGTTTTGTTCGACAGCGAAAAGCGCGTTAATCTGCCGCCGAGACTGCGAAATGTCGGATATTTGTTTCAGAGCTACGCGCTTTTCCCGAATATGACAGTTCTGCAAAACGTCGAAAGCGGCATTCGCGAAACCGGCGCGCTCCGCCGCGAAAAGGCCGAGCTGTGGATTGAAAGAATGCGCATAGCCTACAGGCGGGACGCTTATCCGCGCAAGCTCTCCGGCGGTGAGCGCCAGCGATGCGCCCTGGCGCGTATGTTCGCATCAGAGCCGGAGCTGCTGCTGTTTGACGAGCCGCTGTCCGCTCTGGACGCTCATTTGCGCACAACAATAGAGCTTGAGCTTATTGACTTTTTGAAGGAGTATCCGAACCCGGCAGTTTTTGTCTCGCACTCGCGGGACGAGGTTGCGCACATTTGCGAAAACATCTGCGTTCTGGAAAACGGACACGGTCACGACAGCAGACCTACAAGGGACGTTTTCAGGCGACCTGAGACGGTCTCCGCCGCGCTTTTGTCCGGAATGCGCAGCTTCTCAAGACTTGAGCGTGTGTCGCCTGCTGTTATAAAAGCGCTCAATTGGGGCGAAGTACTGCTGGCAGTGCCGGAAACCTTTCCCGAATCGGCTGACACGGTCGGAATAAGGAGCCATTTTGTCAAAATCAGCGGCGGCGGTTCCGTAAATGAGATTGACGCGCAAATATCGCGGGTAATCCGCGACGTCTCTGAGGTAACGCTGTATCTCACAACAAAAGGCGGCGGTGAGCTGACATTAAAGCTCCCGCCCGCAAGGGACGGCGCAAGAGAATACGAGGTCGGCGACGCAATCAAAGTAAGCGCAGCACCGGAGGACTTAATCCCCCTGAACGCATAGGGCAGAAGCGGCAAAACGCAAGCCGTCCGAAGCGTGGCGAAGCTCCGCCAACACAGCACTGTGCGCCACGCCACCGCACCAAAAAAATTCGCCCCGGGCGAATTGAATCCAAATACAAAAAACCGAGGGGATTCATTTCCCTCGGTTTTTTTACCTTCCGCCCTCAAAAGCGCCTATTATGTGAGCTTGGTGTAAAACACCGCGTTCTGTGCGCCTGTAGACTGCTCGTATGTGCCCTGCTTTATAAATACGTTAGTTGCCATATCCACATCCATTTTGAAGCGTGAATTCGCGGCGTTCTGCGTCTGCGCGGGCTTTTTGTCCCGGCGGTTTTTCTTAAAAAACATAGCGTTATCCTCCAAGTGTGTTGCCTGTAATAGTAGTATTGCAAAAATCCCGGACATTAATTGTAGCATTATTTACCAGTGCTTTCCAGATAAAAACCTATTGACAAACGCACTCCGAACCAGTATAATAATAAAGCACTTTAAGTTAGCGCATATTGGTTATTGTGCGAGAGTGCTGGAATAGGTAGACAGGCACGTTTGAGGGGCGTGTGTCATTGGCGTGTGGGTTCAAGTCCCATCTCTCGCACCATACTTAAATTGCAACGCAAAATACCCTCATTTTCGGCCCGTTGGTCAAGCGGTTAAGACGTAGGCCTCTCACGCCTGAATCACGAGTTCGATTCTCGTACGGGTCACCATTTTTTATGACGGACGAAAGTCCGTCACATTATCGCGGGGTGGAGCAGCTCGGTAGCTCGTTGGGCTCATAACCCAAAGGTCGTAGGTTCAAATCCTGCCCCCGCAACCATTCTTGCCCTTTCGGGCAAGCGTAAAAAGTAAGAAATTATTGCCGAAAAGAGAAAGCGCATATTTTCTCGCTTTTTACTGTCTTTTGTGGGAGATTTCCCGAGTGGCCAAAGGGGGCAGACTGTAAATCTGTTGGCTCCGCCTTCGGTGGTTCGAATCCACCATCTCCCACCAACCTCACCTTGCGGCAAGGTAAAAAAACAGCAAAATCTTTCTTCGAAATGAGGAATTTTGTGCGCCCGTAGCTCAGCTGGATAGAGTGTTTGGCTACGAACCAAGAGGTCGGGGGTTCGAATCCCTCCGGGCGTACCACAGACTTGCCATCTATTGATAACTCAAGGAGTTTCAATAGATGGTTTTTTGTTTGCTCAAAGAATCCCGGCAATGCTGAAAGCACCGCATTTGTTTCGTACATCGTACTGTCAAATAAATGCGGTGCTATACTTTGTGCTTATCGCTAACCTGATGTTTATTTTTACTCTGCTGTTACTCTATTGCTTCCCAGTTGTTCCCGTCGTTTGCGTCTCCGGTTATCTTCCAGGTTTGCGAATTGTTTATCGGTTTGCCTTCGGCATTATCACTCCACCAGTACACCTCAGAAAACAGACGCGGCGGATATTCCCCGCTCGCTAACAAATCAAAGTATGATGCGCCGTATGCGTCAGTATCAATGCCGGCAGCTTCAAGTATGCTCGCCGCAAAATAGGCATTTGAAAGGCTTGCGTCTGAATTTACTTGCAGGCTTCCGGTTGCGTTCTGAGGCTTTATCAGCAGCGCCGCTTTGCCAAGATCGGCGTATCCATGATCCGCGAGGATAATGATTGTTGTATTGTCATAGACATTTAGGGCTTTCAACTGAGCCAAATATGCGTTGATAAGAGAAAAGGTGCCGCGCGTTGTGGTGTATACGGTCAGCTCCTGCGTATCCGCGTCAAAGCCGGGATACAGAACCGAAAGCTCCGTATGATTATCATGAGAACCGGTAAGATGCACGAAGCTGAAGGTTTTAGTGCGGGAATCTGCGCTTGCCTTATTTTTCGTTATATAATTATAAAACTTTAAGTCTGAGTAAAGTCCTATTGCCTTCGATATGGTTTGAGCCTCCGTGTTGCTGAAATCAAAAAAGTCGTTTGAAAATACAGAGGTGATTGTGCGGAGGAAATATTCCTTCAGCAGGTACGGAAGCAACTTTCCGAACGACATCTTCAGCATATCATAGGTTATGCTCGGTTTCCCCACGTAAACCAGTCTTGTCGCGTCGGTTGAGCTGCCGATATTATCCGCAATTCCGGTCAGCTGCGCTATCGTGTTGTAGCTTGTGAGCTTGTCTAATATCAGACTTACATTAAACCCGTTGTCATGCAATTCGTCTATAAAGGTGCGTTTCGACCACGCCTTATCTAAATAATCGGCAATTGATTTCCCATCAACAAACTCTTGATGCGTCAGCATATTTGCGACCGACGGAAATGTTTTTGCGTAAACTGACATATTGTCGCTGTAAAATGTAAAGCCGTCAAGCTCCTCATACAGATCGGGATACCGCTCCAGCGTCTCGCTGAAAACGTCGGCTCCGCAGCGGTCCGCAAGAAACACTACTATATTATTTTGCTTTGACAGGTGCGTAAGCGGTTCAAACGAAAAATATTCCGCCTCGCTCACATACGGAATCAGCTCTGTTGAAAAATACGCCGACCCAAAGCCGACGAGTTGCATTGCAAACATAATCCCCGCCAGCGCTGCCGCAAGCTTTCCGCTGCCGAAAACCGCGCTTTTTTCATTGGACGTTTTCTTTTTCACCCGAATAAGGAGCAGCAGCGGCAGCAAAAATATCACCGTCCAGATTACCGCGTTTGTGATATGCCCCGACGTTAGCTCTCCGTACCCCGCATCGTCTCCGGTCAGCGCTTTCATGTCTCCGTTTAGAAACAGCAGCTGCACGTAGGAGGCAAGCAGCAGCCCGAGTCCCAGACAAGAGAATACCCTGTAGATTTTTTCCGGCAGTAAAAACAGCACGGCGAATATGACCGCCGCAGCAATTAACGCCACAATAAACATCGGCACCGCTACGTTTGAAAAGCCGATTACAAAATCTCTTTGATTGCGTATATAAATCTCGACCGGCACAAAAAACGCGAACGTAAAAGAAAGCGCCAGCGCCAGAAGTAAAGCCGAAATAATTCTGGATTTCGGACGTTTTGATATAAAAGGTTTAGTCTTGTGATTCTGCATTTTTTTCATTTACCTTTGCGATGATGTATTCTCCACCAACCCGTGCGGTGTTTCCTAAATTGTACATATGGTTCGTGAGAATATCTTCTATTTGTGATTTATATTTTTGCGGATTTGCGAGCAGCGTCTCGATAAGCAGGTTTATTTCACTCACCTTATCAACATCTATGCTTTCACCGACCTTGCTGCGAGACCAAAGCTCCATCGGCTCTATGCCTATTTTTTTGTAGTTCGGATTCATTACCTTGATCGGCGTATTCACGAATACCGTCGGTTTTTTTGTCGCCAGTGAGAACTCAAGCCCTATACTTGACCAGTCGGTTATTACAACGTCCGACGTATACACTGTTGAGTTTGAAGAAAAATCAGTCTGAACGGTAACGTCGTCAAACTGCGCGCAAAATTCAGTGATCTGTTTCATCTTGCCCGCAAAGCGCTTTACAAACTCCGGGTGAGGGCGAAAAGTTATCTCATACCCGTTGCCGGAAAGCGAGCGTATAATTTCCTGCAGACAAAGCTCACCCAAATTGTCTTTTTGCCAGGACGGCGCAATCAGAATTTGAGGCTTTTCGTTTTTTACGTTTTGAATTTTCTTATAATCTTCAGTAAGCTTGTCAATCAGCGGAAAGCCGACATTAACAAGCTTTTTTTCCGGCAAGCCGTAATATTTTTCGGTCGCGCGGACCTCTTCGTTGTGGTTTTTGCCGTAGCAGAAAATAGTATCAAACCGGTCAAGCGCACCCTCGCGCAGACACAGATGATAGCTGCCCATTCCGTGGTCTATGTATATGTAATCAATGTCTTTTTTAACAATTGAGCGTTTAATATGATACTTGTCAAGGTCAGGCAGCGTCATAACCGCAATATCGGAGTCCAGCTTCATCGCAAGCGTGATAAAGCCCATCGGCCCGCAGTAAAAGGTGTGAAAGTGCTCCCGTGCAATCCCGAAAACCTGGTCGTTTGTGTCGCTTGTTACGTAGTAAATATCAATGTCGGAGTTGTCGAGTATGTATTCGATAAACGGCTGAAAATACTTGTAGAAGCCGCTTGCCTCCGAGTAAAACACAAGGCGCTTGTTGTCAATAGAAAAGAACCGCTTCACGTCCTCGTTTTCGCGCAGCTTTGCAACGCGCTTTTGCTGCTTTGCCGCAGTCTTTTCTTCCCGCGTAAGCTTCGGGCGGATTGAGCGGTTTTCGTAGTCAATATACTTTTTAGGGTTGTACACAAGGTTGCATAAGAACGTCACGACAATGCTCAGAACATTGCCCGCAATCCAGTACAGCCCGACTCCCGCCGTACATACAAACGCAAAGTACCCCGAGAATGCGGCAAGAAATATCGTTATTCCCCACTTGCCGAAAAAGCCCTGTTCCCTCGAAACGACATTATACACATTTTGCACAACGCACATCACGACAGCCGACAAAACGGCAAGTATCGGGATTAGTATGAGCTTTGATGAAAACGACGGCACAAGAGAAAGGTCAAGCCCCAAAAATCCGAAATCAAACGCGTCTATATTGGCACAGGCACGGTTTACCGCGCCGATAACGCCGATGATTATCGGAATTTGAATGAGCAGCGGCAAAACTGCCTTTATAGAGCTGTAATGCTCTCTTTTGTATAAAATCTTCTGCTCTCGCAGAAGTGCGCTTGGATCTGACTCATAGCGCTGCTTCAGATCGTCAATCTCAGGCATTAGCTTAACCATAACGATTGAGTTTTTTTGCGAGATGAGCGAAATCGGAAAAAGAACGATTTTTGACAGAACAGTAAACAGGATGACCGATAAGCCTAAGCTACCGGTCAGCCTGCCGAAAAATTCTATGGGTGCGTAAAAGATGGAGCTGAACAAGCTTTATCCCTCTCGGAGAGTATATTTTTTGATTGCGGGTATTTGGTTGACTAACACGTACAGGACAAAGCTCAGCACGAACACAAAAAAGCTTGCTGTCGTATAGTCAAATATCGGGCTGAGTACATTTGCCGTCATTGGCGCGTAAATAAGGCTTCCGGCGGCGAACGATGCGACAAGGCAGACAAAACCGACAATGTTAAACCCGCCGGTGTACCGGTACGGCTTGTTTGGGTCAAGCCCGTAAATTCCGCGCAGGGATATTTTTTGCTTTCGTATGATAAAAAAGTCAGCAAAGAACAAGCCCATTATGGCAAGATAGAGATAAGCCGAATATGACAGGTATGTAGCGAAATACGCCGTTATCGTATCGGTCATCGCGAGCACCGCCGTTAACACGCAGTGCAGCAATATAGCCATTTTGAACGATAATTTCGGGAAAGCTGATTTTGCAACAATGCCGTAGCTGTAGGTTCCAACGCCGGCGGTTCCGATATTGGCGAAGAACACTATTACAAGCGTTAAAAGGGAAAGTCCGCTCCCGCCGAGTGTGACAAGAATTTTTGCAATATCAGATTCAAAGACTCCGGTTTTCAGAAACATAACTATCGCTAAAACACCGCCAAGCAAAATGAAAAGCGGCGCGACAACTCCAATGCTTAAAAACGTCCCCCAATACCCGCCTTTCTGCGTTTTACACAGCCGCGGCAGAACCGTCAGGCTCGTCGTCCAGCTCGCCACAAAGCCCAGGCATGCTTCTGTGCTGAGCATATATTTCCTCGTGCTCACTGTCTCCGGCGCAAAGTTAATAATGCTGTCTACAGATACCGCTCTTATAGCCACAACAAACAATATGGCCGCAACAAGCAGAAGTGCTCCGACCATAACACGGCTCGACCATTTCATAACAGCCGCGCCGCCAACCGCGATAAACCCGCCCAAAGCAATCGGAATAAGCGAGTAAACCTTGCTGAACAGCGCCGGAGTGGGTATCCCAAAGGCTCCCAGCATATTTGTTGCAGACGAGGCGAAAATATTTGCGTTTATCGCAAACCAGGGCACCTGCATTACAACAACTAGTACGCAAATTACCTTAAACCCGGTTTCGCCGAACAGCGTTTTAAGCCACACCCAATAGTCTATGCCGGTTTTTACAGAATAGACGACAAGCAAGCAGCAAATGGCGAGAACCGCAATGCCGGGGGCGAAAATACTAAGCAGCAGTTGCCAGAAGCTCAGACCCTCTGCCATAAACGCGCCCTGCGCGTAACACCATGTCGCTATCCCATAGCTGCTTGTTACAAGCAGCGTATCAACAAAGTTGTACTTTTTCTCGTGCCGCAGAACCGGCAAAATGCCGAGACTTGCGTCATTTTCATTGGTTTTGCTCATTTGTTATCTTCCTATAATAAACAGTGCAATCCCGACTACGGCAACAATGCCTGCAATAATATAGTCAAGCTTCTTAAATTCGTGCGGCTCAGCATTGTTTTTTTCTATTTCTTCGATTCGCCGAATCGCCTCTTTATCAAATTCAGTCATTGAAAAACTCCGGAAATTCTTTTTTTAGAATGTTGTAGTAATCTTTTGCGAATCGAATCTGTGTCAGCGTATAGTCTCCGAATTCAGAGCCGCCTGCCTGCTTATATTCCGCCCAAATTGCCCAGCGGAACGCGCTCAGGGAAACATACAGATAAAGCCTGAACTGTTCTTCCCTCGTCGGTTTTCTGCCGAGATAATACTCAAGGCACAGGTCAATTCGCTCACGCTCAAACTCCGCGAATATTGCATACATTGACACATCAAGAATCGGGTCGCAGTTTATAACGAATTCAAGGTCAATAATCTTCGCTCTGCCATCCGGCAGGATGAGGATATTGACGTGCGCGTAGTCGCCGTGGCACAAGCCTTCTTTTATGCCGAGCTTTTTCTTAATCTCAAAAAGCTCTTGCATTTTAAGCAGTATTTCATCAAAATCCGAAAATCTTATGGCGTTCAGTTCGTTTGCCAGGTCGATATACCGGTAGGTTTCGGTTTCAATTGTTCTGTCTGTGGTCAGTACGACATTTTGGTCGTGAAACAAGTGCACACTTTGCATTGACAGCTTCAGGTCCTCATCGCTTGCGCAGTCCGCCATACGGGAGTTTTCCAGAAATTCAGAAATCTTTATTCCGGTTTTCCCGTCAAAATACACGGTTTTATCTGTGATATTCGATTCTGCCAGCTTGTCGTATGCCTGCTTTTCAATTTCCCGGTCTACTAATTTACTCATATCCGCACCGGGCATTCTGAAAATGTACGGTTTATCGCCGATATAGAACTTAAACGATCGGTTGTTCATTCCGGTTTTTACAACAGAAATATCGTGTATATCGCCGTGAGAGCAGCTGAGCACCTCCGCAATTTTTGCAATCACCCGGTTATTCGTTTCTGTAAAATAAGATCTGTCGTATTGCCGAAGCTCCTCAAGGTTTTCAAATTCGTGCACATTGCCTGTTGTGTCCTTGATAAACATAGGCGGAAGCTTTTCTGTCTCAAGCTTTAGGATATGCTCCCAATAATAGTCTATTGCTTCGGTTTTAGCGTAGTATTCTTCTAAAAAATCTCTGAAAACAGCGGAGAACTCGGGCGAAAAATAAGCGGGGCCCTGAATTGCAAAAGCGTCCGCCCCTCCGATGTCAATCCTTCGTATTGCACCTGCCTGTGTATATTCTGATACAACCCACTCCTCTGTCTTCCCGCTGTAAAATACACCTGAAAACCAACTGTCGCTTTCCTCCTGCGAGAAAATATTATTTTCTATGTAATTGTCCGACATTAACAAGTAGCTTCCGCGAAGGTGCTCTCTTACGCAGTACAGGCTGGAAAGATTGTTCTTTGACGCGAACTCCGGATTAAAAATAAGCTTGACGCCGTATTTGTCGATAAGGTAATCAAAGCACTCCTTCATATAGCCTACGACAATAATTATTTCACTTATACCCTTTTCAAGCAATTGTTCAATCTGCCGCTCCAGCATTGGCACACCAAAAACCTTGAGAAGCCCTTTTGGCGTCTCCATAGTCAGTGGAACAGCTCTTTCTCCTATTCCGGCAGCTAAGATTATTGCATTATCAACCTTGTGTTGCTTCATTGTATTTATAGGTCTTTCTTATCTTGGTCTTTTTTCTGCCGTTCGATTTTCTTTTGGGTTGCGCGGACACTTAAACCCTTGAAAAACAGCACAACCTTTTGTCTGAAAATGCCGATAACGACGCCGAGCGATATAAATATACCGGCGACTATCTGCACAATCATTCCGGTTGTTGCCGGGTCAACATACGCAAGCGCGGTTTGCGAAAACAGCACGCTCATCCAAAATACAAAATATGTACCGGCTATGATTTTTTCCGTTCGTTTCATTCCTTAACCTGTTCCCCTAAAATAGTGTTCTTATTAATTTATAAAATGGCAATTTCCATTTTACCGCGAATCCTCAGCTTTATATGCTGCGTCTAAAGAATATCAGCCCCGTCGCACCATTGGGCTGACATTTTAAACTATTGTTACAGAATATACTATATTCTTCATTTTGTCAAGAAGTTTCGCAGATCGGCAGCGGACAAACGCATATTATAGCAGCCGGGTTTTCCGTGCATATAGCTATGCTTCCCCGGGGTCATTCCTCAACACCGCCCGCAGGAACTAAAGCCTCCCGGCTGCACTTCCCTGCGGCGCTGACTTGTCCTGCCGGTTTGTGTTCACAAATTATTCACTTGACTTTTTTCGTGACAGCTTATATATTAATTAAGTGCATTTTGCGCGGTAAAAAAATGCTTTTGCAAAATGTTAAACATTTCCGTGTGCAAATCTTTCATTTTTTTGCATTTACCTATTGACAAAACGGCCTTAGTCTGCTAAAATTATTTTTGGTTGTTTGACGTGCCTTGCGCAAGTCAATGGGCTGAACCCCGGGAGCATAGCTCAGTTGGTTAGAGCACCTGCTTTACACGCAGGGGGTCACAGGTTCGAGTCCTGTTGTTCCCACCAGCTTTCGGAAAACCCAAACTAAAAAATCCGCACGGTGTGCGGGCGTAGCTCATCCGGTAGAGCGCCACCTTGCCAAGGTGGAGGTAGCGAGTTCGAGCCTCGTCGCCCGCTCCAAAATGCGGCTTTTAGAGCCGCAAATGGTGAATAGTGAGTATTACAATGGATTTGTATTATTCATTGTTCGCCCTTTTGCTATTAGGCTGGTATAGCTCAGTTGGTAGAGCAGCTGATTTGTAATCAGCAGGTCTTCGGTTCGAGTCCGAATACCAGCTCCAAGAGGAAAAAGCCCTGATTCGTTGCGAATCAGGGCTTTTTCTTTTTCCGGTCTGCACCTCAGTTAACGTATTCATTGTAAACCATAAGTATGCATATTCCCGGCAACAATAAAGCCCTCCGAACTCACATTCAGAGGGCTTTGCTTTGCGTGTTAAATTGCCGAGTTACTTCACAAGCTTTGCTATCTCGTCTGCAAAGTTCTCCTGCTTCTTCTCGATTCCCTCGCCCTTTTCAAAGCGAACAAACGAGCTAACTTCAATCTTGCCGCCGAGCTTTTTGGCGGTTTCCTCAACGACCTTACCGACTGAGAGCTTGCCGTCCTTGACAAACGGCTGGTTCAGCAGGCAAATTTCCTCATAGAACTTGTTGATACGACCCGCAACCTTTTTCTCGGCGATCTGGCGGGATTTCTCCTCATCAATGCCCTTAGCGCGGTTTTCCTCCATCGCAAGCGTCAGCTGAATTTCGCGCTCCTTATCAAGCTCAGATGCCTCAACCTCCGCGTTTGTCAGGTACAGGGGGCGCATTGCCGCAATCTGCATTGCAATGTCGCGTCCAAGCTCAAGCGCGGGCGCCGTGTCCGTGATTCCCTCAAGTGTGAGGTTCACAAGCACGCCGATCTTGCCGCCGGCGTGAACGTAAGCGATGTTTGTGCCGGTCGCCTTGCGCGCAAAGCGGCGAATGGAAATATTCTCGCCGATAACAAGCACCATTTCCTGCTGCTGCTCGCGCACGGTGCGGTTTGTTCCGGGATATGTCGCGGCAAAAAGCGCATCCAAATCGGCAGGATTGGCTGTTGCGACTGTCTGCGCAACACCCTTTACAAAGTCAACAAACTTCTCGTTCTTCGCGACAAAATCCGTCTCGGCGTTAATTTCAACCGCAACGCCAACGCCGTCGTACACGTCCGCATAGGCGATTCCCTCGGCGGCAATACGGTCAGCCTTTTTCTGTGCGGCGGCAAGTCCCTTTTCGCGGAGCCAGTCGCGCGCCTTATCAACATCGCCGTCGGAGGCCTCGAGTGCCTTTTTGCAGTCCATCATTCCGACGCCGGTCATTTCACGTAAATTCTTAACATCAACAGCTGTAAAAGCCATAGTAATTCTCCTTTTCCTTAATCTAAGCGCCGACTATTCGGCAGCGTCCTGAGCAGGTGCGGCTTCCTCGGCTTCGGCTTCGGCTTCAGCTTCAGCTTCAACCTCAGGCTCTGCCGCAACAGCAATCTCCGCCGGTGCTGCTTCTTTTTCAAGTTCAACAATGTCCTCACCCTGACGGCCCTCTAAGAATGCAGACGCCATAGCTGAGGAAATCAAGCGGATTGCGCGGATTGCGTCGTCGTTTCCGGGGATGACATAGTCAATCTCGTCCGGGTCGCAGTTTGTGTCTACAATCGCGATTATCGGGATTCCGAGCTTGCGCGCTTCCGCAACAGCGTTGTGCTCCTTCTCGGGGTCAACGATGAACAGCGCGGAGGGCAGCTTTTCCATTGTCTTAACGCCGCCGAGATATTTTTCGAGCTTTGAAATTTCGTTTGTGAGCTTTATAACTTCCTTTTTCGGAAGCATATCAAACGTCCCGTCCTCCTCCATTTTGCGGAGCTGGGCAAGGCGTGAAACGCGCGTGCGCATTGTCTTGAAGTTTGTCAGCATTCCGCCGAGCCAGCGGGAATTGACGTAGTACTGCCCGATACGTGAGGCTTCCTCGCGGATTGCGTCCTGCGCCTGCTTTTTTGTGCCGACAAAGAGAACCGAGCCGCCGTTTTCGGAGATTGTCTTGACGACGTTGTACGCCGTGTCGATAAACTTAACCGTCTGGTGCAGGTCGATAATGTAGATTCCGTTGCGCTCCATATAAATGTACTGACCCATTTTAGGATTCCAACGGCGCGTTTGGTGTCCGAAGTGTACTCCTGCTTCAAGCAGGTTTTTCATTGATACTACCGGCATTTTTTGTTTCCTTCTTTATATTAGTTTTACCGCCGACAGGCTTGGTTCCGGGAACGGGGATTACCCGCACAGCCCGAAAAAACACCCGCCGTGAGTATTTTTTTGCGCGTTTGTGCACAAACGTGCCTAATTATAATAGCAAAAACCGCCCTGACACGCAAGTGCGGCAGGGCAGTTGAGTTGTTTTGTTATAAAATGCCGTGTGATTTTACAAGATTGTTGCGGTCTTAGCCGTAAAATCACAGCGTCCCCTGCTCATATCCCCTGTCCTCCAGCGCAAGCTCCGCGCCTGAGGCGGGAATCGCCTTTGCAAGGTAACGCTTGGTGCTCCCCAGTGGTGTGTTTTCCGCAAAAGCCGCGGATTTCAGCCGCGCGTTTTTGCGCAGACGCATTGTCTGCACGCCCTGCGTCGTGCGCGTCGTCTTCGGCTCAAGGTATGCCGTTGTAATGACAACACACCGTCCGTCAGTTGAAAACAGCGCAACCTCGCGCTCTTCTCTCAGCTCAAGGAACGTCACTGCCGGCGACAGACCGGAATACGCCTTTGTCAGCTTGCGGCGGTTTTGCTTTGTCTCATATGCCGAAACGGGAACACGCGCGCTCTTGCCGTTTTCAAAGAAAATCATCAGGCTACCCGTATAATCGTCGGTATCGCAGACAAAAACAACTCTTTCGTCCGGCTCAAATTCAAGGACAGACGGCAAAAATTCGCCAAGGGACGACGCTTTTGTGTCCGGCAAGTCGGACAGCTTGTACTTGTAGCAGTTCTGCCTGTCTGTAAACACAAGCAGGTCGTTTTTGTTTGCGCTCTCAAATTCACGTGCAAGCTCGTCGCCGTCCTTAAACTTCTGCTCAGACGCCATTTGCAGCGATTTCTTTGTGATTTTCTTTATGTACCCCTCCTGCGAGACGAAAACCGTCACAGGATAGTCAGGCGCAGAGTCCTCAATCAGCACCTCAATTTCAGAAAAGTCCGATACAATATCGGTTTTTCTGGGCTGACCGTATTTTTTGTCAACCGCGCGCAGTTCGTCTGAAATTATCGACTTCACGCGCTGCGGCTTTTCCAGAATATCCTTCAGGTCCGCAATCGCTGCCTCAAGCTCCGCTATTTCGTTTGTGCGGTTGATAATATACTCGCGGTTGATGTTGCGCAGACGAATCTCCGCGATATAGTCCGCCTGAACCTCATCTATACCAAAGCCAATCATAAGGTTCGGCAAAACCTCGCTCTCTGCCTCCGTCTCGCGGATTATCGCAATTGCGCGGTCTATATCGAGCAGGATTTTGCGGAGTCCGTATAATAGATGCAGCTTGTCGTTCTTCTTTTCAAGGTCAGACTGCACGCGCCGCCGCACGCAGTCCATACGCCACGCCGTCCACTCGCGCAGAATGCCGCGCACACCGAGAACCTGCGGGGTGCCGTTTATCAGAATGTTGAAATTGCAGCCGAAGGAGTCCTGCAGCGGCGTCAGCTTAAACAGCTTTTGCATAAGCGCGTCAGTGTCGGTGCCGCGTTTTAGGTCAAGCGCGATTTTCAGTCCGGTAAGCGCCGTTTCGTCCCTCGCGTCGGATATTTCGCGTATCTTGCCGGTTTTTATCAGCTCCGCGATTTTGTCTATAATCGCCTCGGAGGTCGTGGTATACGGAATCTCCGTAACCTCGATGATGTTTTCCTTCGGCAGATACGCCCATTTTGCCCGAACGCGGATTCCGCCGCGCCCGTCCTCATAAACGCGCTCCATTTCCTCGCGGTTATACAGAAGCTCGCCGCCTGTCGGAAAATCCGGCGCGGGCATAACGGAAAGCAGGTCGCACCGCTCGTTTTTCATATACTCAATGGCGGCGCGGCACACCTCAGACAGGTTAAACCCGCAGATGTTGGACGCCATACCGACAGCGATACCGAGGTTTGCCGAAACAAGAATATTCGGAAACGTCGTCGGCAAAAGTGTCGGCTCCTTTGCGGATGAGTCGTAGTTGTCAACAAAATCGACGGTATTTTTGTCAATATCTCGAAAAATCTCGTTGCAAATCGAAGCCAGCTTTGCTTCTGTGTACCGCGAGGCGGCATAGGACGTGTCACGCGAGTACGCTTTGCCGAAGTTGCCCTTGGAATCGACAAAGGGCGCAAGCAGCGCTTCATATCCGCGCGAAAGCCGCACCATTGTCTCATAAATCGCGGCGTCTCCGTGCGGATTAAGGCGCATTGTCTGCCCGACGATGTTTGCCGACTTTGTGCGTCCGCCGGTGAGCAGCCCCATACGGTACATTGTGTAGAGGAGCTTGCGGTGCGAGGGCTTGAAGCCGTCTATCTCCGGAATTGCGCGGGAAACGATTACGCTCATAGCGTACGGCATATAGTTAGTTTCAAGCGTCTCGGTTATCGGCTGGTTCAGCGTCTCGCTGTGCAGACCAAAGACGTTCGGGTTCGCCGGGCGGTTTTGGGATGAAGTTTTTTTTGTTTGTTTTGGCATTTTTTCTTTTATCTTTTAAGTGTACGGTTAATGTTTAGTGTTGATTTTTTGGTGCGGTGTACAGTTTGGTGCGTGCTGCCGTTTGGCGCCGGGTGCGGTGTTTGTAATTGGGGCGAAGCTTGGCAGCTTCGCGCTGCTGAGCGCCTGCGCGGCGGGCGGTTCCTTTCTTGTCTTGGTTCGTGAGGGAGCCAATTGGCGGTTTTGCGTTTGGGCGGGGCGTTGCTTTGACTTAGGTGCGTTCAGCCGTATGCCGGAAGTGCGGTGTTTGTAATTGCGGCGAAGCTGTGCCTCGCCTCACTGCTTTACGCCTGCGCGGCGGGCGGTTCCTTTCTTGTCTTGGCAAGAAAGGAACCAAAGAAGCCGCTTTTGGGCTTAGGCAGGTTGCGGAAGTGCAAGTGTAGGTGTCCGTACATCCGAACCCTGACAGAATTGCCGAGTGACGGGCTTTAGCCCTATTTGCCAGAGGTAAGTGCAGGTTGGTGACTACAGAATTTGGCGAAGCACGCCCGCACCGCGCCCTGCGCTGTCGGGTGCGGCAAGCAGTTGCGTGTCCCGACGCGCAAAGCACGGAGGCAGACGAGGGTACCCGACCGCACCTACACAGCAGGGTGCAGTGGTCTGACGCAACCGTATGCGGCAAACCCAACAAGGGACGTCGGGGACGCCGTCCCCTACGGAGATTGTTGTGGTAGCGGGGCATTGCCTTGAACCGCAAGGTTGCACCTACCGTCACCACAACCTCACTGCGTCGGGAGACTCACCGCATTGCCGCACAACGTGCGTCAGCAATCGTAGCAGCAACATCCTTCCAGTTGGCACCCGACGGCAGTTCGCGGCA
>JAISLF010000001.1 GCA_031260605.1 Oscillospiraceae bacterium
TTCTTCTAAAGAAGTCGCCCCTTTTTGGTTACTTTTTCCGGCGAAGCGGAAAAAGTAACCGCCCGCCGCGCAGGCGCTCTGCAGCGCGAAGCTGCCAAGCTTCGCCCCTATTTCAAACAACGCACCCCGCGCCGCAGGTCTACGGTTGCACCCAAGTAAAAGCAAAAGAAAGCGGCGAAGCAGAATCCGGGCGGCAGGTTGCCGCCCCTACGTCCGCCAAAAAAAGTCTCGGCAACCGCAACAAGGGACGATGAGGACATCGTCCCCTACAAACGCAAAGCCCTGAAAAAAGTAACCGCCCGCCGCGCAGGCGCTCTGCAGCGCGAGGCTGCCAAGCTTCGCCCCAATTTCAAACAACGCACCCTGCGCCGAAGCTCTGCGGTTGCGCCAAAGTAAAAGCAAAACAAAACGGCAAAGCAGACACCAGGCGGCAGTCTGCCGCCCCTACAGAAGTAGTCCCCTACAAAACAAAAAAAGCCCCCCTCCGTGCCTCACGCACAAAAAATAAATCTCATACACTAAAGAAGAAAAAAATGCAAGTAAACATCAGCTTTCCCGGTCTTGGTATACCTGAATTTTCACCGCCGTCATACTTCAACATTTTCGGCATACACATTGCGCTGTACGGCGTGATTATCGCTCTCGGCTTTGCGCTCGTGTTCCTGTATGTGTACAAGCGCCGCAGCCATTTCGGAATATCGACAGACGCGCTGTTTGACCTGATTATCTGGACGATGATCGGCGGCATTGTCGGCGCGCGGCTGTACTACATAGCGTTTAATCCGGGGGAATATTTCGGTCCCGGCAAATGGATTAACATAATAAAGCTGCGCGAGGGCGGTCTTGCGATATACGGCGGTATTATCTTGGGCGGCACTGCCGGTATAATTTGCGCCAAAATAAAAAAGCTGAACCTGCTAAAGGCGTGTGACGCGGGCGGACTCGGTCTTCTTATCGGACAGTCAGTCGGGCGGTGGGGCAACTTTTTTAACCGCGAGGCATACGGCGGACTGACGGATCTGCCCTGGCGTATGGGGCTGACCGGTCCGAACGGCACGGCAATATACGTCCACCCGACGTTTTTGTATGAGTCACTGTGGAACGTTCTCGGCTTTGTGCTGCTGCATTTCTACTCAAGGTCTAAAAAGCAGAAGTTCAACGGGGAAATCGCGCTTTTGTATATCTTTTGGTACGGCGTCGGCCGCAGTATGATTGAGGGTCTGCGCACAGACAGCCTGTATATCGGAAATACCAATATCCGCATTTCTCAATGCCTTGCAATCGCAAGCGCGATTGCGGCGGGCGCGCTGTGGGTGCTGTTTCGGGTTAAGTTCGGCAAACAGCCGCAGAAGTCCGAAGAAAAAGACGCTTACGAGCAAGAAGCTACTCCAACGGAGTCTGCGGACACAGAAGCGCCGGCAGAAACGGCGGCAGAAGCCGCAATTCCGGCAGCAGACACAATCAGTGAAACGCCGGAGCCGGAAAGCACGGCGGACGCGGCGGAACAATCAGTCCCGGATTCCAAAGAATCCGACTAAATATTGAGGTAATAATTATGAGCAAAGAAAAGTTAGACGAAACTCTCGGAAAGGTATCCGAGAAGGCAAAGGAGCTGGCAGGCGAGGCAGTAGTCATTGCGCAGGACGTTTACGCAAAGGCAGAGACCAAAACCAAACAGCTCGCAAAGGACGCAAAGCTCTCCGCCGCAATTGCAAAGGACAAAACAAACCTGCGCACACTGTACCGGGAACTGGGCAAGGCTGTCTACAGCGGAGAGGGAGAAACCGACCCGCTGAAAGAGAAGATCACGGCGACACTTGCGGCGATTGCCGAGAACGAAAGCAAAAAGGGTTAATGTCTGACCGTGCGGCAAGCGATTTTTCGGTTATGCCGTATACCCTGATTAAAAAAGCCAAAAGGCGGGGACATACCCGCCTTTTGGCTTTGCTTTTTCAGTGTTGCTTTGCGGCGGTTTATCCCGCAAGCTTAACCGTTATCTGAGCAATATTGCCGTCATCGCCGTAGAGGTACATCGTCATTTCCTCCGGCTTATCGAAGAACATACTGTCAATCGTGTATTTGAGCTGAATATGCGTATCGTCTCCGCCGACTGCGCTATACCCCTGATTGATGTACTGCACGTCCCCGGACTTGAAGCTCAGTCCGACTGACATTGACAGGAGATCCCGGAATTTGGCAGCCCCGCGCTCTCCTGCGCCGTCTAATGCCTGCTGAATGGAGCTTGCATTGAACATTCCGGACTTTTCTATATCAAGCGTAACAAGAACAGCCGTGCGCGTCGGCAGCACGGATATGCTGTCAACGACAATTCCAAGCTCTGCCGCCGCTTCCGCAGATACCGGTGCGTAAATCAGTGCCACGTCTGACGAAAAGCGATCCGCGACATCAATGTTAAACTCTAACTCTTGCTCAAACGTGCGAATTTCCGGCGTCTCGAAATCAAAAACCTTTTCATAAAACGTCATATTCTGCCCGTCGTACGCAATAACTCCTGAGCGGTACATAAGCTTGAGATCTGCTGCCTTCAGGCTGACGCTTTCAAGCTCCGGCAAGCTGTCCAGAAAAGGCCAAGTGACAATCAGGTCAATCGTCCAGTCTCCGTTTTTAAGCGGAGCGAATTTTATCTCCCAGTTGAAGTAATACGCCGTGTCTCCGATAAGGCTGTGGTTGTTTCCGTCGCCGTCCTCGTCCACAAGGTACTCTCTGTGTCCGCCGGGGTAAGACGACACCTCAGGTCCGGCCGGATTCCCGTTCAATTCGTTTGTAAACACGAGCTTTTCGCCTGTCTTTGTAGTCAGCTCAAACGTCATACTGTCAAACCACGCATAGGTGCACTGAATTTCGCCGCTGAAGCCGTCCGCCTCCCATGGACCGAGAGATTCCGGAAAACCGGAGTTTTTAAGCAGCATTTCAACGCCGATTTCAGCGGCGTCAATATAATATCCGCGAAGCTCAAGCGCAGGCTCTTCGGAATTCTCCTCCGCGCCCGGCGATACGGCGACAGGCTCGGCATAGCCGTTCTCGCCGACTGTTTTCGCGCCTCCGGTTAAGTTCTCCGACGAAAACAGCCTGCCGATTGTCCCGTTTGCCGCAAGAACCGTCGTTATACTGACTGCCGCAATGCATGCCGCGATAAGCACAACACGGAAAGGCTTTTGCCGGCGCGGGCGGGCTTTTTGTATGCAGGCGGTGTTTGTATATACCGCGGTTTTTATGTCTGCGATAACCGATTCATCGGGCCGCGCATTTTCTTTCAGCGCCTCGCCAAACAACGCGTCGAATTTGTCTTTATATGTCCTCGCCATAGTTTTCAATGACTCCTTTTTTGATTGTTTGCCGCCCCGTATGCAGGCGGCTTTTGACCGTCCCGGCGGGAACGCCGAGAAGATCCGCAATTTCCGCAACTGAAAACTCATTTGTGTAAAAGAGTGTGACCGGCAGCCGGAATTTGTCAGGCAGAGCGGCTGTCAGACTCTTCACAAGCGCGCACAGCTCGCCTTTTTCCGCCACAGACTGCGCCGCCGAATCCGTGTGAGGCTCCGCCGCGCCACCGCCGATATAGTCCTGCGGCGCGATTCTTTTCCTCACAGCGAATTTGCGCTTTTTGCTTTTCCAAAGAAACGCGGCTGAGGAAAACAAATACGTCTTCGGTTCAGGGAAGCGATCCGCCGTTTCCGGGTGCGAGATGACCTGCAAAAACGTGTCCTGAAGCAAATCGTCCGCGTCTTCCTTTGTAAAGGACAGGCTCAGGCAGAATTTATACAGCTCGTCCGCATAGTCCTCAATAAGCCTGTCTGCATTCAGCCGTGCCGCGCTTTTCCCGTCGTGCGGCGCGTTGCGCGACACCTCTGTTTTCGTGTTTTTCATATAGAGTACATCCAAATGTTATCCTCCATGGGGCTGATCTGCACCCCGTAGCCGGCAGCGCGGTACCGCTTAGCGCTTGCTGTATAATAATAGTTCTGAGGGGGCGGGTGGTTCAAAACAAATTTCTTTTGCGCGGGTTTGTGCACTGAGGGTTGCAGCGGGGCTGCCGTGTTCGCCGCGCCTTTTGGTGGCACGGGAGCGTACAGCTGTGCGCCGGAGAGTGCGGAGTTTGTAATTGCGGAAAAAGCTTCGCCGCGGCGCGCGGCTGCCTTTTCAGGGCTTTGTCTATGTAGAGGACGCTGCCCCCAGCGTCCCTTGTCGCGGGTGCCGCCGGTTTTTTTGTCGGGCGTAGGGGCGACCGTCCCGGTCGCCCGGGGTTTTGCTTCGCTGTGTGTTTCTGCTTTTACGCGAGTGCAAGCGTAGACCTGCGGCGCAGGGTGCTATATTTGTAATTGCGGCGCAGCTTCGCCTCACCGCGCTGCTGAGCGCCTGCGCGGCGGGCGGTTACTTTTTCCGCTTCGCCGGAAAAAGTAACCAAAAAGGGGCGACTTCTTTGTAAAGAAGCAAACACCTTTTTATACGGGAACTGCGGT
>JAISLF010000002.1 GCA_031260605.1 Oscillospiraceae bacterium
AGTTCCCGTATAGAAAAAAGATTGCTTCTTCTAAAGAAGTCGCCCCTTTTTGGTTACTTTTTCCGGCGAAGCGGAAAAAGTAACCGCCCGCCGCGCAGGCGCTCTGCAGCGCGAGGCGGCGAGGCTTCGCCGCAATTACAAATAACGCACCCTGCGCCGCAGGTAACACGATTGCACCCGAGTAAAAGCAAAACCAAACCCTGGGCGACCGGGACGGTCGCCCCTACAGTCTGCCCACAAGAAATGCACCCCAAAAACCCCGGGCGGCTGCTTGCCGTCCCTACATCCGCCGAAGGTACCGGCGGCAACCGCCACCAGGGAAGCCGAGTACGCCGTCCCCTACAGAAGCAAAGCCCTGAAAGTAGAGATCTGCAGCCCCGAACAAAAAGCCTCCGCGTTGTCATTCCCCGCCCCTCCCCCGCATAAAATAAGACAACCACCCAATACACCCCCGGCGCACGGCCGGGACAAGACATGTTGAGGAGTTTTTATGCGGAGCTCACGAAAAGAAAATGCTGTTCAGGGCGCGGCGCGCCGTATGGTTCCCCTGCTTACCGCCGCGCTTATTGTATTTGCCGCGCTGCGGACGGCGGACTCCGGCAAGCTCGGGCTTGCCGACGAAAACACGTCATATCGCCTGCTTGCCATTGAAAACGGCACGGCTGAGCAGGCTTTTATGGCTGTTTTATCGCTTGAGGACATAGACAGCGAGCATATTATTACCGGCTCACCCTCTGAGGGCGGCGAACAACCCGACAACGGCGAAAATCCAACCCCTACCCCCGAGGACACCGCCGCGCCGCCGGAATCCCCCGATTCAAACACGCCCGAACCGACAATAATCCCCGTTCCGGCAACGCAGACTCCCCCGCCGACTGAATTTACCGCGCCGCAGAATACCGCTCCGGGCTACCCCTCGGCTGACGCTGTCAAAAAGGCAATCAGTAATGTCAAATTCAAGAGCACTGTTTCGGAGCAGGTGGACTGGGACAATATTCTTACCCGAAAGCTGACGCTGCCAAAGGTTCCCGCCGACCCGGTCAAGGAGCCGCTTGTGCTGATTATTCATACACACGCCTCGGAGAGCTATACACAGGAGCCGGGGTATGAATATGAGGAGTCTGACCCGTACAGAACGCAGAATCAGGAGCGCAACATCGTACATATCGGCGACGTTTTGGCGGAGCAGCTTGAGAGCTACGGTATCGGCGTTGTGCACGACGCGACGGTGCACGACTATCCGTCGTACATCGGGGCGTACACGCGCTCTTATGAGACGGTCCGACGCAACCTTGAAAAGTACCCGTCTATACAGTACGTACTTGATGTGCACCGCGACGCGGGCGAGCTGCCGAACGGACAGCAGATGAAAACAATCGCGGAGATAAACGGACAGAAGTGCGCCCAGATTATGTTCGTCAACGGCTCAAACATTTCAGGGCTGGACTACCCCAACTGGCGCGACAACCTGCGTCTGTCAATTGAGCTGACAGCAGCGGGAAATCTGATGTACCCGACGCTTATGCGCACGATTTCCGTCAAGCAGCACAGGTATAACCAGCATCTGCGAAAACAGATGGCAATACTTGAGGTCGGCTCTGCCGGAAACACAATGGCGGAGTGTGAAACGGCAATCTGGTATTTTGCGAATGTGTACGCGGGGCTGATTTTAAGCGCCGGCACATAGTGCAAAGGCAGCGGCGTGTTTCATTGGGCGGCTTATACCGCCCTTTTCTTCTGCCGCAAGCCGCGTTTTTGTGCACAATGCCGTTGCATTGAAGTTTTACACTGTGTTTTTGGTCAAATCGCCAAAAACGCTAATCTTTCAAAAACACGCTTGACAAAGCACGCGTGATGTGGTAAATTGAATACAGTTAGCAATAGCTAACTGTATTCCGAGCGGCTTGTTAGTCGAAACTTACGACAGAGACAAAAGGTAAATGATGATGCCATTGACAATGATCAGACCGGGCGAGGAAGGTTCTATAAAAAAAGTCGGCGGAAAAGAGGAAACGCGGCAGTTCTTGGCGACTCTCGGATTCGTTCCGGGAACGCATCTCAGCGTCGTTACCGAAATTGCGGGAAATATGATTGTGAATATCAAGGAATCCCGTGTTGCGATAAGCCGCGAAATGGCGGCAAAAATTATGGTTTAGGCAGGAGCCTGACTTTGTGCAAACAGGCAAATATGCGTATTTGCCATTATGTATAGGAGAGAACAAATGCAGACATTAAAGGAAGTAAAGCCCGGGCAAACCGTGTGCGTTACGAAAATCAACGGGCAGGGACCCGTTAAGCGCCGCATTATGGAAATGGGCATTACAAAAGGAATTGAGGTGTATATCCGCAAGGTTGCGCCGCTTGGCGACCCCGTAGAGGTTACGGTTCGCGGCTACGAGCTGTCACTGCGCAAGGCTGACGCGGAACAGATCGAGGTTGAGTAGCTCTCGCTGCTCTATGTAAAACGCGGACGAATCCGCTCATTTTTAACGCATATTGTTAGCTGTTACTAACAACCAATCAACAATTTCAGGAGAAAAAAATGTCTATCACAATCGCGCTTGCCGGAAACCCGAACAGCGGCAAAACAACGCTTTTTAACGCGCTGACAGGCTCAAATCAGTTCGTCGGAAACTGGCCGGGCGTTACCGTTGAGAAAAAAGAGGGCAAGCTTAAAGGGCATAAGGACGTTACAATTACGGACCTGCCGGGTATTTACTCACTCTCGCCCTACACACTTGAGGAGGTCGTTGCGCGCAACTATCTGCTTGACGAGCGGCCGGACGCTATTTTGAACATTATCGACGGAACAAACCTTGAGCGCAACCTGTTTCTCACAACGCAGCTGACCGAGATGGGAATTCCCGTTGTCGTCGCTGTGAATATGATAGACATCGTAAAGAAAAGCGGCAATAAAATCGACATTGCCCGTCTGTCAAAGGAGCTTGGGTGCCGCGTCGTCGAAATTTCCGCGCTGAAGGGCACAAACGTCGCAGAAGCGGCGGAGGAAGCGCTTGCGGCGGCAAACGGACCGAAAACAGTACCGCAGCACAGCTTTTCCGGCGGAGTAGAGCACACTCTTGCGCATATCGAGGAGGCAGTACTGCACAATCTGCCGCAGGAGCAGCAGCGCTTTTTTGCGCTGAAGCTTTTTGAGCGCGACGAGAAAATAATCGAGAAGCTGCACCTTACGGCGGAGCAGGCAGAGCACATTGAGGGCGATATAAAGCGGCGTGAGGAAGAGCTGGACGACGACTCAGAAAGCATTATAACGGCTGAACGGTATACATATATCGACTCAATAATCAAGGACTGCATTAAGGTAAAAAACAAGGGACAGCTGAGTATTTCCGATAAAATTGACCGTATTGTCACAAACCGCTGGCTTGCGCTGCCGATTTTTGCCGTGGTTATGTTCATTGTATACTTTGTGTCCGTAACCAGCGTCGGCACAATTGTAACTGACTGGGCAAACGAGGGCGTTTTCGGCGACGGCTGGCATTTGCTCGCCATCGGCTCCAGCGCTTATGACGATGCTACAGGCGATTACGAAACAGAGCAGGCAAAGATTGCGGCGTTCCTTGATGCGGCGGAGCGGTACGGGATTGACACTTCCGACGTCGCCGAAACCCTCGCGTCAGAGGAGCCTGATTCATCGGTAATAAGCGCTTTCCTCGAAGAAGCAGGCGCGGCTGAACCGGCGATTACAGGCGAGCTTGCGGTAAAGGATGATGACGACGTCGTTACGGAAATACTTCCGGTAACAGGCGCGGATTTTCTCTCGGCGGCTTCGGCTGCGGAGCCTGACCCCGCAGATTTCGGCGTTTGGGTGCCCGGCGTTCCTATTTTAATCGAGAAAGGACTTAACGCAATAAACTGCGCTGACTGGCTGCAGGGTCTGATTCTCGACGGAATCGTCTCGGGCGTCGGCGCGGTGCTCGGATTTGTTCCGCAAATGCTGATTCTGTTTATCTTCCTGGCGTTCCTCGAGGCATGCGGGTATATGGCGCGTATCGCGTTTATTATGGACAGAATCTTCCGCCGCTTCGGCTTGTCGGGCAAGTCCTTTATCCCGATACTAATCGGCACGGGTTGCGGCGTTCCCGGAATTATGGCGTCGCGTACAATTGAGAGTGACCGGGACCGAAAAATGACGATAATTACCACCACATTTATCCCTTGCTCGGCAAAGCTCCCGATTATCGCGCTTATCGCCGGCGCTGTTTTCGGCGGCGCGGCGTGGGTTGCAACAAGCGCGTACTTTATCGGTATGGCGGCGATAATTTGCTCCGGCATTATCCTCAAGAAAACAAAGCTGTTCAGAGGCGACGTTGCTCCGTTTGTTATGGAGATTCCCGCCTACCACTGGCCGACTGCCGGCAACATTCTACGCAGTATGTGGGAGCGCGGCTGGTCGTTTATCAAAAAGGCAGGCACGATTATCCTTGTCGCAACGATTATTGTCTGGTTCACCTCAAGCTTCGGCTGGACTGACGGCAAATTCGGTATGGTCGATATGGACAGCAGCATTTTAGCTGCAATAGGCGGCTTTATCGCGCCGATATTCTCACCCTTAGGCTGGGGCGACTGGCGCTCCTCCGTCGCGGCCATTACGGGTCTTATTGCAAAAGAAAACGTCGTCGGCACCTTCGGTATACTGTTCGGCTTCGCCGAGGTAGCCGAGGACGGCGCGGAGGTTTGGAGCAGACTCGCCGCAAACTACACTATACTTTCAGCGTATTCCTTCCTGCTGTTCAACCTGCTGTGCGCGCCGTGCTTTGCCGCAATGGGCGCGATACGCCGTGAAATGCACAATGTAAAGTGGTTCTTCACCGCGATCGGGTATCAGTGCATATTTGCCTATATTGTGGCGCTGTGCGTGTACCAGATAGGTATGCTGGTGTCAGCGGGAAGCTTCGGCGTTGCAACTGCGGTTGCGATTCTGCTTGTCGCGGGGTTCCTGTACCTGCTGCTGCGCCCAATGCCGAAGAACAGACTTTCGGCGAGAGTCAAAGTGTAAAGGAGAACATCACAGATGTCATTTTTAGCAGAAAACATCGGTACAATTGTTATTGGGCTTGTTGTTGCGGCAATAGTCGCGGCGATTATAATAAAGACCGTGCGGGACAAGCGAGCCGGACGCAGCAGCTGCTCCTGCGGATGCAGCGGGTGCAGCTCCGCTGCGGATTGCGGGGCGGGCAAGTCCGGGACTTAGAACGCAGCTTTGGAGGACGGTGCGGGTTTTACCCGCACCGTCCTTTTTCTTTTTTTGGGGAGCCGGTACTCTGCGGGGTTGTTTTTACTTGGGGGGCAAGCGTGTTGCCTGCAGCGCGGGGTGCGTTTTTTGGAGGGATTTATCTTTTTTCAGGGCTTCGTCGCTGTAGGGGACGCTGCCCTCAGCGTCCCCTTGTGGCGGTTGCCGCAGGGACTTTCGGCGGACGTAGGGACGGCAACCTGCCGCCCGCCGTCGCGGGGCGGGATTTTCACGGGGAACACTGCAGGGGCGACCGTCCCGGTCGCCCGGGATTTTGTTTGGCTTTTATTCTGGTGCAAGCGTGTTGCCTGCGGCGCAGAGTGCGGTGTTTGTAATTGCGGCGAAGCTTCGCCTCACCGCGCTGCAGAGCGCCTGCGCGGCGGGCGGTTACTTTTTCCGCTTCGCCGGAAAAAGTAACCAAAAAGGGGCGACTTCTTTAGAAGAAGCAATCTTTTTTATACGGGAACTGCGGT
>JAISLF010000017.1 GCA_031260605.1 Oscillospiraceae bacterium
AAAAAAAGATTGCTTCTTCTAAAGAAGTCGCCCCTTTTTTGGTTACTTTTTTCCGGCGAAGCGGAAAAAAGTAACCGCCGCCACGCGTAGTGGCACCTCGCGCTGCCACCAGCGCTTGTGTCAAACAAAAATCCAGATCCAACCACCCGTCCTTAAAATAAAAACCGTCCGCCAGAACGCTTAAGCGTTTGGCGGACATAAAACTCCGCCGCAACCAAAAGCCCTTAAACCACCCCTACCCAAAACCTACAAACTCCTGAATTTCCCTACCAGTTATTCATAGATTACGTACACACTGCCCGCTAATACTACCCGCATATAAAATAATTCTTGAAAAATTGTACTTCTATTTGATTCTCTCCTGAACTCGTTGACAAGCTTTTGGGTATGCTATAAAATATAGTTAGCAGATTTTCCGGGCTTTTGGTCTCCCGGACCTGTTTCAATCCCCCAACCGGGGATAGGGGATCTGCGCAACGGGAGTAATAAAAGCTTCGGAACAGTCAGCTGTGCCTGACTTTACGGGTCTTTAACATAAATCAAAACTATCACCTGCAAAGGATAATATAAATCATGCCAAAAGCAACACATTTCACGACTATCGAGCAGCTTGAAGCGGACAACACCAAGCTGCACGAAAACGGATGCAGCGCCTGCGCCGAAACGTATGAGGATCGTCTGAAAACTCAGACGCCGCACTGTAAGTTCGGCGAGGACGGCATTTGCTGCCGCAACTGCTCAATGGGTCCCTGCCGCATTACGCCTAAGGGTCAGCGCGGAATCTGCGGAGCTGACGCGCACGCAATCGCCGGGCGCAATTACCTGCGCGCAATCGCCTCCGGCACAAGCTCACACTCCGACCACGCACGCGAGCTGCTGCACATTCTGCGCGGCACAAAGCCCGAGGGTCCCTACACCGTTAAGGACGAGGTAAAGCTCATTGAGCTTGCAACAGAGTGGGGTGTTGCAACTGAGGGGCGCGGTATTTACGATATTGCCCACGAGGTTGCGGAGCTTGGTCTTCAGGAATTCGGCAAGGCGGACGGATTCCAGCGCCTTGTTTCCCGCGCGCCGCAGGAGCGTCAGGACGTTTGGGCAAAAGAGGGCATTATGCCCCGCGCGATAGACCGCGAGGTCGTCACCGCAATGCATATGACGCATATGGGCAACACGGCGGACGCGGAATATCTTGTCCGTCAGGGGCTGCGCACCGGGCTGTCAAACGGCTGGGGCGGCTCAATGCTCGGAACGCTTGTAACAGACATTATGTTCGGCACGCCGTCTGTCTGGACTACTGAGGCAAATCTCGGCGTTCTTGAAAAGGATATGGTAAACGTCGTCGTCCACGGACACGACCCCGCGTTTTCAGAAATACTGGTGGACGCGTGCGAGGACAAATCCGTCGTCGAATACTGCCGCTCCAAGGGCATAAAGGGCATTAACGTCGTCGGCCTGTGCTGCACGGCAAATGAAATTGCAATGCGCCACGGAACGCGTATGGCGGGTAACTTCCTCCAGCAGGAAAATGTCATTCTCACAGGCGTTTGCGATATGATGTGCGTTGACATTCAGTGCATTTTCCCGGCTCTTGCAACGCTTGCGGACTGCTTTCACACGAAATTCGTAACCTCAAGCCCGATTGCGCGCATTCCCGGCGCAATCCACGTCGAGTTCCACCCGGACACAGCGTTTGAGCAGGCAAAGGAGCTTGTGCGCAGCGCGATTGACAATTACGCCAACCGCATTGAGGACAAGATTTTCATCCCCGAAGCAAAGCAAAAGGCGACAGTCGGTTATCCGACAGAGCAGATTATCCGCCATCTTGACAATGTTTCGAACTCGCATGTTGCGTCTGAAACGCTCGGCGGATACCGCGGCGTTATCGACGCGGTCAAGTCAGGAGTTCTGCGCGGCGCCGTCGCGATGGTCGGCTGCAATAACCCGCGCGTGCGCCCGGACTACTCGCACCACGAGATTATGCGCGAGCTGCTGAAGAACGACATTCTTGTCGTCGCGTCAGGCTGCTCGGCACAGGTTGCGGCAAAGGCGGGACTTGCAAACAAGGATGCAAAATACATCTGCGGCAGCGGACTGCGCCGCGTATGTGAGCTGCTGGACATTCCGCCGATTCTGCATATGGGCGCATGCGTTGATATTTCGCGTATGCTGCTGCTCGCGGCAGGCATTTCCGAGGACTGGGGCATTCCGATGACGCAGATTCCGGTAGTCGGCTGCGCGCCTGAATGGATGAGCGAAAAAGCCGTGTCAATCGCAAACTACGTCGTTTCGTCAGGGCTTGACGTGTATCTCGGAATAGAACCGCAGGTCAAGGGAAGCTCGCAGATGATGGAGCTGATAACCGAGGGAACAAAGAAAATCGTAGGCGCAGGTTTTGTAATAAACACAGACCCGCACGAGCTTGTAAAGAGCATAATCGACGGAATCGAAGCAAAAAGAGCGTTTTTGGGGATATAAGCCGCACCTGCGGCTCGCGGCACAGGGAACTCCTACGGCGTTTCGAGCCAACGCTCTCTATGAGGAAGGCAAAAAGCCGCAGTACGTCGCTACGCTAAAACCTCGCCTAATACCACCCGCGCGGAAGCGCGCAAATCCAATCAATACAATCAGTCGGGCTTTGCCTGACTGATTGTATCCCGAATCAAACCGCTTTTCGATTTCCGCGAAGCGGACTTCGAAAAGCGAGCGCGAAGCGCCGTGCAGGATTAGTTCAATGGCAGAATGTCAGCTTCCCAAGCTGAACACACGGGTTCGATTCCCGTATCCTGCTCCAAAATGTGCGGATATAATCGTACTGTAAGCTCTGTTGTTCCCGTTTCAAATGCAATTATCCGGAAGAGGAAGCACCGCAATGGCAGCTATAAAAAAGGTTAAGATATGCAAAAAATGCTCGGGAATTACACCCGCTGAGCTGCTGGAGCATTTGCCCGCGCAGGATTTTACGACCTTTTGCATAGCGGAATGCGGTAAGCACGAGGGCAAAATTGCCGCGTATGTTCAGGGCGAGCTTGTGATTTTTGACAGCAAAGAGGCGTTTTTTGCGCACATAGACGCGCTGGAATAGCCCTCTGTTTATATTCTGCAACAACACCGTCAAAAGGAGTCCTCTCCAATGCGACTGACAAAACGAATCCTGTGCCTGCTTGCGCTCGCCTGCCTATGTGCCGCGGCGGTCTCCTGCCGCCAAGTGGTTGACCCAACACCTACGCCAACGGAATTGCCGGCTGACGAAAAGCCCGTAATCTACCTTTATCCTACTGAGCCAACCGACATTTCCGTCACACTCACCCTTGACGGCGCGCTAACCGCCACCTATCCAGCCTACAACAGCGGCTGGAACGTAACCGCGTTCCCTGACGGCACGCTGATTAACCGCGCCGACGGCCGCGAGTACTCCTATCTGTTCTGGGAGGGCGTGCAGAACACCGAATTCGACTTCTCGCAGGGCTTTGTTGTTCCCGGTGCGGACACCGCAGCATTTTTGCAGGAGACGCTTGCCGCGATTGGGCTGACCACGCGCGAATACAACGAGTTTATTGTGTACTGGCTTCCGCAAATGCAGGACAACTCGTATAACCTGATTTCGTTTCAGGGAACTGCCTATACAGACGGCGCAAAGCTGAACATTGACCCCGCGCCGGACAGCGTGCTTCGCGTATTTATGGCGTACAAGCCGCTGCCTGCGCCTATTGACGTTGAGCCGCAGGAGTTTTCCGGGTTCGAACGCGGCGGTTTTACCGTCGTTGAGTGGGGCGGGGCGATTAGCAGATAGCCGCTTTTACATACTTTCGCCTTGCGCGAAAGCAACTCCCACAAAGGATACTGTAGATTTACCCCGCAATTATATGAAAATAGCAATCACCGGAAAAGGCGGAGTTGGCAAGACTACACTTGCCTCAACGCTCGCCAGAATAATCGCCGCGCAGAGCATTGCCGGCGGCGGCACGGGAGACGTGCTTTGCTGCGACTGTGACCCTGACGCAAACCTCGGGCTTGCCCTCGGCTTTTCGCTTGCCGAAATGGACGCGCTCACGCCCATTGCGCAGATGTCCGCGCTTATTGCCGAACGCACGGGAACGAAAGGCGGCGGCTACGGTGAGTTTTTCAAGATAAATCCCACTGTTTCGGATATTCCGGACAGGTTCGCAATAGAGAAAAACGGCGTTCGCCTGCTCGTTATGGGCACTGTTGAAAAGGGCGGCGCGGGCTGCGTTTGCCCGGAGTCGGTTCTGCTAAAGCGCGTAGTGTCGAACCTTGTGCTCTCGCGGGACGAGGTCGTTATACTCGATATGGAAGCGGGACTTGAGCATCTCGGGCGCGGAACAGCGTCGTTTGTGGACGCGTTCATTGTCGTAACAGAGCCGGGCAGCCGCAGTATACAGACGTTTCGCGCGGTGAAAAAGCTCGCGCAGGATCTCGGCGTAAAGCGTGTGTTCGCGGCGGGAAGCAAGATTCGCAATGAGGACGACACGCGGTTTTTGCTTGAAAATATCGGCGAGGCGGAGTATCTCGGTGGGATTTCGTGGTCAGACGGGATAATCGAGGCGGACAAGCGCGGCATTTCGCCGTATGACGCGGACGAGAGCGTCAAAAACGACGTTTTGCGGATAAAAAACAAGCTCGACGCGCTGCTTGGCAAATAATTAAGCGGCGATTAATTATAAGAATAAACCGGGGAATACCCCGGCGAGAAATAAAGGTATTTTACAATGACACTATTTTCAAGGGTATACAGCGGTTCAGACGAGATGTTTGCGGTCGCTGAAAAGGATCTTGCGGCGGTAATCGCGGAGCTGGGTGAGGACGCGGAGATGAAAATGCCGGACACGGCATACTATCTCGCGTGTATTTACGCATACCTCGGCCGCAAGGTCACAAAGCTTTCGGAGTTGCGTGAGGCGCTTGGCGAAATTAAAGAAAAAATGGCGCACGGCAACAGGCTTGACGACGTGTTTTCGTCCGGTATCGCAACGGCGATGGCGGCGGAGGTCATCGAGGCGTGCAAATACGCCAGAACCCCCACACCGTATGCCGATACGCTGATAGGCGGCGTGCAAAAGTACCACGGACACTTTTCAGATGCCGAGGTGCGCGAGCTTGGCGTTCCGCTCGTCACGCAGGATATTCCCGGCTTTGTCGTTGCAATCGGCCCCGCGCCGTCTGTAGACGAGGCTGTTGCCCTGATAAAGGGCTATCAGACGCGCGGAATTTTCGTGTTTCTGATCGGCGGGATCATCGACCAGGCATACGAAGCGGGGCTGAATCTCGGCTTCGGCGTACGCTGCGTGCCCGTGACGGACGAGATTTGGGGCGTGGGACACATCATCAGCCTTGTCGAGCGCGCGGCGATGATTTTCGGAAACGTGCAGCCCGGCGACTGGGAGGAGTTCAACGAATATTCCCTGCACAGAATCTTCGCGTTTGTCAACGCCTATGAGCCTGTGCCGGACATTACTGTCGCCTGCGGCGGCGGCGCGATTGCAATGGGCTTTCCCGTTATCACAAACCAGACGGAAAATATGTGGGCGGTGCCGAAGTCGCTGATTATTCAGCCGGATACTACCGATTTTATCGAAACCTCGCTTGAAGCGCGCGACATTAAGATTAAGGTCACGGATATTGACATTCCGGTGGCGTTTTCAACTGCGTTTGAGGGCGAAATTATCCGCAAAAAGGATATGCGCGTTGACATTAACGGCGCGGCGAGCGACTGCTTTGAGCTTGTGAAAACAGTGGACGCGGGCGCGGTTGAAGACCACAAAATTGAGGTTGTCGGACCCGACATTGACACCATTCCCGAGGGCGGGTCAATGCAGCTCGGCACAATTGTTGAGGTTTCGGGCAAGGCAATGCAGTCCGACTTTGAGCCTGTTTTGGAGCGCAAATTCCACGCGTTTCTCAACTGTATCGAGGGCGTTATGCACACGGGTCAGCGCGATATGATTCGTATTCGCGTGTCGAAGGACGCATATGACGCGGGCTTCCGCGTACGTCACTTCGGCGAGGTTTTGTACGCTAAGCTAAAGTCAGAGTATGATACGATTATCGACAAATGCCAGATTAAGCTCGTCACCGACCCGGAATTACTCAAAGATCTCCGCGCAGAGGCAAACATCGCCTACAACAAGCGCGACGAACGTCTGAAGTCGCTCACGGACGAAAGCGTTCCGGTGTTCTACAACTGCATTATGTGCCAGTCGTTCTCACCGTCGCACGTGTGTATCGTAACGCCTGAGCGTCTCGGTCTGTGCGGCGCCGTCTCGTGGCTGGATGCAAAGGCGACAAACGAGCTTGACCCGTCGGGTCCCTGCCAGCTCGTCACAAAAGAGCGCGTGGTAGACGAAAACCTCGGCATTTGGGACGATGTAAACGAAAACGTGCAGAAATACTCGCACGGCGCGCTTGAGCAGGTCACGTTGTACTCGATTATGCAGGACCCGATGACCTCCTGCGGCTGCTTTGAGTGTATCTGCGGAATTGAGCCGTTTTCAAACGGAGTGTGTATCGTAAACCGCGAGCACACAGGTATGACGCCTCTCGGAATGTCGTTTTCCGAAATGGCGTCAATGACAGGAGGCGGCGTGCAGACGCCGGGCTTTATGGGTCACGGCAAGCACTTTATCGCGTCAAAGAAGTTTATGAAAGCCGAGGGCGGAATCGCGCGTATAGTGTGGCTGCCCAAGCGCCTGAAGGAAGAGGTCGCCGATAAGCTGAATGCCACGGCAAAAGAGCTGTATGACATCGACAATTTTGTGGATATGATTGCTGACGAAACGATTACAGAGGATCCGGAGACACTGGTTGAGTTTTTGACGAATGCCGGACACCCGGTGTTTGGGCTGGAGCCGCTGATGTAGCTGTGTTGTCGTGCCCCGGCAACCGCACCCTGTTTTACAGGGCGCGGTTACCGGGGCTTTTTGTTTTGGCGGGGCTTTTTGTTGGACGTGGTGCGTACTGCCATTGCGGTCACTTTTTCCGGGGCTTTGCGTTTGTAGGGGACGCTGCCCTCAGCGTCCCTTTGTTGTGGTTGCGCCGGAACTTTTTGCAGACCGTAGGGGCGACCGTCCTCGGTCGCCCGTTGGTTTGCTTTGCCGCTTTGTTTTGCTTTTACGCGGGTGCATTCAGCTGTGCGCCGTGGTTGCGGTGTTTGTAATTGGGGCGAAGCTGCGCCTCTCCTCTCTGCTTTACGCCTACGCGGCGGGCGGTTCCTTTCTTGTCTTGGCAAGAAAGGAACCAAAGAAGCCGCTTTTGGGCTTAGGTGTTTTCGGTGCGGCAAGTGTAGGTGTCCGTGCGTCCGAGCCCGGACAGAATTGCCGAGTGCCGGGCTTGCGCCCTATGTGCGGACAGTAGGTATCGGCGGGTGGCAACCAGAATTTGGCGAAGCCAACCCGCACCGCGCCCTGCGCTGTGTGGTGCGGCAAGCAGCTGCGTGTCCCGACGCACGTAGTGCGGAGGTAGACGAGGGCACCCAACGCACCAACGTCGTGCGGGTGTAGTGGTTTAAGGCAATAGTCGAAGAGGTCCAAACGCAGGGACGATGGGGCATCGTCCCCTACAAAGGCATAGCCCTGAGGCAACGGGGACACAACCGCACCGACAACCACACCCCTCTGTCACACCAACGCCCATCACGTCGGGTGACGCACCGCATTGCCGCACAATGTGCGGCAGCAATCGTAGCAGCAAGTACCTTCCGGTTGGCACCCGTAGGCAGTTTGCGGCAAGCTACAGTCTTACCCGAGTCTCCAACCCCGCGACAGGCTTTGACCCTGCGTGCGGCGCAGCGGAAGCATTCGCGCACTCCACCGCAATACGTCGCGGGGAAAGGCAACGTCTCCATTGCCGCTACAGAGTTCCCGTATAGAAACAAGATTGCTTCTTCTAAAGAAGTCGCCCCTTTTTTGGTTACTTTTTTCCGGCGAAGCGGAAAAAAGTAACCGCCGCCGCGCGTAGCGGCACCTCTGCGCACACACCAGCGCCCCTGGTG
>JAISLF010000029.1 GCA_031260605.1 Oscillospiraceae bacterium
GATGTAGTACGGGCGGTTAGTGCCGCGCTGAACGTCGATAACGATTACATCTTTGCCGTCAACCGTTTCAATATGGGTGTGAGCAAACAGCGTAATATCGGGCTTAATGCTGTCGCGCAGCGAGTTATTAACGGACAACAAATCCGCTTGCGCGTTTTCCAATCCAAGCACCTCGCCGTTATCTTGAACGCCGACATAGACCGTTCCGCCGTCGCTGTTGGCAAAAGCCATAACCTCTAATTTTATATCGTCGGTAAGCTGTTGTTTCAGTTCAACCGTTTCGCTTTCCCTGTAAATCATTTTTGCACCTCCGAATATGCTTTCTTACATTCTAACAGATTAGAGCCATCTTGTCAATAGAATGTTAGAAAATAATTCGGTCAAATTGCAAAAAGTTCGTTGACACCCCTTGACAAAGTGGCGGCGACGCGGTGCGGGTGGGCTTCGCCAAATTCTGGTTGCCACCCACCGACACCTACTGTCCGCACATAGGGCACAAGCCCGTCACTCGGCAGTTCTGTCAGGGTTCGGACGCACGGACACGTTCACTTGCCGCACCGCAACCCGCCTAAGCCCTAAAGCGGCTTCTTTGGTTCCTTTCTTGCCAAGACAAGAAAGGAACCGCCCGCCGCGCAGGCGCTCAGCAGCGCGGCGAGGCGCAGCTTCGCCGCAATTACAAAAACCGCACTCTCCGGCGTACAGCTGTAAGCACCAAAGTCAAAACAACAATCCCCGCCCAAACGAAAACCGCCCATCGGCTCCCTCACGAACCAAGACAAGAAAGGAACCGCCCGCCGCGTAGGCGTAAAGCTGTGCGGCGAGGCGCAGCTTCGCCGCAATTACAAACACTGCACCCCCGGCGCACAGCTGAACGCACCAAAGTCAAAACAACAAGCCCCGCCCAAACGCAGAACCAACCACCAGTTCTTGAAAGTAAAAAAACTCCGACAAAACACTTTTGCTAAAGGCAAGCAAAAAAGATTTACTTGACATTACCCTTATTTTGTTATATAATTCACGATATAATCAAATAATCATATAGTAGCCTGAAAATATTGTTTATTTTGTCTGTAAAAAACGGGCGGTTACCCGGCAGACACGAAAAAAAGGCTTAATTACGAAAACAATACCGCTGCCGAGCGTTCGGTTGCAGGAGGATTTTTACTGATGACAGAAAATGAAAGTGTTGTTGTAATAAAGGTAGTCGGCGTCGGCGGGGCCGGTAATAATGCCGTAAACCGCATGGTGGAAGCGGAGATTTCAGGTGTTGAGTTTATTTCAGCGAACACCGATAAGCCGGCGCTGATCAAGTCAAACGCGGATAAGAAAATCCAGCTCGGCATAAAGCTTACAGGCGGACAGGGCGCAGGTGCGGATCCGGAGGTTGGCAGAAAGGCCGCCGAGGAAAATCGCAACGACATCGCAAAAGAGCTTGAAGACGCGGATATGATTTTCATTGCCTGCGGTATGGGCGGCGGAACGGGAACCGGAGCGGCTCCTGTCGTTGCGGATATTGCGCGCGAGGCAGGCAAGCTGACAATTGCTGTTGTAACAACGCCGTTTTCGTTTGAGGGCAGCAAGCGTATGCAACAGGCGGTTGCCGGTATTGAAGAGCTGCACGACAAGGTAGACGCGCTGTTTATCATACCGAACGAACGGCTGAAGGAGGTTACGGATCAGAAAATAACCTTCTTAAATGCGTTTAAGATAGCTGATGATGTGCTGTATCAGGCGGTTCTCAATATATCGAGCATTGTCAGAAATACAGAAGCTATCAACCTCGACTTTGCGGATATTTGCCGCATTATGAAAAGCTCAGGCCTTGCGCATATGGGCACGGCTGTTGCAACGGGCAAGGAAAAAGCGGCGACCGCCGCCGTTGCCGCAATGTCCTCCGCGCTTATGCAGACCTCGATTGACGGCGCGAAGGGTATTATCATCAACGTAATCGGCGGAGTTGACCTTACGCTTGAGGAAATTGAGCTTGCGGCGAATATGATTTCCGAACGCGCTCATCCCGACGCGAATATTATCTTCGGCGCAGGGTTTGACGAGTCGCTTGAGGATTCTATCAAAATCACTGTCATTGCGACGCATTTTTCTGAGGAGCAGCAAAACGCGTTTTGCGTTACGCAAAAGCCGACGCTGCCCGCTCAGCCGCAGCGCGCTGTGCGCCCGGTTCAGGATGCAGCTCCTGTGCGGCGGGAGGAGACCTCTCCGTCAGGAACGGGCGAGCAGACGTCAATGTCTGACTGGCTCGGCAAGGCAAAGCGCGACGAAGCGCAGCCCGGCCGCGTAGTAACCGAAACGGCGAACACCGCGCCTGTTTCAGCGGCGCCGAGAGCCTCCGCACCGGAGCGTGACCAGCGCGCCGCGCAGATAAAATCCGCGCTGGAGCCGAAGGCTATGCAGAACAACGACGCGGACGACGAAAGCGAATACGACAAAATTCTGAAGATGTTCAATCTCGGAAGATAAAAACAAACAATTAGAGCCGCCGAAAAGCCTTTAGGTTTCAGTTATATAACAATCCCGAATAAAATCGCAGAACTATGGGCAAATATATGCTAAAAGACGTTTGCGGGGGAGGGATAAACTTCCCGCCGGGCGGTGAGCGCCTTAGGATTTCGGACGAATTTACGCTGAGGAACTACCGCTGCCGCCACGCAGCGGTAGTTTTGTTCAGGTAGCGGAGGACGCGCTGCTAAAAGGAATGATAACAGCGCAAGACAAGCCGCGTTGTGCACTGCGCTGTTGTGGTGGAGGATGTGGGTGCGTGCAGCTGTTCGCCGGAGGGTGCGGAGTTTGTAAGTAAGGCGAAGCTGCGCCTCGCGATTCTGCTTTACGCCTACGCGGCAGGCGGTTCCTTTCTTGTCTTGGCAAGAAAGGAACCAAAGAAGCCGCTTTTGGGCTTAGGTATTTGCGTTGCGACAATTGTACGTGTCCGTGCGTCCGAACCCAGACAGAATTGCCGAATGACGGGCTTTAGCCCTGTGTACCAGAGGTAAGTGCAGGCGGGTGGCAACCAGAATTTGGCGAAGCCCACCCGCACCGCGCCCTGCGCTGTGTGGTGCGGCAAGCAGTTACGTGTCCCGACGCGCAAAGCGCGGAGGCAGACGAGGGCATCTGACACACCTGCGCCGTACGGGTGCAGTGGTTTGCCGCAAACATTTGCGGCAAACAAAACAAGGGACGTCGAGGACGCCGTCCCCTACGGAGATTGTTGTGGTAACGGGGCATTACCTTGAACCGTAAGTTGGCACCTGCCGCCACCACAAACCAACCGCGTCGGGACACACACCGCATTGCTGCACAACACGCGGCAGCAATCGTAGCAGCAATTACCTTCCGGTTGGCACCCGTAGGCAGTTTGCGGCAAGTTGCAGCCTTACCCGAGTCACCAAACCCGCGACAGGCTGTGACCCTGCGTGCGGCGCAGCGGAAGCGTTCGCGCACTCCACCGCGATACGTCGCGGGGAAAGGCATAAGCCCCAATACCACTACCGCAGTTCCCGTATAGAAAAAAGATTGCTTCTTCTAAAGAAGTCGCCCCTTTTTGGTTACTTTTTCCGGCGAAGCGGAAAAAGTAACCGCCCGCCGCGTAGGCGCCCAGCAGCGCGAAGC
>JAISLF010000050.1 GCA_031260605.1 Oscillospiraceae bacterium
TAAATATCGCATCGGCAATGAACACAAATATAACTACAACTCACACACTTTTCAGGCTGTACGTAGCGAAGAAGCTATTCGTACTTATATTGATTACTTTCTTTCGATAAATAATTAAGGAGATATGCAGTGAAAAGTAAAAAGATAATATTAATTACAATTATTTTTATGATTGCAACGGGGTTTATTGTTGGCATTATTTATATAATACAGCCTGGACTTTTTCAACGTAAGTCAGCTGCTACGACAGATAATTATGACCCTGAATTACTATCACGTTATCAGCCTGTCACTGATACCATACGTACAAGTACACTTAGCCACACCGAGACTATAACAGCAAATATTTTGGCTGGTATATCCGAGTTGTATACCGAAACTATCTATATCTCGAACATAACTAACGATAATTTCCAATTATACAAAGAAAAGCAAGAATATCTCGTTCCTGATGAGGCTCTTTACAATCTAAACGGCAAAGAGAAAACTATTAGTTATAATGCGATGGTTACAGATATACGATATGAGCAACATGGAAAAACAAAAAACGCAGTTGTGACTTTGCTCAATTTCGATTTGCTAACAATTGAGCTACAAGTTAAAACAGAGGTATTTGAAAAGTTAACATATGATACAGTTGTCAGGGTTTATTTCAAAGGCAAAGAGTATCCTGCCACAATTGCTCGGCTTGGTTACGAGATAATGAACGATAAAATTAGCGTGTCGGTAAAGACTGAAGAGAATCTCCTGCCAGGAACAGAGGTGAAGGTTGAATTTGTACTTGAAACGATTTTTGATGGAATGTTTTTATGGGCAAACGCCGTTTATCAAGACGGCGAGGCAGCCTATGTTGATATTCAAACACAGGATGAAGTAAACGCTGGTTTGCTTACAGGTACTCCGAGACGAATAAAACTTGGTCAGAGGCTTGAGTACATAGAAAACGGAAATACATTTTATTTTTATGAAGTCATTGCTGGGTTAAAACCGGGCGAACATATTATTTGGATGGAGTATTTAGAATCTTCTAACGAAGGAACCCAGATTAAGGAAATTATTAAAAATGCCAAGTTTGATTGAAATGACTAATGTCTGCAAGAGCTACGATGGAAAAAACAATGTACTCGACGGTCTGAATTTCTCTATGAAATTCGGCGAAATTGCTTTTATTTTAGGTTCGTCAGGCAGCGGAAAAAGCACTTTCCTGAATATTGCAGGGCTACTCGACAATATGAGTAGCGGGGAATACGTATTTACAGGAAAGATGATAAAGAAAAACAAGTTAAATTCGTACTATAAAATACGGTCCACTGACATTGGCTTCATTTTTCAGGCTTACTGTTTAATTGAAGCAATTTCGGTTCGGGAAAATATTTTGCTTCCGTATCTGTACAACGACGCGTACATAGATAAAAAAGTATGCTGCCATTACGATGAAATAGCGAAATGTCTTAATCTTACAGAATTAAGTGGCAAACGTGCGGCCATGCTGTCAGGTGGAGAACGTCAACGAGTGGCAATCGCTCGTGCAATGATGAAATCTCCGAAACTCATTATTGCAGATGAGCCGACAGGCAATCTTGATGAGACAAACGCCAATATCGTTATAGACGCATTTAAGGATATATCGTCACGCGGCACTGCTGTTCTCATTGTTACACATAACAAGAGACTTACTGAGGGTTCAAAGAGTGCATATCTGCTTCAAAATGGAGTGCTTGTACTATGTTGAAAAAGAAAAAATGGATTTTCTATTTGGGACACCTGTTGCGGATGTCAACAGTTAATAAAGTTAGGCTGCTTCTTACGTTTTTAGGACTTACAACTGCTGTATTTATATTTGCGGCAGGCTCCATTATAACGGAATCTGTGTATCAGTCAAGTCTTGCGCCTGTCGAAGTTATGAAAGAGAATACAATTGTCGTCAGTTCCGAAAATAATATCACCGATGTGAAAGACAAAATAGCGAAATTTCTTAAAAATTCACCCCGAGATGTAGTTAACGTTTATGAAAAAATTATGATAAAGTCTGTTGAGCATGAGCGCGACAAGTATATTTTTGTCGCGACTGATTTATGGGGTGTTCGCGATATAAACGGTATGGCAGTAGCATCGTCCAATATTGTTTCATGCGTTCCTCTCGAAACACAAATCATTCGTGGACGTGGCATAACAGCAGAAGATTTACAAACAAATGCGCGTGTGCTTATAATAGATGAATTATCAGAACAGATACTTTTTCCTTATGAAAACGCAATTGGAAAAACTGTGCAATTCAATGTCGGAATTGACGGCAATTTAGTGTCAGATGATGATGGCAGGTCGGAAGAAGAAAAATTTCCGATATTTGAGATAGTAGGAGTGATTGAGAACTCATACTTTACGAACATGGAGCTTTTACGCCTAAAAAATATTTTCTCAGTTAAGGAACAAGGTAACATTCGCATTTTGATTACTGCGTACTGCCCATTTACGACCGTACTTGAAATGTACGAAAGTGACGAATATTCTCGGCGACTTGTGTATGAGTTTCAGAATGAAACAGCTTACAAACGAGGAGTTAGTTCCCTGCAATTTGCATCGGATCTAAATCCTGATGGTAAATACACATTTGTACAGTCGACAAAAGATAGCGAGATGAGTTTTCTTAAGTTGCGGCTTGAAAGTCAAAAGCAAATGTTAAACACCATAACACTACTTCTGTGTATAATATCGGGAATCAGTATACTCAGCATATCGTTATTCACAGTTAAAGAACGCATACCCGAAATCGGGATACGCAAAGCATTTGGCGCAAGTCGGCTCGATATTGCTTTTCAGTTCATTTTTGAGATGTTCTTTGTATCGCTGTTTGTCTCCGCGTTTGCCGTAGTGTTGAGTATAGTGGCTTGCAAACTTGCCGAGGGTTTTTTATCTGAACGATATCTTATTGCAATAAAAGTATCGCTAAATGAACGCAATGTTATCCTTCCCTTACTTGTTGGAGTTATCGTCGCCGTATTTTGCTCTGTTATACCAAGTCTGTATGCCTCAAAAATAAAGGTCACAGATGCACTGCGTTTTGAATAGAAATTCGACCCCATTATCTGCCAATTAATCGGGCGGTTTTGCTTAAGTATTTGGTTATAAAATGATATGCGATGACGTGTTTCCATATCTTTAAGAAAAGCAGGTCTCTCTTTGATATAGCGAGACCTGCTTTCAATTTACTCAAAATACGCCATAGGGTCTGTGTTTTTCCCATTTTTTATAACCATAAAATGCAAGTGATTACCCGTGCTGCTTCCGGTTGTCCCAACATAAGCAAAATGGAGAGCTTTGTCATCGACGAGGAACTCATAGGGCAAGGACGAAAGATTTTGCGCGGCGAAATCAAACTCAGCGACTATAATGCCGAATGTACAAATCATGCGAGGGCGTTAGCGTATGAAGTTTGAGAACGGCGATACAGGGTGCGAGGGTAGCGATTTCTATATGCTACAGAATTTGTTATTGCTGTCGGCAATATTACCGCAAGTCGGGCAGGTTGTAGTTTTTTTGCTGTTGTCTTCACCGGATAGTTTACTTCCGCATTCAGCACAAAAAACGCTTCCTGCATCGTTTTGAGTGCGACAGTTTGGACATTCCAAGCCTGTTTCACGATTTTCGATTGTGGTTTCCATATAGCCTCTCCTATTATTGTAATTAAATGCAAATTATGTATATTAGTTTATATTATATCATAATAGCGGGGATGTTGTCATACGGCTGTTTACGCAGTAAACAGCCGTATTCCTTAGGAATACGCGTTTTTTCGCCGATTTACTCCCAAATGCTCGTTCGTCAAGTCAGAATTTGCGCAAAAGACGGGTTTGCGTACGCACCCATTCTCCCTCCCGCGCCCCTCCGCCGCACCAATTCGCTCTCGGCGAATAAATCCAATCCCAAAAAACGGGGGCATTCATTTCTCCCGTTTTTTGTCCTTATTCCCTCACTTTGACGGCGACCGGCACCCATTGCAGACACCAAAATCCGCCCGTCGTCAAAGTGCCGCGCAAAAACGCTTGACAAACCGCTTCACTTACGATAAAATACACATTAGTCTTAACTGCTTTGCGGACAAAGAGGTAAAAAGCGCGCCTTCTTTGTCTTTTTTTGTAGAAGCTTTTGCCGCCTCAATTCGTTTTCGGCGCAAGCGGCGGTTTAGACGCGCAATATTTTACCCAAAGTCCCGGCTCCCGCTGCGGAGCAAAGACTTTGAGCGGAGGGCGGTTGAAGTGTAAAAACAAAGAATACGTTTTAACTGACAAGAAATAATCATTACATGCGGCGGTTTTATCCGCCAAAAACGCACTATTCGGCGAACCCCCTATGCGGGGCGCTTATGGGAGGAGAAATCCAATGAGAATCAAAAGAATTGCGGCAGGAATTTTAGCCGCCGCGGCAGTTTTATCTCTTTCGCTCACGCTTTTTGCGTGCGGCAAAAAGAGCGACAAGACGCTTTATATCTACAACTGGTCGGAATATATTCCGCAGGAGGTCTACGACCTGTTCAGACAGGAAACAGGCATTGAGGTTAAGGAAACCACCTTTGAGGACAACGAGGAAATGCTCGCGAAGCTCGAAGCGCAGGGCGCCTCGCGGTACGACTTGGTTGTACCCAGCAGCTATGTTATCGGCATTATGAAGCAAAAGGGTTATATCCAGCCCATAGAAAAGGACAAAGTCCCGAACCTGAAAAACATCTCGGCAGACGCTCTGGGCAAGAATTTTGACCCGAATAATGAATACAGCCTGCCGTATATGGCAACAATGACGGTCATCGCGGTAAATGTGCCGAAGCTGGCGGAGCTTGGCGTTGAAATCAAGAGTCTTAACGACCTGCTTGACCCGCGCTTAGAGAAAAACCTCGTCGTCGTGGACGATCAGCGCGAGCTTATCTCCGCCGCACTCAAGGCGACAGGGCAGGACCCCGACACGCAGGACGAGGCAACTATTCTCGGCACGCTTGACTGGCTTATTGCGCTGAAAAAGAACGTCAAGGAGTTCAGCACGAACAACTCAAAGGTTGCGCTTGAAACGAATTCCGTCGCGGCGGGTCTTGTGTTCAATTTAGACGCGGGACTTGCGATTTTTGAAAACCCGGACATCACCGTTATTTACACAACGGAGCCGTGCGAGCTTGCAATGGACAACTTTGTTATTACGGCAGGAGCAAAGCATAAGGACTACGCACAGCAGTTCATTGACTTTGTGTACCGTCCCGAAATTTACAAGATGATTCTCGACGAGTTCCCCGGCGTGTGCCTGAACGACGCGGCAAAGGCGCTGCTGGACGAGGACTATCTGGCGAATCCCGGCGCAACGGTTGACTCATACGAGCTTGGCCGCGCGCACATCACGCAGGACGTAGGCGACGCCGTTGAATATTACGACGATGTTTATACTAAAATGAAAATAAACTAAGGTATTGCGGCGGCTGTCGGCGACATCCGCCGCACCTTAAAAATAAAATTGTGTACGGAAAACCCGGAGGAAACTTTTTTTATGAAACGTCTTGACGTTATAACAAGACCGGAAAATCTCGATAAAGTAAAACGAATACTCGCAAAGCACGAGTATTCCGGCATGACGGTAACAACCGCCATGGGCGCAGGACACCAAAAGGGCAGCCTTAAGGAATTTGAGATTCTGAATGTTGATCTCAATCTGCTGCCGAAAATCAACATTATGATCGTCGTTTTAGATGAGGACAGCGAGGACATTATCTGCGAGCTTCAGCAGGGCCTGACAACGGGCAGCGTCGGAGACGGCAAGATTTTTGTCTCGGACGTTATCGACGCAATCAGAATCCGCACAGGCGAGCGCGGCGAAAAGCTGCTGTAGGCAGCATAGCGCAGCGCGGGCGGTTTTATGCCGCTTTGCCGTCAACCTGTATTTGTACTGCAAGACGCAGCTGTGCGCACCTGCGCCGCAACAAATCCGCCGTGCAATCCGGCGTTAAACATAGGGCGTGTCAACACACCCTTGAGGTATGGAGTGACTACCGGAATTGGAAAACAATTTCTCCCTGTCGGAGACACGTAGCGTCTCCGGCGAGAACATCATCGAGCTTGTCGATGTTGTTAAATGCTTTGACGATGATACCGTCGTCAAAAAAATAAATCTGTCAATCAAAAAAGGTGAGTTTTTGACTATACTCGGTCCTTCCGGCTGCGGTAAAACAACAACCCTGAGAATGATTGCGGGCTTTGAGGACGCAACAAGCGGCAAAATCCTGCTTGAGGGTATTGACGTTGCGGACAAAAAGCCAAACGAGCGCGACGTGAACACTGTGTTTCAGAGCTACGCGCTTTTTCCGCATATGGATGTGGAGAAAAACGTCTCCTTCGGTCTCGTCGAAAAAAAGGTGCGCAAGAGCGAAATTTCCGAACGCGTCAGCAAAATGCTCAAGCTTGTTATGCTTGACGGTATGGAAAAGCGTATGCCTGACCAGATGTCCGGCGGGCAAAAGCAGCGTGTTGCAATAGCGCGAGCGCTGATAAATCAGCCAAAGGTGCTGCTTTTAGACGAACCGCTCGGCGCGCTTGACCTAAAGCTGCGCAAGCAAATGCAGATTGAGCTTAAGCACCTGCAAAAAAGCCTCGGAATCACGTTCGTTTTCGTCACGCACGATCAGGAAGAGGCGCTTACCATGAGCGACCGTATTGTCGTTATGAACGACGGCACGATTGAGCAAATCGGAACGCCGCGCGAGATATACAATCACCCCAAAACACGGTTTGTCGCGGACTTTATCGGCGAGACAAACGTCTTTGAGGCATACCTTGAGGAAGCCGGAGACGGCGAAATTCAGTTCAATATGGAGTTCGGTCACTGCCGCCTGCCTATTTCAGACTTCAATCTGGAGGAGGCGGTTTATATCTGCGTGCGCCCGGAAAACCTGCGGATAACTGCCGACGAAACGCCGAATTTTCGCATTTTCGGACTTGTCAAAGAGCACGTTTTCATCGGCTCAACCTGCAAAACGCTTATCTCCCTCGCAAACGGGATGGAGGTCAAGGTAACGTCGCCGCAGACGGATGCGCTCTTTCCCGCCGGCTCAACGGTCAACATTTACTGGAAGCCGGAAAACGGCGTTATCCTGCACAGAAAAGCCGACAGAGTTTACGATATTATCGAAAACGCTGTTATTCTTGAGGGCTGACGCGGTGAAAAAATGGTTCTCCCGAAAGCTCGCGCCGATAATTATGGTCGCTCCGACGACTGTTTGGATGATTCTTTTCATCTTTATTCCAATGATAATCGTGCTTATCGTCAGCCTTGTACGCAAGGATACGGGCGGCGGCATTATCTACGAATTATCCGGCAACGGCTACGCCGAAATGTTCAAAATAGAATATTTGCGGATAATCCTAAAGTCGCTTTGGGTCGCGCTTGAGGCGACGGTTATTTGTCTTGCGCTGGGGTATCCCTTTGCGTTTATAATCTCAAAGCTGCCGAAAAAGTACATTAACTTCTGCGTTATGCTGATAATGCTGCCGTTTTGGATTAACTCCGTTATCCGTATCTACGGCTGGGACACGCTCCTGCGCGACGAAGGCGTTTTGAACAAGCTGCTGATGTCGTGGCACATCATAAAGCACCCGATTGTGATGATGAAAACAGAGGGTGCGGTGCTTTTCGGGCTTGTGTACGAGCTGCTGCCGTTTATGGTACTGCCGCTCTACACCTCAATCAGCAAGCTGGACAATTCAATGGTAGAGGCTTCGGCAGACCTCGGCGCGACACGTCCGCGCACCTTTACGCGTGTCGTGCTGCCGCTGACAATGCCCGGCATCTTCGCGGGTTCAATACAGACGTTTATTCCCGCGCTCGGGCTGTTTTACATCGGAGATATGATGGGCGGCGCGCGGTATATGTACATCGGAAACCTGATAAACAACCAGTTCGGCAGCGGCAGAAACTGGCCGCTCGGCGCGGCGCTGTCAATTTTTTTGATTGTGCTGACGCTTGTTATGATGAGGCAGTACGCTAAGGTTGGGAACTTGGAGGATATGGCTTAGGGGTTGCTTCGCCTTTTGGTTTGCTTTTATTCGGGTGCAACCGCAGAGCTTAGGCGCGGGTTGCGTGGTTTTGCTTATTGCTTTTCCGGGGCTTTGCGTTTGTAGGGGACGATGCCCTCATCGTCCCTTGTTTCGGGGTTGCCGAGACTTTTTTGCGGACGTAGGGGCGGCAGCCTGCCGCCCGGTGTCTGCTTCGCTTCTTTGTTTTGCTTTTGTCAGGGTGTAACCGTTGACCTGCGGCGCGAGTTGCTATGTTTGGAATTGGGGCGAAGCTTGGCAGCTTCGCGCTGCAGAGCGCCTGCGCGGCGGGCGGTTACTTTTTCCGCTTCGCCGGAAAAAGTAACCAAAAAGAGGCGACTTCTTTAGAAGAAGCAATCTTTTTTTATACGGGAACTGCCGTGGCGGCAATGCAGACTGTGCTTTTCCCCGCGACGTATTGCAATGGAGTGCGCGAACGCTTACGCTGCGCCGCACGCAGGGTCAAAGCCTGTCGTGGGGTTGGGTGACTCGGGGAAGACTTATTGTTACCGCGAACTGCCGTCGGGTGCCACCGGAAGGTAATTGCTGCTACGATTGCTGCCGCACATTGTGCGGCAATATGGTGCGTGTCCCGTCGCGGCGGGCATTGTTGTTTCGGTGGGTGCAAACTTACGGTTCAAGGCAATGCCCCGTTACCACAACAATCTCCGTAGGGGACGGCGTCCTCGACGTCCCTTGTTTGGTTTGCCGCCGATGTTTGCGTCAGACTATTGCACCCTGCTATGTGGGTGCGGTTTGGTGCGTACGTCTACCTCCGCGCGTTGCGCGTCGGGACACGCAACGTCTTGCTGTACCGCGACAGCGCAGGGCGCGGTGCGGGTGGCTTCGCCAAATTCTGGTTGCCACCCGCCGATACCTACTGTCTGCAAATAGGGCGCAAGCCCGTCAATCGGCAATTCTGTCAGGGTTCGGACGCACGGACACGTGCACTTGCCGCACCGCAAATACCTAAGCCTAAAAGCGGCTTCTTTGGTTCCTTTCTTGCCAAGACAAGAAAGGAACCGCCCGCCGCGCAGGCGCTCAGCAGCGCGAAGCTGCCAAGCTTCGCCCCAATTACAAACACCGCAACCACGGCGCACAGCTGAACGCCCCCAAGCAAAAGCAAAACCACACGTCAAGCACCTCCGCCCAAAAAAAGGAAAGCAAATGAACCCCATCACCGAATACTACAATAGCTATGACGAGGATGGTCGTCTTATGTCACGCCATGGTCAGGTGGAATACCTCACTACAATGTGGTATATCGAAAAATATCTGTTTCCCGGTGCGCGAATCCTTGACATCGGCGCGGGAACGGGGCGTTACAGCCTTGCGCTGGCAAAGCTCGGCTATGTGGTTGACGCGGTGGAGCTTGTTGAGCATAATATCGACATTTTTAAGCAAAATACTCCGCCCGGCGCGTCTGTAACCGTGCGCCGTGGAGACGCGCTGGAATTATCCGGCTTCTCTGACGAAACATATGACCTAACACTGATTTTAGGGCCGCTTTATCATATGTATACGCAAACGGACAAGCTTCGGGTAATCCGCGAGGCGCTTCGCGTGACAAAGCCCGGAGGTGTACTGTTTGCAGCGTACTGCGTATCGGACGCGAGCATTCTGCAGTACGGCTTTATTGGCGGCCGTATCAAAGAGCTAATGCGGCCCAACGACTTTTGCGGCCTTGCAATGCCGGGATTTAAGGCTTATTCAACACCGAAATCGCTGTTTGAAATTATCCGCAGGGAGGATATAGACGAATTAATGCGCGGCTTTGACGTTGAACGCCTGCACTATGTCGCAACCGATTTGTACACCAACCATATGCGCGAAATGGTTGACGCTATGGACGACGAGACCTTTGCGCTGTACCTCGACTACCACTTTTTCCTCTGCGAGCGCCCCGATATGGCGGGGCTGACACACCACAGTCTGGATATTTTCAGAAAACCAAAACAGGTACTGTAAAACCCAAAAATGCAAACAACTCCAACAAAAAAACGCACACTTGCCCGACGGCTGGCCTCGCGTCTGCCGATAGCCTACGTGTGCCTGATATACATTTTTCTCTACCTGCCGATTATCGTCGTAATCGCGTTTTCGTTCAACACGTCAAAGCAAAACATTGTTTTCGAGGGCTTTACATTTGGATGGTACGCGCGGATGTTCGACAACTCAACGCTTATGGAGAGCTTTTACAACACGCTGATTGTCGCTTTTTCCTCAACCGCAATCTCCGTTGTAATCGGCACGCTCTGCGCCGTCGGGCTTTTTAAGCTTGAGTCACGGCTGAAAAGCATTATTTCCTCCTCGCTGTACATCCCGATTGCAATCCCGGAAATCGTTTTCGGCATTTCACTGCTGATGTTTTTCTCAATGATTCACCTGGAAACCGGAATGCTGACGGTCATTTTATCCCACGTGACGTTTTCAATGCCGTTTGTCGTCATAACCGTGCGCTCGCGCATTGCGGGGTTTGACCGCTCGATAGAAGAGGCGGCGCGCGACCTCGGCGCAAACGAATTGCGAACGCTGATGCGCGTGACTGTACCGATGCTTATGCCGGGCATAATCTCCGGCGGAATGCTCGCGCTCACGCTGTCGCTCGACGATGTCGTCATCAGCTCGTTCACGACGGGGCCTGACTGCGTTACGCTGCCGATAAAGATTATGGGCTTAGTCAAAAAGGGCGTTTCGCCTGACGTAAACGCGCTGTCAACGATGATGATAGCGGGCACTGTCGCGGTTATGGTGCTGTCCACCGTGCTGCAAAACAGGCTTGAGGGAAAAGAGGTCAGGGACAAGGCGAAAGCAACGGCGGACAAGCTTTAAGCCGGAGCTTTCCGCTGACCGGAAATATTAACGCAACGAGGTATCGCAATGCGCAGAACCGACAGGGAAGTAACCGAGCTTTCCGACATCCTATCTATTATTGAAAAAAGCAGCGTATGCCGTCTTGCTCTGTGCGACGGCGAATTTCCTTATGTCGTGCCGCTGAATTTCGGGTACGAGTATTCCGGCGGAGAGTTAAGCCTATATTTTCACTGCGCGAAGGAGGGCAAAAAGCTTGACCTCATCGCGCGGAATCCAAACGCCGCGTTCTGCATTGACAATCCCGGGCGTGTGCAGGGAGACAACGGCGCGTGCGAGTTCACTATGAGCTACGAGAGCGTCCTCGGCAGCGGAAATGTTGAGATGCTAACGCAAAACACGGATAAGCTGCACGCTCTGGCGGTGATTATGAAGCAGTACGCGCCGGGGCGGGAGTTTTCTTTCCCGGAGGCGGCGGTGGAGGCGGTTACCTGCCTGCGGCTGCGCACGGCGGAGTTTTCCGGAAAGCGGCTGCGCAGCTGAGTTTTGTTTTTTTGCAGCACGGTGCAATTTTTTGCACCGTGCTGCTTTTTTTGTGGGATTTAGCTTTTACAGGGCTTTGCTTTTGTGGGGGACGCTGCCCTCCGCGTCCCTTGTCGCGGTTACCGCCAGATTTTCGGCGGGCGTTGGGGCGGCAACCTGCCGCCCACCGTCGCGGGGCGGATTTTTCGCGGCGCACGGCGTGGGGGTGCCCGTCCCCGGTCGCCCGCTGTTTTGGGTCTCCTCTATTTTGGTTTGGCTTTTATTCTGGTGCGAGCGTGTTTTCTGCGGCGCAGGGTGCGGGGTTTGTAATTGCGGCGAAGCTTCGCAGCCTCGCGCAGCAGAGCGCCTGCGCGGCGGGCGGTTACTTTTTCCGCTTCGCCGGAAAAAGTAACCAAAAAGGGGCGACTTCTTTAGAAGAAGCAATCTTGTTTCTATACGGGAACTCTGTAGCGGCAATGGAGAATGTGCCTTACCCCGCGACGTATTGCGGTGGTCGAGGCGAACGCTTCCGCACCGCCGCACGCAGGGACGAAGCCTGTCGCGGCGTTGGTGACTCGGGGAAGGGGTCACTTACCGCGAACTGCCGTCGGGTGCCACCGGAAGGTAATTGCTGCTACGATTGCTGCCGCGCATTGTGCGGCAATTGAG
>JAISLF010000060.1 GCA_031260605.1 Oscillospiraceae bacterium
GATTGCTTCTTCTAAAGAAGTCGCCCCTTTTTTGGTTACTTTTTTCCGGCGAAGCGGAAAAAAGTAACCGCCGCCGCGCGTAGCGGCACGTTGGATAGCCACCAGCGCTATTAAAGAAGAAAAAAGCCGAACCAACCACCAGTCCTTAAACCCAAAAAACCCGCCCGCCGCAACCCTAAATCCTCCGGCAAAAGAAAAAACGCCGCAAAAAGCGGCGTTTTTTCCTACCTGTTCACATTTTAGGATGAAAATCGTACTTCAATAGCCATTCCCGCTCTATGCCGGGCGGCACACTGCAGACGTTGTATTCATCAAGAAACCCGTCATGCCACATCATATACTTACTGCCGCCGTTTAGCGCAAATATCCTTTCAGCATAGTCAAGCAGCGCGGGATAGAACCGATAGTGAAGCCTCTCGGTATCGCCCCACCGCATTCCGGCAGCAGTCATTGAGGCTATAGTCGCTTTGCTCGGCTTAGCCAATTCGGCGCAGGTAAATTCAAGGCTGCTGATAAGAGAAACCCCGCCTCTTTCAAGCGCCCAAACAGAATCGGAGGATAGCGGTACAGGCAGAAAGCCGGCAGAAACCGGGAGACTGAACAGCTCCCCGTATGTGGTTGAGTCCCCGACCCTGAAAGACGTATCCGCGCGGTTGTCATCTTCTCCGCCGATACTGTCGCGCGTGTAAATCACGTTAATGTATTTCATATCCCGTGTAATCCGCACCTCGTATACATATAACAAGCCACCACATCATAAAAAATACTCGATCGTTTTCTCCGAGCTTTTCTGTGTGCGGGTGTTGTAAATAATCACTGCCTCGCGGTTCTCTACGCTACCCAGCGTGTAGTAGTCCCTCTTCTCGTGGTTCAGCGCGTCAAACGTGACGCTCCTGTTCGGACCTTTCCCGGAGGACTCAAGCATTTTCACGCCCTCGCGCTGAATCTTGCGTATGCGGTAATACGGGTCAAACATTTCGACTTTATTCCCGGAAACTCCGGTGAGTAAAACATAGTGCCCCACGTCGTAGATAAGCCGCAGCACGACCACTGCCCCTTGCTGAAGCGCGCCGACAATCTTGCTGTTAGGCGAAATAACAACCTCTTCGTCCGCAAGAAATTCGCTTATAAGCGGAAAATCCGTTATCTGCGCAAAATGGCTCAGCCAGTTTGACAGAAACATCATCGCCATTTTGGATGTGCCGTTTTTTCCGGATTCACCCTTTGTGTTATAGGAATCCAGGCTGTACATCATAATGTATTTCACCGCCTCCGGCGGTATTTCCTCACGCTTAAACAAAAAACGCAGCGCATTGAGCACGGTGGTGGGACCGCAGTCAAAATCGGTAATCTGATATTGCATAGGCGTTTTCATTTCGCACCTCCTGATATTATTGCGGTGTAACTAACCGCACGATCAGCTCCGCGACCGTTTCCATGCCCTGCAGACGGGTGTGTTCCCGCGTCGAGTGGCAGTCGTACATAGCGCTTGCCACTACGATCCCGTCTATTCCGGCGTTTACAAGATGGTTATTGTCGCTGCCGCCAAAGGTTTTTTCAAGCTTGCAGGGCAAATCCAGCGCGGCGCACGCTTTTCTGAACCGCGCCGCCGCAGGCGAGTCCTCCGGCGTTTCGTATGCCTTTATGTGCTCGGTAAACGCAAAGCCGCACTCTGCGCCTCTGTTTTGCGCCGTTTGCAGCACCCTGCCTTTTATTTCTTCCGCCCAATATCGCGCCCTGTCGTGCGAGAAGCTTCTGATTTCACCAGTTATACTGCATATGTCAGGGATTATGTTTGTCGCCCCGCCGCCCCTGATACTGCCAACATTGCAGGTTGTGTCGCTGTCTGTCTGCCCCATCGGCAGTGCCAGGACCGCCTCGCACGCCGCCGCGACAGCGTGGATTCCGTCGTCAAACGCAAAGCCGGCGTGAGCCGCCTTACCGGTAAAGACCGCTTCAAAGGTTATTATACTCGGGGCTTTTATTGCCGCGCGTCCGACCTCGCCCGATAAATCAAACACAAAAGCTTCCTTTGATTTTAATATTGACGTGTCAAAATGCAGTGCGCCGCGGCCGTAAAGTTCTTCGGCGGCACAGAACAGCACCTCTATCGGGCGGTGCGCCGCGCCGGACTCGGTTAATCGGCGGACGGCTTCTAAAATCTCCGCAATTCCCGATAAATCGTCCGCCGCCAGAACGGTATCGCCCTTTGAGGTAATAGTTCCGTCCCCGTGCAGCACGCATTCTTTATTGCGTGAAGGCTCAACCGCATCCATATGTGCGCACAATAAGACAGGCTCAAGGCCGTCGTCCCCCGGAAGAAAGCCGTACAAATTGCCGGAATTACCGCCGATTTTTTGCGCGGTGTCGTCCTCAAAAGTGCTGAAACCCAGCGATAAAAGCTCCGCCTTCAGCCAATCGCACACCTCGCGCTCACCCAAAGAGGGATTATCTATGGATACAAGCTGCGAAAACGTATTGTATAATCTGTCTGCTGACATAATCCGCCTTGCCTTATGGCCTTTTGCCGCCGGAATTTCTGTTTGCCTTTAGCATATATAAATAATATGTAATAAATATTATACGTTATTGGCTCAGCGATGTCAACAATTTCTTGCCGCAGCGCCGTCCGCCCGAACGCCTGAGTATATTTACAGCTTCATTACACAAACTTATACATTATGAAACTCTCCGAGCAAATACGCGCCAAATTCAACGGCGCGGACGATATTGTTTACACCGAGCTTTCACTGCGCGGCGGTTTTCCTGTGCTTGTCGTGTTTTGCGACGGTATGACAAACTCAAAAATCGCAAACGACGATGTGCTCAAGCCTATTTCCGAGCTGCCTGAGCTGCGCGACGCGCGCACGGAAACGGAGCTTGTCGAAAGAATTATGGACGGCGCTGTTTACCACTGCCAGAGAAAGCTGTATGAAACAGCCGACGAGACTATTGCTGATATTTTGTTCGGCGGCGTTGCACTGGTGTTTGACAGAACGGCAACAGCTGTTGTTTTTGACTCAAAGGGCTTTGAGTCGCGCTCCGTCGGCGAACCGACAAGCGAGCACAGCATAAAGGGCGCGAAAGAGGGCTTTGTCGAAAATCTGCGGACAAACACCGCAATTGTCCGCCGCAGACTTCAAACGCCCGACCTCAAGGTTAAGCAGTACAAAATAGGCCGCCGCACAGCAACAAGCGTCGCCGTTATGTACTTTGCCGGAGTTGCAAATTCAGGCACGCTTGCGGCAATAGACGCAAAGCTTGCGGATACTGATATTGACGGGCTTGCGTCTGCCAGCCAGTTTGAAGCTATACTCTACGGGCGGCTGAACACAATGTTTCCGCAGGCGCTCTATACGGAGCGGCCGGATAGATTCGTCGGCAACCTGTTAGAGGGCAGAATCGGCATAGTGATTGACGGGCTGCCGTTTTGCTACATTACACCTGTCGATTTCAACTCCTTTTTGCAGGCGTCGGACGATTATGCGCAGGGCGCGGTCACAAATTCCGTATACCGCGCTCTGCGGTATATCTGCACGCTCCTGTCGCTTATTCTTCCGGCGTTTTATGTCGCAATCACGACCTTTCATCAGGAAATGCTGCCAACAAAGCTTGCTTTGTCTATAATTCAGAGCAAACAGGGCGTTCCGTTCCCGACATTTGTAGAGGTGCTGCTAATGCTGCTGTCCTTTGAGGTGCTGCTTGAGGCAGGGCTTCATTTACCCGCGACAATCGGGCAGTCGGTGTCAATTATAGGCGGTCTCGTCGTCGGTCAGGCGGCTGTTCAGGCGAGCCTTTTGTCTCCCGGCGTTGTTATAATAATCGCGCTGTCCGGCGTTACGGGCTTTGCCATCCCCTCGCAGGATATGGCGCGCATACTGCGTATGTCCCGGCTTGCGCTTGTATTGCTTGCAAGCGTCGGCGGTCTGTTTACACTGGTAATGGGGCTGATTTTTATACTGTACCAAATGTGTACAATCGAGATTTTCGGCACGCCGTATGTCGCGCCGTTCGGCGGCAACGACTATAAGCAGCTGTTTGACGACACTATTTTCCGCGTCGGCTGGACTGACAAAACGGAGCGTCCGGTAAGTATCGCGCCGGAGGATAAGATACGCGCAGAGGCGCCGGGAGAAGCAGAATGAAAAAATGGGCGTCTTTATTAGTTGTAGCCGGTCTGTTTCTTGTCTCCGGATACGCGGGGCTCGGTTTGCTTCCGCCGAAAACGGACATTACGGACTACGCAATTATTCAGATTATGGGTATAGACAAGGCGGAGGACGGCGACATTATCGTAACGCTGACCTCGCGGCACGGAGTCCAAAGCTCGGAGACCTCTGTCAACACGCAGGTAATAGAGACTATGACGGGCAAGGGTGAAACCGTTGTTCAGGCAATTGAGCAGATTGACATTGTGTCGAACAGAATACAGCAGCTCGGCTATCTCGACTTTGTGCTGATAGGCGAGGAGGCGGCGCGTGAAAGCATTGTTAAATGCCTTGATTACGTAATGCGGAATCCGCAAAGCAACTATCAGGAAAGCGTGTTCGTCGTCCGCGGCAAAACCGCGCGGGAGCTTATAGACTCCGCGCTGTCAGAAAACCGGCTTCTTTCTGATACGCTCAAGAATTTTTTCGTAACAGGAAGCGATTATTCAACAACAACGCCGCTTTCTCTTATCGACCTGATAACTCAGCTGGATACTCCGGGTACAACAGCCGAGATTCCGGCGCTCAGAACAATATCGGCGGACGGCTTTCAGATGAAGGGCGGCGAACCGCCGGATTGCGGTGTTGTCTGCGACGGACATGCGATTATTTCAAATCTGAAGCTTACGGGCTTTATAGAGCAGCCGCTGGAGCGCGCACTGAATCTTCTGCGCCATACAGGCAACCATTCGGTGCTGTCGATTTACGATGAGGACGGCGGCTTTGTAAGCCTGAATCTAAACCGCTCCACCCGGAAAATAACACCGGTAATTGAAAACGGGAAAATCAAGACGCTCAAGCTTGAGTTTCTGATTTCGTCGTATTTTGCCGAGCAAACCAGCAATGTTGACCTGCTGAATGACGAAACGATTCATCGCATAGAAAAGGAGGCGTCGGAGCTTGTCGCAGGAGAGCTCGGCGCCGCGATAAACCAGATGGTAACCTTTGGCGAGCTGCCCTGTTTCCTTGCGGAGCGGGTTCGGTTATCGAATCCTGTCGCGTATTTCGATATGGAGAACAGCCTTGCCGACGCGATTAAAGGTATGACCTACGACCTGCGTGTTCGTGTTGTACTCAAGCACCAATTCGATATAAAGCAGCCCAACGGCGGAGAGATGTTCGGCGCAAATCGCCTTATCGGAACAGGCGGCAGGACAGAAATACCCGAACAAAGCCTTGTGTATCAGGACCCGCTTCTCGGCGAGGAGCACCTACAGGAGCATAAGGACGACAGCGGCGGGGGCAGTGAGGACGGCAGCGGCGGAGAGGGCGGCAGTGACAAGGGCGGTGGCTCCTGATGACAGAACTCCTGCTTTTTCTTTTTGTGATGGCGTTCATCAGTGTTTTAGAGCTGAAACGAATGCGAAGGCTGAGTATGAAAAAGGAAATCGTCTGCTATCTGATTTGCATTACGGCGATTGCTGTTTTCGCAATGCTGTATTTTCCGACGCCGACAAGAACCTCGCCGCTTGGTCTGCTGCGGAGGCTGCCGCTGGGGTCTCATGCGTAATTCGGGAGGCGTGTTCATTAATCCTGCTCTGTGCGGGTGTTTCCGCCTCCCGTTTGAAAATCCAAAAAAAGAAAACAAACAATGATAAAAACACCGGAAAAGAAAACTGCCCTGACACTCCGAAGTCAGAACGACAAAATAACGACACATCAGCTGTTTTTGCTGTATATAGGCATACTGCTTACGCCCTGCACGCGGTATGCACCGATAGTCGCGGCAAAATACGGCAGATATGCCGGTTGGGTTGCGGCTGTTTTTTGTGCTTTGCTTATATTCGGACTTATTTTTGTGCTGTCAAAGGCAGTTGACGGATATTTGAAAAAACAAAAAGAAAAAAACAGCAATGCGCCCTCCGGCGGCGAAAACAGCGAGGAGCAGGGCGGCGGAGCGGACACAGGCAGTGACATTCGAAAGGACGACGGGCCGTGTCTTGCTCTTATGATGAATGAAGCCTTTGGCAAACCGGTAAGTAAGATTATTATGGTGCTTTTTTTGGCGTGGGCGCTTATTCTGCTTTCATTTTATACGCGGGCGACGTCGGAGCGGCTGCAAACAACCATCTTTATAAACTCTGACGCGCGTTTTTTTCTGCTTTGCATGGCTGCCATAAATTATTTTGTTTGGCGCGGCAGACTTGAGGCGTTCGGCAGATTCGCGGAGGTAATAACGCTTTTGTTCGTCGGTGTTATGGTGCTGTTTGTCACGCTGCTGATTCCGTCGGTCAAGCTCTCAAACGTACTGCCCGTAACATATAAGGACATACCCGGCGTTGCCGAAACTGTTTTTCGTCTGGCGTCGCAGCTCGGTATGATAACGCTGCTTATGTTTCTCGGCGGGCACATAGTTACAACGGAAAAGATGGTGAAGCAAGGCATGCGCGTCAGTTTGTTTATCGGCGCTATGGTAACGGTTACTCTCTTTGTTACAATAGGCGGTCTCGGCTACCGCCTTACGACAAGAATGCCGCTTCCGTTTTTCGGAGCGCTGAAGCTTGTAAATTTCCTTGACCCGCTTGACAGAATGGCGCCAATAGTAGTGTCAGTATGGATTTTCGCCGATTTTTTGCTGTGTGTTGCGTACGGCTTTGCAATTATGAACCTGCTGCGCCGCATTTTCGGCACAAAGGACTCGCGCGCCTTTGCCGCGCCGACCGCCCTCTGGACCTATGTAAGCGGATTGTTTTTCTCAAAGTCGCAGTTTGAGTCCGAAAATTTCACAGGCTCAATGCTTGCCTGTCTCATCAGCTTCGTCTTGTTTTACGCGGTTCCGGTTGTTATGCTCGCAGTCGGAAAGGCAAGAAAGAAGCTGTAGAATTGCGCTTCACCGCAAAGACAAAACCGGCGGATACATTGCGTATCCGCCGATTTTTATAGCATTACTGTATAGTCTCGGGTCTTCGGCGTTTTACTTAATCGCTGCGTCGAAGCGGTAGAGCATTGCCGCAACCTCGGCGCGTGTCGCCTGATTCAGCGGCAAAAAGGTGCCGTCCGGATAGCCGCTGATAATGCCCTTTGAAACGCACCATTTCACCGCATTTACCGCATAATCGGAAATGTCTCCCTTGTCGGTAAACGTCAGTTCGGCATTGCTGCTCACGTCTATTTTCAGATATTTCTCTGCGTACTTGTATAAAATGGCGGCAATCTGCTCGCGCGTGATATTATCGCCAGGCGAGAACGTGGTACCGGAGGTTCCCGAAACAACACCGTTTGCAAATGCCCATTTTACGGCATTGGCGAACCAAGCCTCAGCGGAAACGTCAGAAAACGGATTTGCCGCAGGCGCCGCGGGCTTACCCGCGCTGCTGTACAGTACGGTAGCAAGCATTCCGCGCGTCATCTGTGCGTCGGGACCGAACTCAAATTTACCTAATCCCGTCATATATCCGTTTGCAACCACAAAGTCTGCAAATTTTGCAAACCAGTCGTCCGCCGCAACATCGAAAAAGCCGGAATTCTGCGGGTCGAAATATAGACTTGTATTATCCTTCAGTCCGATAATATCAGCCTCAGACGCAAAGTAATTGCCTCTAACGTCTATATAATGCAAATTCGGATTTTTGCTGACGTCAAGCGAGGTCAGCCGGTTGTTTTCGAGGTCTAACCACTCAAGCTTTGTGTTCTTGCTGAGGTCAATAGAAGTCAGCTTATTGTCATATACCTCAAGATATTCAAGCTCTGTACAGGCCGATACGTCAATTGACGTCAGCGCCTTTTCCCAAACCGCAATCTCCGTTACGCCGTAGCCCGCAACCTTGCCGGGAAAGACAAGGTCTTTGTCTTCGCCGAAATAATATACATATGCATAAATCTCGGGTGCGCCTTCAATTTTGAATACCCAGTAGTCAAAGCCGTCTGCCGTTACGCCCTCTGCAATATCTGTAATTTCTGCATCGTCTAAGCGGCGTGAGGTCTTATAGTCGAGCGAGTTATCCTCTGCGCCGGCTATAACCGGCAATGTCAACGAAACGCTAAGGGTTACGGCTGCGGCCAGAAACAAGGAAACTATTTTGTTTTTCAAGATTTTTTCTCCGTAGGGTTTATAGTGCTGTTTACTTTAGCACGGTTGCTTTATTTTGTCAAGAATGAGTTTTTTTACGGGCGGGTGTTTTTGTTTGCCTAAAGATAAAGTGTAAAGGCGGACGTTTTTTTGTGTTGGGACTGTCGGTTGGGCCCGCTTTATGCTTGTTCACCGGAGGCGCTGATGTAGGGGCGGCAATCTGCCGCCCGGGGCGTGCTTCGCCATTTTGTTTTGCTTTTACTTTGGTGCGTGCAGCTGTGCGCCGTGGGTGCTATGTTTGTAAGTAGGGCGAAGCTTCGCCTCGCGACTCTGCTTTACGCCTGCGCGGCGAGCGGTTCCTTTCTTGTCTTGGCAAGAAAGGAACCAAAGAAGCCGCTTTTGGGCTTAGGCGGGTTGCAAAGCTGCAAGTAAACGTGTCCGTGCATCCGAACCCGGACAGAGCTGCCGACTGACGGGCTTGCGCCCTATGTGCAGGAAGTAGGTATCGGCGGGTGGCAACCGGAATTTGGCGAAGCCTACCCGCACCGCGCCCTGCGCTGTTGCGGCAGTCAAGCAGTTGTGTGTCCCGACGCGCAAAGCGCGGAGGTAGACGAAGGCACCCGACGCACCCACATAGCAGGGTGCAATTGTTTTCCGCAAACGTATACGGCAAACCCAACAAGGGATGTCGAGGACGTCGTCCCCTACGGAGATTGTCGTGGTAACGGGGACAATCCTGCACCGTGAGTGCGCACCCACCATTACCACAACGCTTACCCCGTCGGGACACGCACCCAATTGCCGCACAATGTGCGGCAGCAATTGTAGCAGCAATTACCTTCCGGTTGGCACCCGTATGCAGTTCGCGGCAGGCTAAAGCCTTACCAAAGTCGCCAACGCCGCAACAGGCTGTAACCCTGCGTGCGGCGCAGCGGAAGCGTTCGCCACTACCGCCGCAATACGTCGCGGGGAAATGCACACCCTACCTTGCCACAACCGCAGTTCCCGTATAGAAAAAAGATTGCTTCTTCTAAAGAAGTCGCCCCTTTTTGGTTACTTTTTCCGGCGAAGC
>JAISLF010000063.1 GCA_031260605.1 Oscillospiraceae bacterium
TCCCTGCTTTTGGAACTCTTCGACTATTGCTTTAAGCCACCGCACCCGTACGGCGCAGGTGCGTCGGGTGCGTACGTCTGCCGCCGCGCTTTGCGCGTCGGGACACGCAACTGCTTGCCGCACCACACAGCGCAGGGCGCGGTGCGCGGTGCGGGTTGGCTTCGCCAAATTCTGGTTGCCACCCACCTGCACTTACCGCTGGCAAATAGGGCTAAAGCCCGTCACGCGGCAGCTCTGTCCGGGTTCGGACGCACGGACACGTTCACTTGCCGCAACGCGACTGCCTAAGCCCTAAAGCGGCTTCTTTGGTTCCTTTCTTGCCAAGACAAGAAAGGAACCGCCCGCCGCGTAGGCGTAAAGCAGAGTCGCGAGGCGAAGCTTCGCCGCAATTACAAACACAGCAACCCCGGCGCACGGCTGCAAGCACCCAAGTCAAAGCCCCGCCCCCGCCTAAGCTTTCTTTGCCAAAACCCCTGACAGCAGCACCAGCGAAGCAATATTCGGCACTGCCATTGCGCCGTTCAGGCAGTCCGCGATACCCCAGACCGCCGAAACGGGCAGAATTCCGCCTAAAAATACCGCCGCAATATATATCAGGCGGTACGCCGGGACGCTTTTTCGATTCAGATATTCGCTTGCGCGTTCGCCGTTGATGTACCAGCCGATAATTGTTGAAAACGCAAATGCCGCGAGCGCAGCCGTCAGCACCTTCGGGCCGAGAGTGCCGAGACGCGAGAACGCCGCAAAGGTAAGACGCGCGCCGTCCGTATAAGCGGCGGCGTCGGGATTCCGCGCAATTTCCGAGACCAGGCAAAGCCCCGTGAGTGCACAGACGACGACCGTGTCCCAAAACGTGGCGGTCATCGTGATAAGCGCCTGGCGGCCGGGACTGTCGGTTTTTGCCGAGGCAGCGGTTATCGCGGCGGAGCCAAGCCCCGATTCGTTGGAGAAAAGCCCGCGCGATACGCCGTACCGCATTGCCGCGATGAACGCGCCGCCGGCAAATCCGCCGCCTATGGCGCGCGGATTCAGCGCGGAGACAACAATCTGCCGCAGAGCGGGGAGCAAAAACGCGCGGTTCAGAAACAGCACGGCAAAGCAGCCTCCGGCGTAAAACACCGCCATAAGCGGAACCAAAAGCGTACAGACCGCGCCGATTTTTTTCAGTCCGCCGATTATAATCAGCCCGGCGACAAGCGCCGTTGCCGCTGCCGTTACAATCAGCGCAAGGCGCGGCGTGCCCGAAGCAGGATTGCCGGGGGCGAAAAACTCCTCCGCAATCGCCGATACCATGGAGTTTGACTGCGTTGCCGCGCCGATGGCGAGTGCCGCCAGGGCGCAGAACAGCGCGTATGCCTTTGCCAGACGCGGAGCGCCGAGACCGCGCTCGATTGTATACATAGGCCCGCCGACAAGACCCGTCGGCGTTCTGACGCGGAACACGATTGCAAGAAATGTCTCGCCGTACTTAGTCGCCATTGCGAAAATCCCGGTGAGCCAGCACCAGAACACCGCGCCCGCGCCGCCGAGACTGATGCTTGCCGCAACGCCGATAATGTTTCCGGTTCCTATTGTTGCGGCAAGGCTTGTTGCGAGCGCCGAGAGCGGCGAGACCTCTCCGTTGCCGCCGCTTTTCTTAACGGACAGGCGTATGGCGTGAAAAATCCGCCGCTGAACAAAGCCTGTGCGCACGGTTAAAAACAGGTGCGTTGCAACAAGCAGAATCAGCATTGGCGGCCCCCAGACAAAGGCGGCGGCGCGGTCAATCGCGCGAGTGATTTTTTCAAAAATGGGCATACTTGATTATATGAGCGCGGCGGCGGCAATACGACACTCGAACGCCGCCGAAACCGCCGATTCAAACAAAAGGCCGCGTGTTTGACATATAATATAATGTAGGCGCGCCGAAAAGAGCGGTGCTGCCGAAGAAAACGGCGCGGCACGTATTTTTGACATATTTATTTCAAGAAAAAGTATAACAATCTTGCGGCAAGGAGATAATATAGTCAATCAGCCTGAAAAATGCGCGCGCATTTTTCTGCGCCGCAGGCTTTGTTTGCGCACTGCGGCGCAAAGCCGCACAATGTGCCGCGCGAGTCAGCATAACACGGGGAAAACTGTATCTATGGAAACCAAAGTTAAGCGCGGGGAGGTTTACTATGCCGATCTCTCCCCGGTCGTCGGCTCGGAGCAGGGCGGTATGCGTCCGGTGCTGATTGTTCAAAACGACGTCGGCAATAAGCACAGCCCGACTGTGATTGCCGCCGCGATTACGTCTCAGCTCAGCAAGGCAAAGCTGCCGACGCACATACCTCTCGGCGCGAATTGCCCGGCACTGCCTAAGGACAGCATAGTTTTGCTTGAGCAGATACGCACGATTGACAAAACGCGGCTCAAGGAGAAAATGGGCAACCTGCCGAGCCAGACAATGAACAGAGTCGATAACGCCATCGCGGTGTCCTTCGGACTGTCATAGCGCTTTGCGCGTCACTTTGACGGCGCTGCCGCGTCACTTTGACGGCGAGCTTGGTTTTTGCTTTTTATTCGGGTGCCGGTCGCCGTCAAAGTGAGGGAATATGGTGAAAAAACCGGGGAAATGAATTCCCCGGTTTTTTCTTATTTGGATTCGGCGCTTTGCGCCGGTTTGTTTGACGCGGGCGCGTTGCTGTGCCCGCTTTTTTGCCTTACGCGTCTGCAATCAGCACATATTTGTGCAGCATTACTGCGACTTCCGCGCGGGTTGCGCCGCTTGCGGGGTCGAATATTCCGCCGTCTTTGCCGTTGATTATTCCCGCCCTGTAGGCTGCCTCAACTGCTGCCGTTGCGTAGCCCGCAATCGACGCCTGATCCGTAAATGCGGCGTACGCCCGCGTTTGCGGCAGCTCTACGTATTTCTTTGCCGCGTACTTCGTGAGAATCAGGACGAAATCCTGCCGTGAAACCGCCCGGCTCGACCCGAATTGGTTGTCTCCGATTCCGCTGACGATTCCGTTTGCTAAAGCCCACGCAACCGCCTTTGCGTAATACGCGTCTGTCGGCACGTCCGAGAAGCCGGAGAGCGTTGCCGGTTCCGGCTTGCCCTCGTAGCTCCAGAGCACCTGAACAAGCATTGCGCGGGTCATCGGTGTTCCCGGATCAAAGGTTGTGTCGCTGGTTCCGGCGAATATCCGGTTCTCGTAGATGAACTTTACGTTGTTGTAGAACCAGTCGCCTGTCGTAACGTCTGTAAAGGGGTTCCAGCCCGTGCGCAAATCCGCCGGATTCTCAAGAACAACGTGGTACGCAAAGTTTGCCTCAGTAATGCCGCCTGAAATGTTTCCCGTAAACACGCCCGTCCGGTAGTCTCCGTTGCCGGTGAAGTCGTATGTCGATATTTTTCCGTCCGCCGGAGTTACAATTTTAACGCCCGCGCCGAGAATAATCCTATTCGAATCTGCCGAGTCGTACGCCTCAATCACCGGGTAATCAGTATCCAGCACTACGTCCGGTTCGCCGACCTCAACGCGACCGCCGGGCGTTAGGTCCACTATTATCGTGCCGTAGGATGTGTAAAGCCATGTCTGCACATAAACCTTGCTTTTTCCCGCAATAAGAATATTTGCGGCGGCGGAACCGTAGATTTCAGCGTAATCGCCGGTTAGCGTTACCTTGCTGTCTGTAATGCTCATGTTGCCCGCATACGTCTTAATCGTCACAGCTTCGCCTGCACCGACGACTGTGCTGTTTGTTATGCTCAGGTCGCCGTTACCTGTAGAAAGTTCCGAGTTCTTGCCGGTGATTGTTACCTTGCTGCCGGTTGTAATGCTCAGGTTGCCGTCCTCTGTGTAGATATACACTTCCTCGCCGGTTGCGTTTACCTTGCTGCCGTCCTTTATGATTAGGTCGCTTTGTTGTGCAAAGATTTCCGCGTCATCACCCGTTACGTTTAGCGTGCTGCCGCCCGCAATGCTTATGCCGTTGTTTGAGGCGACCATCGCGTCCTCTCCCTCTAAGCTGACCGAGCTGCCGCCGGCAATGCTCAGGGAGCCTAAAACTGTGACAATGGACGCGTCCTCGCCGTCTAAGCTGACCGAGCTGCCGCCCGCAATACTCAGGATGTCCTGATATGCACCGACCGTCGCAGCGCCGCCCGTCAAGCTTAGTATGCTGTTTTTAACAGACAGTCCGCCCTGATATGCCAGGATCTGCGCCGCATCACCCGTGGCGGTAATGTCGCTGTCCTCAATCACGAGTTTGCCATGTGAAGTGAGATATGTTCCGATAGAGCCGGGCTGCTCTGTTCCCGGTCCGTAAAATGTGAGCGTGCTGTTCTTAACCGTCAGAGTTGCGCTGATGCCGCCGCCGTCGCCGTATACAAAAATTTGTTCGTTATGTGTGCCGCCGTCAAGCGGCTTAATGTCGATTTTTGCGTCCTGGACCGTAATATCCCCAAGATAGTTATCAATATATGCCGTAGTGAGCGTGCTCCCGGTTTTGCCGTTGCCCTTAACGGTAAGGGCAAAATACCCGCTCCAGATTTCCACAATAGTGATATTGGCGCTGTATGCTATCGTTACGGAATCATTGGTGCCCGGGACCGCATCAAAACCCACCCCCTGCAGGTCTCCGGTTACCGTCAGCGTCTTTGTCGCAGCGTTCCAGCTCCAGCCTGTTCCCTGCGCGGCAGCCCCGGTTGCGCCAAAGGGCACGTATACATCTATATCGCTGCTGCCGATATAGGAAATCTCGATAATCGGCAGTGACAAGTTGAGCGGCGCTTTCGCCTCAAACTCGGGTCCCTCCGACTGCAGCGGCGCGCGGTTTGCAAAAGCTTCGCGGTTGTTGCCGACCGCAGGTAGCGCAGGCGCCGGGCGTGCTGTCCGTTCCGGGCGGTCTGTCTGATGTGTGCGCGGCGCGGGCGTTGCGTCCTCCGCCGCGGCAAAAACACCGAGGGGCAAAAGCGCCGTCAGCATAACCGCCGCAAGAATTGCCGCAATGCCCTTGCGGGCAGTCTTTCCGGTTGATTGTTTTCTCATTGAATTGCGTTCTCCTGTAGATTTATTTTGCGCGGACGTTTACGCCGCATGTGCTCTTTATATGCACTTTACCATACACAGAGCAAAAGTGCAAGTATTTTTTGTAATATCGGCACAGTTTTTTGCATTTTTCCCCGCCGCGCCGCCGTCTTACCTGTGCTTCTTCCCCGCGCCGAAATACTTCTCGGCAAAGTCCACCGTTTGCAGCTCCACGGTCTTGCCGTTCAAGTATTCCAGACTTCCCGCGTCCCCCGCAAAGGAAAACACCAGCCTGTAGGACGTTAAGAGCTGCTGCGGCTCGTGAAAGCGGCGGTTTGCCTCGCCGCTGCCGTATTTGCCGTCTCCGAGAATCGGGAAGCCTGCGTGCGCCAGCTGTGCGCGGATTTGGTGCGTTCTGCCGGTTTTCAGGCGGCATTCCAGCAGCGTTAGCCCCTGCGCGCTGTTTTCGGACACAACGCGGTATTCCGTTTCCGCCGAGACGCTGCCCCTCTGCGGCTTGTCGGTTACAAACACGCGGTTTTGCTTCGCGTCCTTAAACAGGTGCCCGGAAAGCGTGCCGCGCTTCGGCATTCCCGTGCCGACGACCGCCGCAAGATAGTATTTGTCAATCTCGCGCAGGCGGATTTTCTCGTTGAGCACCCGCAGAGCCTCGCCGTTTTTTGCCGCGAGAACAAGCCCCTCCGTGTTCCTGTCAATCCTGTTTGCCAGAGCCGGCGCAAAGGAGTTTTCGGCGGCGGGGTCATATTCGCCGCGGTTGTGCAGGTACGCCTGCACGCGCCAGATGAGCGTGTTGTACGCAAAGCCGCTGTCTGAGTGCGACAAAAGCCCGCGCGGCTTTGACACGGCAAGAATGTTGCCGTCCTCATACACGACCTCAGGCTTCGGCACCTTTTCGGCAAGCGCCGCCTCGCGCTCGCGCCCCTGCCGCTCCTCAAAAAGGTAGTCGTTCAGGTACGCCTGAACTGTGTCGCCGTCCAGAAGTCTTGCGTCCCCCGCCGCCTTTTTGCCGTTGACGCGAAAGCGCCCCTTGCGCAGGTACTTCTGCAGCGCCCCGGCGGATAGCCCGGGCGCAACCTTGAGCAGAAAGCGGTCAAGCCGCCGCCCCGCGTCGTTTTTATTCACTGTAAATTGTTTCATTGGTAGTTATATTATATGGGGGAAGCCCGTGAATGTCAAGCCGAGCGCCGCGAGGGAGGAAAACAGCGGTTTTTTGCCTGAAACGCAAAAGAAATATTTGATTAATATTGACAACAGAAGTAACACATACTATAATAATACAAATTGTTTGCAAAAAACACAAAAGGAACCCACATTTATGACAACCACAAAGAACCAACCGCATTTTCTGCGGCGCGCAGCTCTCCTGCTGCCGATCCTTGCCCTTGCCCTGGCTTTTGCGTTTTTCGCAACGCCGCAAAAAGCCGCAGCCGCTGCTGACGTTGACGGCAACCCGCACTATTACTTCGACGGAACAACCGGCACGCTCACAATTAAAACAAACGACGCGACGGATTCAGGCTCTCCCTATCGCTGGTATGAAAACCCGGCGCTGGACACCACTGCCGAGCAGGATGACATTCTGCACATCGTGATTGCCGAGGGCGTGACGGATATTGGAACCAGCGCGTTTTTTCAGCTCGACTCAGTAACCGACATTG
>JAISLF010000009.1 GCA_031260605.1 Oscillospiraceae bacterium
CCACTGCAGTTCCCGTATAGAAAAAAGATTGCTTCTTCTAAAGAAGTCGCCCCTTTTTGGTTACTTTTTCCGGCGAAGCGGAAAAAGTAACCGCCCGCCGCGCAGGCGCAAAGCAGCGCGAAGCTGCTAAGCTTCGCCCCAATTACAAACACCGCACCCTGCGCCGCAGATCTGCGGTTGCAGTCAAGTAAAAGCAAATCCAAAAAAGGGACGTCGAGGACGCCGTCCCCTACAAAGGTGAAGCCCTGATAAAAGCAAACGGCAGGCAGCCGAGACCGTGCCGCACATACCAAAACCAAAAACACGCCCCACACCCCCCCGGGCGACGGGGACGGTCGCCCCTACGGTGTGCGCCATAAGAAATGCGCCCCCCCGGGCGGCAGGTTGCCGCCCGCCACTCGGCAAGCGGAGCTTGTATTTTTTTCGTCAAGTCCCCCTACGCCTTGACAAAATCCCCCGAAGGGGCTATAATGCGGTTGGTGGTTTTGTACGCTAAAAAACGCTGCCCGGTGTTATGCGCTCAATTTCGGTAATCCCGCTTATTGCAACGCCAAGAGTTTCGGCGGCAAGGCGAATGCCGTCCGCCTCGTGCTCCGCCGCTTTGTTTTCGAGCGTGACAAGCGCGTTTTCAACAGCCCAGACCGTTTCGTGCCGCAAGAAAACGTGCATTCGGTTGTGGTTTTCCCGCCACTCGGCAAGCGCCGCCTCCGCCTTTTTCCGAGACTCGGCGTAGTCGCCGGATTCCGCATAGGCAACGGCTTCGCGCGAAAGACCGAGAATGCGCCCCGCCAAGTGCTCCGTATATGCAATGTTTGTCAGCGAGAAGATGAAGGCCGCGGCAAAAAGTGCGGTCACGACGAGTTCCTTTGCGTATAGCTTTATTGTGTCTGCCACTTTTTTCATATTGTTATTCCTTTTCCAGGGAGTAGGTGATTCCGTTTTTGTCGGCGATTATTAAAAAGATGTTGTCGAGCGTCGAAAACCCGCGTTTTTTCACCTGAGTTTCAAGCCATTTTTTATCCTGTCCGATACGGTGCAAATTCTCGTTCAGAATAACGCCGTCGGAGACGATAAGCTGTGCGGTTGCGGCCTCTTCCGGAACGTCAAGCCCGAGGGTTTTCATAGTAACAGGCATATCTGCCTCATATTGCTCGGCAGAAAGGGAGCCGTCTGTTTCAAGAACCGCGTATTTCACGGAGGAAATGTCCGTAACGCCGCTTTTGCGCAAATGCTCCGCAAGCTCGTCTAATGTATACCTGTTGCGCTTCATCTCCGCCTGTGAGATTTTGCCTTTTTCGATGATAACGCTCGGCGTGCCGGACAAAAGCCGCCGGAATCGAACGGACTTCATCACGAAAAAGGACATTATGACCTCGCAGAAAACAAGCGTCAGAACAGGCGCGAGTCCGTATAAAAGCGGAGTTCCGTGGTCCGAAAGAGGACTTGCCGCAATGTCCGCGATGAGTATCGCGACGACGAATTCGGCAGGCTCAAGCTCGCCGAGTTGGCGTTTTCCCATAACCCGCATAGAAATGACCATTGCGGCATAAATTATAATTGTCCGCACCATAGAAATTGCCATAAAACACTCCGCGCCCTTTGCCGTATTGCAATAAGGGCTTAAACTAAAGATTAGACAGCCGCCCTGCCACACCTAATTATATTATCTGCGCTTTTTTCAGAAAAATGCCTCCGGCACGGCGCAAACTTATTTTTTACAAAGGAAACAATATGAAGCTTCGCGAGGAATGCGGAATATTCGGAATATATGATGAGCTGGGCGACGGCGCCCGCTCTGCGTACTACGGGCTGTTTGCCCTGCAGCACAGAGGTCAGGAGGCGGCGGGAATCGCGTCAGTCAACGACCTTGAGGTGTCCGTTAAAAAGGACGAGGGACTTGTGGGAAGCGTGTTTACCTCCGAGGACCTTGACAGACTGAACGGAACGATGGCAATCGGGCATGTACGGTATTCCACAACGGGCGGCGCAGGACGCGAAAATGCACAGCCGCTGACATTAAAGTATGTTAAAGGCTCGCTTGCCGTTTGCCATAACGGAAACCTTGTGAATTATCAGGCGCTCAAGACAGAATATGAGTGGAAGGGCGCGATTTTCCACACCTCAACAGACAGCGAGGTTATAGCGTATATGATAGCGCGGGAGCGCCTGCGCACGCCGAGTATTGAGCAGGCGGTGCTGAATACGATGGTTCGCCTGAAGGGCGCGTATTCGCTGATTGTAATGTCAAGCCGCAAGCTTGTCGCCGCGCGCGACCCGTGGGGACTGCGCCCGCTGTGTATCGGCCGCCGGGGAGAGGCGTATGTTTTCGCCTCGGAGAGCTGTGCGCTTGATTCTGTCGGCGCGGAGTTTGTCCGGGATGTGCTGCCGGGCGAGGTTGTGTGGGTGTTTGAGGGCGAGCTGCACTCTATGCTGTGCGAAAATCTGCCGGAATCTGCGCTGTGCATATTCGAGTATCTGTATTTTGCCCGGCCGGACAGCGTTATAGACGGGCAGAGCGTTTATGAGGCGAGAATCGCGGCGGGAAAGCTTCTGCGCCGTCAGTTCCCGATAGAAGCGGACGTTGTAATCGGCGTACCTGATTCGGGGCTCGTCGCGGCAAAGGGCTATGCAATCGAAAGCGGCATTCCGCTTAACGACGGGTTCATTAAGAACAGATATATCCAAAGGACGTTTATAAAGCCAACGCAAAAGGACCGAGAGGTTGCGGTTAAGCTGAAGCTGAACCCAATGAGGGCTGCCGTCGCGGGAAAACGCGTTATTATGATAGACGATTCGATTGTTCGCGGAACAACCGCAAAGCAGATAATAAAGCTATTGACAGACGCTGGCGCAACGGAGGTTCACATTCTCTCCTCCGCGCCGAAGTTTATTTCCCAGTGCTGGTACGGCACGGATATTCCCGACAAGGATAATCTGATTGCCGTGCATCACTCGGAAAGTGAGATTGCAAAGCAAATTGGCGCGGCGTCCGTCGGATTTCTGGATGTTGATACGCTTCACTCAATCGCGCCGGACTCAACCTGCGGCTTTTGCGACGCATGCTTTACCGAAAAGTACCCGATTTTGCAGGACGGGGAGATTTTTGCGCGGGAGAAGCCGCGCGTTTGCTGAGACACTGATTTTTCGGCGGCGGCAAAGGACACGGGTGCTAAATTCTTGATTTATAGAGGAAATAATTTATGTGCGGAATAGTCGGTTTTACCGGTTCGCGCGCTCAGGCGGCTCCGATTTGCCTGGACGCGCTGACAAAGCTCGAATACCGCGGATACGACTCCGCCGGAATATGCGTGTTATCCGGCGGGAAGTTTAATTTAATAAAGGCAAAGGGCTACGTCAAAATCCTTGCCGAAAAAACAGACGACGGGCGCAGGCTTCCCGGAACAACAGGCATAGGACACACGCGCTGGGCGACGCATGGCGAGCCGAACGAGACAAACGCGCATCCGCATATATCCTCAGGCGGACTGTTTTCTATAGTCCACAACGGTATTATCGAAAACTACGCGCCGCTTCGCGAATTTCTCATTTCGCGAGGGTATGAGTTTTCATCGGCAACGGATACTGAGGTTGCCGCCAGCGCGATTGAGTTTTTCTTTCGCGAGGTAGCGGAGGAAAAGCCGAATGAGGAGCCGGAGGCGCAGGTGGTGGAGGCGATTGCGCGCGCAGCGCGCAGAATGACGGGTTCGTACGCCTTCGGTATCCTATACGAAAAATGCCCGGACAGAATTTTTGCCGCAAAGAGAGAAAGCCCGCTGTATATCGGACTTTCGCCTGAGGGGCAGTATCTGACGAGTGACATTGCGGCGTTTCTGCACAAAACGCGCGAGTTCATAACCCTTGCAGACCATGAAATTGCCTTAATTTCGCCGAATGGCACGAAGGTCTTTTCAGGCGAGCTGGACGAGCTGGACAAAAAGCCCGAAACCATCGACTGGGATGTTGAGGCGGCGGGAAAGGCCGGCTATGAGCACTTTATGATTAAGGAGATATTCGAGCAGCCGGAGGCGGTTAAAAAAACAGTCTCGGGGCGGATAAAAAACGGACGCGTTGTTTTAGACGGACTGGATATTTCCGAGGAATACATAAAAAACATCTCGCGCATATACATAACCGCCTGCGGCACGGCGTCCTACGTCGGCGTTGCGGCAAAATACAATATTGAGCGGTACTGCAGAATTCCCGTTGAGGTCGTTATAGCGTCGGAATTCCGCTACTCTGACCCGATTATTGACGAGACGACGCTTGTTATAGCAATCAGCCAGTCGGGCACAACGGCGGACACTATCGCCGCCGTGCGCGAGGCAAAGCGGCGCGGGGCAAGGGTGCTGTCCATTGTAAACGTGGTCGGCAGCGTTATCGCAACAGAGAGCGACTGGACGCTGCTTACGCTTGCGGGGCCTGAAATTTGCGTTGCGTCCACAAAGGCGTATTCAACGCAGCTTGCGGTGTCGTATCTTATCGCGCTTAGGTTTGCAGAGGTACGCGGAACAATTTCAGACAGTGAATACGCTGCGATAGTCGCGGATTTGCAGCGGCTGCCGGAGGTTATGAAAACCGTTCTCGAGCTGAAAGGCGAGGTTTCGTATCTTGCAAGCCGCTATTTTATTGCGAACGACGTGTTTTTTATCGGCCGCAACATTGATTATGCGCTGACGCTTGAAGGCTCGCTGAAGCTCAAGGAAATTTCCTATATCCACTCCGAGAGCTATGCGGCAGGAGAGCTGAAGCACGGACCGATTGCGCTGATAGAGGACGGAACGCTTGTTGTAACTGTCGCGACATACGCGCCGCTTGCCGAGAAAACGGTCAGCAACGCGGTTGAGGTTAAGTCGCGCGGGGCGAGAATACTTGCGCTGGCAACAGAAAAGACGAAGGACTGCCTCAAAGGCGTTGCGGACAATGTTATTGTAATTCCGGATATTCACGAGGCGCTGCTGCCGTCGCTGGCGGTTGTTCCGCTGCAAATGTTTGCGTATTACATTGCCTTAGGGCGCGGCTGCGAGATAGATAAGCCGAGAAACCTTGCAAAAAGCGTGACAGTCGAATAATACGGGCACGCAGAGAATATAAAAATATTTATTATTGCAAAAGAGCTATGATAACTGAAGAAATTTCAACGAAAAAGGATAAGCCTTTATCCAAGGTTTTATTCTACGTCAAGCGATACCGCCATTTTGCATGGGCGCTGATTGTCGCGGCGTTTATCACGCTGTATTTGCTTGCCGAGGCAAATATCAGCTACGATAAGGTGTATATATCTTATCTTCCGCTGGATGATCTGATTCCGTTTGTGCCGCAGTTTGTGCTGCTGTATTTTATGTGGTTCGCGATGATCGGCTTCATCGGCTTCTGGCTTTTGTTTACGGATAAATACGCATTTCGGCGGTATATATGGGCAATTACGTCAGGGCTTGCCGTGTCTATGGTGTTCTGTATGATTTTTCCGAGTGCGCAGAATTTGCGTCCTGATTTGTCCGCACAGACAGGTGTTTTTGAGAAAATGGTTTTCAGCCTTTACGGGTTTGATACGAGCACAAACGTCCTGCCGTCAATGCACGTTGTCGGAATGCTTGTCGCGGTTTTTGCAGTGCTGGACTCAACGCTTGCAAAGCACCGGTGGTTTGTTGCGATGTACATAACACTGGCGGTTTTCATCGTGCTGTCAACGGTTTTTATAAAGCAGCATTCCTGCCTTGATATATTTGCGGCATTCCCCTTTGCGGCGGCGGACTATGTTGTGTTTTACGTTTTCGTAAAGCGCCGCATGGAGAAAAAATACGCGGGACTTCCGCGCATATAGGTAAATGTTTAATATATGCTTGATATTCTAAAGGCGATAATTTACGGTATAATAGAGGGCATAACCGAATGGCTGCCCGTTTCGTCAACCGGACATATGCTCCTTGCCGAGCCGCTCTTAAAATTCACGGTTTCGGCTGAGTTTCTGGAGATGTTCCGCGTTGTGATTCAGCTTGGCGCAATCCTTGCGGTTGTTGTGATTTACTTTCGGCGCATATTCCCGTTTTATCCGGGGCTGACGCGCCGTGAGCGCACGGGTATCTGGAACCTCTGGGGCAAAATCGTAATTTCGTGCGTCCCCGCTGTTATTGTCGGACTGCTTTTTGACGATAAGCTGGACGAGCTGTTTTACAATCTGCCAACAGTTGCGGCAATGCTGATTGTCTACGGAATCGCGTTTATTATAATCGAGAAAAAGAACAAGCGGACGCCGTCGGTGATGACCGTCGGAGAAATCGGCGTGCGGCAGGCGGCGGCCATCGGGCTGTTCCAGCTTCTCGCGCTGATTCCGGGAACCTCCCGCTCCGGCGCAACGATAATCGGCGCTCTGCTGATTGGGTTTTCCAGAACAGCGGCGGCTGAATACACGTTCTTTCTCGGAATTCCGGTTATGCTCGGCGCGGGGCTGCTGAAGCTTGTGAAATTCGGCTTTCATTTTTCCGGGGCGGAGCTTTCGGTACTTGCGGCGGGATTTATAACGGCGTTTGTCGTGTCAATATTCGCGATTCGCTTTCTCACGGGCTTTGTCAAGAAGCACACGTTCTCAGGCTTCGGGTGGTACCGTATCGCGCTCGGCGCGGTTGTGCTGGCGGTGTTTTTCCTGCGGTAAGACTCAGGGCGGCGCGTGCCGGTACGGCACAGCACATAATTTTCGGACTAAAAACAAAAGATAAAAGCGCAATATGCGCAAAAATACACATCCAAAGGCGGATAAGCTTATGAAAATAAAAATCTCGGCGGATTCAACCATTGATATGCCAAAAGCAATGTGCGAAAAGTACGATGTCAGTATTGTCGCAATGCCCGTTGTCTGCGGCGGCAAGGACGGACTGGACTCGGTAGATATTTTCCCGACGCATGTATTCGATATGGTCGAGAGCGGCGGAACTGTCACAACGTCCGCAATTCCAATCGGCGCGTATGAGGCGTTTTTTTCAAAGACGCTTGAGGAATACGACGCGATTATACATCTCGACATTTCGGCTGAGCTTTCCGCGTGCAATCAGAATGCACACGCGGCAATCAAGCTGATTGACGGGGCGGCGGAGCGCGTGTTCCCGATAGACAGCCGCAATCTCTCAACCTCCGGTTCGATTCTCGCAATTGAGGCGTATGAAATGGCGCAGGCGGGAGTTCCCGCCGCTGAAATTGCCGAAAGGCTGTCCGAGCTGTCCTATAAAATAGACTCGTCCTTTGTTATCGACACACTCAAGTATCTGCACAGGGGCGGGCGCTGCTCCAGCCTTGCGCAGTTCGGCGCGAATGTGCTGAAGCTGAAGCCCTGCATTGAGGTGCATACCGACACAGGCAAAATGGACATCGGCAAGAAATACCGCGGCTCGTTTGAAAACGCGATTTTGCAGTATACAGAGGACCGGCTCAAGGACCGCACGGATTTAGACACGTCGATTCTGTTCATTACATACGGCGAGCAAACACCTCCGGAAATTGTGGACAAGGTGGAAAAGCGAGTTCGGGAGCTTGTCACGTTTGACCGGATTGAAAGGGCGTCCGCCGGAACGACGATTGCCGTGCACTCCGGGCCTGTTGTGCTCGGACTGCTGTTCAAAACCACAAACACAGGTGTTTTCAAATAATGGCGGGAAACTTAACCGATTTTACAGACATAAAAATACTGCTGCTGCACATAATTGCGTCCTCCGCGCTCGGAGCAAGGGAGGACGCGTGCTGTGAGGCGGCGGAGAGCGCCGGCGGAGTGTCTTATTTTGACGGGAAAACTGTTTTGGGAGAGCTTGTCGCCGCCGGACTCGTCGAAAAAAAAGACGGCAAGCTGATTGTCGCGCCGTCCGGACTTGTTGCGGAAAATGAAATGTTTCGTTCGCTGCCGTTTTCGGTTCAGCAAAGGGCGGATGAGGCGGCGCAGAGTCTTGCGAGACTCGCGGCGAGAGAATCCTCAATTTCGATAGAAAAAACGCCGCAGGAAAGCGGCCGCGTGTTCGTGCTGATGACAATTTCAGACGGGGGAGAAATAGTAAACTCAGTCGGCCTGTCTGTCAGCGAAAACCGTGCGGACGCAGTCGGTGAGGTGCTGCGGCGGCAGGCGGAAACGCTGCGGGACGCGCTTGCAACAAGGATTTACGACGGGCTGTAGTCCTCGTCCGGCAAAAAGAGCTTGTCCGTTGCAGCAAGCCGCCTTGCGGAAAGCCCGAGAACGGGCGCAAGCTGCGGCGCTGGTATACCAAAAGCGCGGGACATTGCGCAAAGCAGCGCGTCGCGCCGCGCCTTGTACGGCAGAGCCGAAAACGCGCCTGAGTCGCCTGCAATATTGATTTTTGCCGCGAGGTATTTTGTCAGCTCCTCGCAGACGCGCCCCGGCGTGACTGCCGCCGCGCCGTCCGCACAAAGAATAATCGCCTCGCGTGTTTTTTCCTCAAGAGAAAAATCAAGCTGTGCGCAAAAACGCACGGCACGGAACATACGCAGCGAATCCTCGGAAAAACGGCGCACCGGCTCCCCGATTGTGCGGATAACGCGAGCGTTAAGGTCGGCAAGCCCACCGTGATAGTCAAGCACCTCGCCAGACGGCGCAAGGTACAGGGCGTTTACGGTGAAATCCCGCCTGTGTGAGTCCTGCTCGGCGGTGTCGGCAAACTCGACGGTTTCAGGGCGGCGCAGGTCGCGGTAATCAGCCTCGCGGCGAAAGGTTGTGACCTCAAACGCAGCGTCAGCCCCGGCAGTTTTAATGTGAATGCCGCCGAATTTTTCTCCCCGTGCGTCAATTCGGTATTTTTCGCAGGAAAATACGCGTATAATATCTGCAGGTCGGGCGCTTGTCGCAATATCCCAGTCCTTCGGCACAAGGCCAAGCAGCAGATCTCGAACCGCTCCGCCGACAGGATATGTGCAAAAGCCCGCGCGGCGTAAAAGCGCAAGTGCGCTTTTGATTGGTGCGGGTATTTTTTCTGTTAGCGTAGGTTTTATCGGCTGAGCCATAAATAATTAATCCATTGAAGGGTGTTAATATAACTAATATGAGTATATCAGAGCTTGAAGCACTTGTAAAGCCCGGAAAACGGTGTCATTTAATCGGAATCGGCGGCGTTTCCATGTCCCCCTTAGCAGAGGTTTTGCTGGCAAAGGGTGTTACCGTCACCGGGTCAGACATTTCGGAGAGCGCTGCCGTTGCGCACCTGCGTGAGCTGGGCGTTACGGTATATATCGGGCACAGCCCGGAGAATGTAGGCAGTGCGGAGTTTGTCATAAGAACAGCGGCGGCGGGAGAGGACAATCCGGAGGTCGCCGAGTGCCGCCGCCGCGATATTCCGCTGTTTGAGCGGGCGCAGGGCTGGGGTCTGCTTATGCGCGGCGCAAAAAACGCCGTCTGCATTGCGGGCGCGCACGGCAAAACCACGACGACATCAATGGTCGCCGCAATCCTGATAGACGCACAGGCGGATCCGACGGTTATGATAGGCGGAACGCTGCCGAAGCTCGGCTCAGGTTACCGCGTCGGAGACGAAAACAGCGGCAAAAGCGGGACATATGTTCTCGAAAGCTGCGAATATAAAGATTCTTTTCTGTATTTTTACCCGACTGTCGCCGTTGTACTCAACGTAGATGCGGACCATCTCGACTATTTCAAGAATCTTGACAACGTAAAGACCTCATTTCGCCGTTTTGCAGAGTTAACGCCGGAGGATACGGGAATAGTAGTCTCGAATGCTGACGACGGGAATACGGTGGACACGCTTGCGGGAATCAGCCGTCGGCACATCACGTTTGGAATTGAAAATCCGGCGGACTTCACGGCAAAAAACATCCGGTACACCGGAACCGGATCGGAATTTGAGGTTTTTCACGGAGAAGCGCGGCTGTTTTCAGCGACGCTGCGCGAGCCGGGACTGCACAATGTGCAAAACGCGCTTGCCGCCGCCGCCGTAACGTCCGCACTGGGCGTTGCGCCTGAGCAGATACAGGCGTCGCTTGCGCAGTTTATGGGCGCGGAGCGGAGGTTTGAGTATAAGGGCGAGATCAACGGCGCAAAAATATACGACGACTATGCCCACCACCCGACAGAGCTGAAAATGCTGCTGGACGCGGCGGAGAAAATATCCGCAGGACGCATAATAGTAGCCTTTCAGCCGCATACATACACCCGCACGCACGCGCACTTTGACGCGTTCGTCGAGCAGTTGCGCCGTCCGGACAAGGTGTTTTTGGCGGATATATACGCGGCGAGGGAGCTAAACGAGGTCGGCGTTTCGTCAAAGGATTTGGCGGAGAAAATCCCCGGAGCGGTGTTTGAGCCGGATTTTGACCGTCTGGCGGAGCTTATTGCGGCAGAGGCCGCGCCGGGAGATATTGTGCTTACCGTCGGGGCAGGAGAGCTGTATAAGGTTGGAGAGGCGCTTAGCGGGATGTAGGTTTTTTTGCCTGCCTTTAGCTTTGGGGTAATGGCGGACGGTGTTTTTTAGAAGAAGCGATCTTTTTTATACGGGAACTCGGTAGTGGGTGCGTGCTGCCGTGCGCCGGAGGATGCTGTGTTTGAAATTGGGGCGAGGCTTCGCCTCGCCGCACTGCTTTACGCCTACGCGGCGGGCGGTTCCTTTCTTGTCTTGGCAAGAAAGGAACCAAAGAAGCCGCTTTTGGGCTTAGGCAGGTCGCGGTGCGGCAAGTGCACGTGTCCGTGCGTCCGAACCCTGACAGAGCTGCCAAGTGACGGGCTTTAGCCCTATTTGCCAGAGGTAAGTGCAGGCGGGTGGCAACCGGAATTTGGCGAAGCCCACCCGCACCGCGCCCTGCGCTGTTGCGGTGCGGCAAGCTGTTGCGTGTCCCGACGCGCAAAGCGCGGAGGTAGACGTACGCACCCGACCGCACCTGCGTCGTACGGGTGCGGTGGTTTGACGCAATAATCGAAGAGTTCCAAAAGCAGGGACGATGAGGGCATCGTCCCCTACGGAGATGTTGTGGTAACGGGGTATTGCCTTGAACCGTAAGTTTGCACCCACCGTAACCACAGCACCCACCGCGTCGGAAGACGCACGACATTGCCGCACAAAGTGCGGCAGCAATCGTCCGTGCAACACCCTTCCGGTTGGCACCCGTAGGCAGTTCGCGGTAAG
>JAISLF010000011.1 GCA_031260605.1 Oscillospiraceae bacterium
TGTCACCACCGCAGTTCCCGGATAAAAAAAGATTGCTTCTTCTAAAGAAGTCGCCCCTTTTTTGGTTACTTTTTTCCGGCGAAGCGGAAAAAAGTAACCGCCGCCGCGCGTAGCGGCACATTGGTCGCCACACCAGCGCTACCGGTGAACAAGCATTAAGCAGACCAAACAGAAGTAAAAACCCGTCCACCAAAACGCCTAAGCTTTTGACGGACAAAAATCCTCGCCACAAGTAAAAGCCCTCAAATTGTAAATATTCTGTTAACAATACCCGTTTTTTATCGAATTCAACCCGATATTGTGCTATAATGTCGTTTCAATCATTCTATGAATAGGTAATTATGCTATCTTCTAAAGAAAGAGCCAACCTGCGCAAATACGCGAACTCGCAGGACACAATAATACACATCGGCAAAGACGGAGTGACCGAAAATGTGATTCGACAGGCAGACTCTGCCTTAACCGCGCGCGAGCTGATAAAGGGCCGCGTGCTTCCGAATTCACTTTTGACTGCGCGGGAGGCTTCAGACGAGGTTGCGCAGGCAGTCTCCGCCGAAACGGTGTTTACCGTCGGCAGCAAATTTGTTCTTTTCCGGCGAAACCGCGCGAAAAAAGACAGCGAGTATAAGGCGTTCGGCTCTTTCTCCTAAACAATCCGTATAACACGGCTGTATCAGCGAAAAACGATTCAAAACGCCCCGCTCATTTTTTTGAGCAACTTAAAATAGTATGTCTGAAAAAACACTGCTAAATACACGAAAAATCGGAATATACGGCGGCGCGTTTAACCCGCCGCACCTGGCGCATGTTCTTTGTGCGCGTTCTGCCGTAAAATCCCTTGGGCTGGACAAGCTTATTGTTGTGCCGAGCGGTATTTCGCCGCACAAGCCGGAGCCGAAAGGCGCCGCCTCCGGTGCCGACAGACTTGAAATGTGCAAGCTTGCGTTCGGCGATATTGTCGGCGCAGAGGTATCGGAAATCGAGGTTGCCAACACCGCGGAACGCTCATATACTGCGGATACTCTGCGTACTATTATGGAGAGGGAGCGGTACCCCGGTGAAGCAGTGCAGCTGTTTCTAATATGCGGCACCGATATGTTTGTCACTCTTCCCGATTGGTACGACGCGAAGTTTCTCTTTAAGAATACCGTAATCGCGCACTGCGCAAGACCCGGCACCCCGGACGGCGGTAAAGCTCCGGCTTTTCCGCCCGGTACGGAAGCGGTCACTGTTGCAATGCCGCAAATCGCGGTTTCGTCCTCGCAATTGCGAGAGTTGCTGCCGCAGGGCGGCGGTTTCGGACTTGCGCCGGACACGGTTTACGGGTATATCGTAAAAAACAGGCTTTATGGCGTTGACCCGAACCTCGCATGGCTGCGGCGAAAAGCATATGAATTTTACAAGCCGAAGCGTATACTGCACGCGGCGGGCTGCGAGGAAGAGGCGCTTCGCCTGAGCGAACGGTGGTTTTCCTGCTCCGGAACAGCGCGGGATTCCGATAATTATGAGCAATTCTGCCGTGAGGCACAGACCGCCGCAATGCTGCACGACGCGACAAAAAAGCTCACGCTTGACGAGCAGCTGGAGCTGGTCGAAAAATACGGCATTTCGGCCGATGAGGATGAATTGCAGGCGGCAAATCTGCTGCACGGCAAGACTGCGGCAGCTATTGCGCGAACCGAATTCGGCGTAAATGAGCGGGTTGCGGACGCAATTGCCTTTCACACAACATCGCGTTCCGATATGAACCTTCTCGAAAAGGTTATATATCTCGCGGACTACATCGAACCGTCAAGAGCGCCGTTTTACGGGCTGGAAAAACTGCGGCGGCTCGCCTACACCGACCTTGACGGCGCTGTTTACTTCAGCCTTGAGCTAACGGCCGCAGACCTGACCTTTCGCGGCATTAAAATACACAAATCAACGGCAGATGCCATTCACTTCTACTCGCCTTGCGGGCAGACTCTCAAGAATTAAGGAGAAGCTATGAAGCTATACGGCGGATATAAAAAGAAAAACAACGACGGCGAAACAAACAAGGTTTCTTATGATACAAGCGGCAAGAGCCGTCAGGACCCGCGCCGGGCGCAGCCCTACCGGGCGGAATCCGGGCGCACGCAGTCCGGGCGCGCACAGCCATCCGGGCGGGGCGAACCAAGACGCGTCGCTTCCGCAGCCTCACCGGTAATTAAGCGAACGAAAAAGAGAAAATCAGCCGGACGGACGGCGCTGCGCGTCGGGATTGTGATTGTGAGCTTTTGCGCGGTAGTCGCGGCAGCGGGGTTTCTGCTTGTAAAGTACTATTTCAACCCTCCCGAAATGCAGACCTTTGCTCCGCCCTCCGTCACCGATGTTGATACCCCTCCGAACTTTGGTGCAACGCCAAATGAAACAGATCCGACTGCCGGTCCGGTGTCAAACAGGCTTCCCGGCGTTTACTCGTTCTTTGTTCTCGGACGCGACAGAGTGTCCGGTCTTACGGACGCGGTTATGATCTGCACGCTTGACACGGTTAGCAACAAGCTTGAGATAGTGAATATTCCCCGCGACACGCTGACAAACAACTCGTGGGCTTCCTCGCACAAGATAAATTCAATCTACAATCATTACTACAACAAGTCAACAAAGACCTTTGACGACGAGGCGATTAAAAAAGAGTTCCAAAAACTCACGGGCTATCCGTTTGACTTTTATATCAGCGTTGACCTTGAGGCCTTTGTCAAGATAATAGACTCTGTGGGCGGTGTTGACTATACCTCCGACAAGGCGCTGTATTACAAGGACCCGGAGCAAAACCTGCTCATCGATATAAAAAAAGGCGCGCAGCATTTGGACGGAACGGCGGCAATGGGTCTTGTTCGCGCCCGTAAAATGTACTCAAGCGGCGACATCGGCCGCGTTAAGGTTCAGCAGGACTTTTTAAAAACCCTTGCCTCACAGCTTCTGGCAAAGAAAAACAAGATTAACATACTCGATATTGCATCCGTCGCCTTTAACAACGTGCATACCGACTTAAAGCTTGACGAGGTAAACTGGTTTGCCAAGGAAATGATGAAGCTCGACATAGACAATATCCATTTCACAATGATACCGGAGCGGTATAACGACGCAATAAACGGCTCCTCGCACTGCACGATTTACGTTATGGAATGGCTGGATATAATCAACAAAAAGCTGAATCCGCTGACATCGCCGATTGAAATCACCTACCTCAGCGTATTGACGCGCGACAAATCCGGTCAGCTTTATGTGACGGACGGAAATATCGCCGGCTCAAGCAGCCTTAGCGGATACACAATCAAAAAAGGCACACAAACCCCTGCTGTCGCGCCCGACTCCGTAATGGAGGGAATTGAAGGCGGCACGGATAAGACACCTAAATAACAGCGCGCCGCTTCGGCGCAAAAAAGGAATAAAATTTATACAAATGCAAACTGCAATTGAAAACGAAACTGTAAACGAAGAGTTTAACCCTCTTAACCTTCTGAAAAAAGCCGTCGCCGCGCTGGACGATAAAAAAGCGCGCGACATCACGGTTTTACACACGCACGACGTGACTGTTTTGTCTGACTATTTCGTAATCGTAACGGCAACCTCCGCGCCGCACATCAAGACCCTTGCGGACGAGGTTGAGAAAAAGCTCAGGCAGGCGGGTTATCCCCCGCTGCACGTTGAGGGCTACCGCTCCGGCGGCTGGGTTCTTGTTGACTTCGGTGCGATCGTCGTGCACCTGTTCACGCAGGAGCTGCGCGAGTTTTACAATCTTGAGCGCCTTTGGGCGGACTCACCTATGCTCTCTGTGGAGGAGCTTTTGAAGTAATGCAGAATATCGACAGCGGCGTCCGGGCAGAAATTCTGTCCGAGGCGCTGCCTTATATACAAAAATTTTACGGAAAGGTCGTCGTCGTCAAATACGGCGGCAACGCGATGACAAGCCCGAACCTTTTCGGCGCGGTTATGGACGATATAATTCTCCTGCGCCTTGTCGGCATTCCCGTTGTGCTTGTACATGGCGGCGGTCCGGAAATAGACGAAACGCTCAAAAGGCAGGGAATCAAGAGTAAGTTCAAGGACGGTCTGCGCGTTACCGATAAGGCAACGATGGACGTTGTTCAGTCCGTTTTGTGCGGCAAGGTGAACAAAGACCTCGTTGCGGCAATCGAGCGCAAGGGCGCCTCCTCCGTCGGACTTTGCGGCATTGACGCGAACCTGTTCCGCGCAAGGCAGCTTGACCCCGAGCTTGGCTACGTCGGCGAGATAACGTCTGTTGACCCCGGTATAGTCCAGCGCGCTGTTGAGGCGGGCAGAATTCCCGTTGTCGCAACCGTCGCCTACGGGGAGGACGCGCCCTGCGCGTACAACGTAAACGCGGACACGGCGGCGGCGGAGCTTGCGATTGCACTCGGCGCGGAAAAGCTGATATTGCTGACAAACACGCGCGGACTTCTGCGCGAATTCGGCAACGACGACACGCTTATTTCACGTGTTTCGCTGTCCGAAATTGAGGGCTACCAAAACGAAGGAATCCTCTCCGGCGGTATGATTCCCAAGGTGGACTGCTGCCGCACGGCGGTTGAGGGCGGTGTGCGCGCGGCGCACATTCTGGATGGTCGCGTTCCGCATTCAATACTCGTCGAGCTTTTCACAGACGCGGGCTTCGGCACAATTATCACGACAAATTAGCGCTTTTGCGACAACACATTTGAGAGAATAAAATGACCACACAAGAACTGATTTCAAAAGACCAATCCCACGTAATGCAGACCTACGGGCGCTTTCCCGTCGCGATAGAGCGCGGCGAGGGCGTTTATCTGTACACGCCCGAGGGGCGGCGCTACGTTGACTTCACCTCCGGAATCGGCGTTAACTCAATCGGCTACGGCGACAAAAAGTGGGCAGAGACAATCTACAATCAGGCGCTGAAGCTGGGGCACACGTCAAACCTGTATTACACAGAGCCGTATATCCGCCTCGCCGAGGAGCTGACGATGCGCTCCGGGCTGCCGAACTCCCGCGTGTTCTTCGCGAACGCAGGCGGCGAGGCAAACGAGGGACTGATTAAGCTCGCGAGAAAATACGCGTCGGACAAGGGAAACCCCGGCGGAACGATAATCACGCTCGTAAACTCCTTTCACGGCCGCACGGTTACGACGCTTTCCGCGACCGGTCAGGACAAATTCCGCAAGCACTTTTTTCCGTTTACAGAAGGGTTTTTGCACATTCCCGCAAACGACAAAGCGGCGCTGCTCGCGGCGCTTGAGAATACGCCGAACGTCGTCGCCGTTATGGCGGAGCTTGTTCAGGGCGAGGGCGGCGTTTTACCGCTGGATCCGGATTACGTCAAATTCCTGCGCGAGATAACCGAAAGCGGCGACATTTTGCTGCTTGTAGACGAGGTTCAGACAGGAATCGGCCGCACGGGCACATTTTTCGCATATCAGGGCTATGGAATTGAGCCTGACGCGCTGTCCTTTGCAAAGGGAATCGCGGGCGGGCTGCCGATGGGCGGCATAATTGCCTCCGAGAAGTGCGCTGAAACGCTCGCCCCCGGAGACCATGCTACAACCTTTGGCGGCAACCCGATTGCGGCGGCAGCGGCGCTTGAGGTAGTCTCGCGGCTGACGGAGGACTTTCTGGCGGACGTTGCGGCTAAAGGTGAGTACGTAAAGGAGCGCATAACCTCGCGCAAAATACCGTCTGTTTCCGAGGTGCGCGGACGCGGGCTTATGCTGGGCGTTGCGCTCACGGGCGTAAAAACGATTGACGTTGTAAATGCCTGCATAGAAAAGGGGCTGCTGCTGCTGACGGCAGGCAGCGACGCGCTGCGTATAATGCCGCCGCTTGTTATAACACGCGGCGAACTTGACGAGGGACTTGACATTTTGTTTGAGGTGCTGGAGACGATATGAAAGACTTATTAAAGCTGCTTGACCTGTCGCGCGGCGAGATTTTGGAGATACTCGACACGGCGGACTTTCTCAAATCCGAGTGGAAGGTCAGCCGCCGCCACGATTTCCCCGCGGGAAAGGTTCTGGCGATGATTTTCGCCAAGAACTCAACGCGCACGCGCGTTTCCTTTGAAACGGGCATATTTCAGCTCGGCGGAACGGGCATTTTCCTGTCCAACGCCGACTCGCAGCTCGGTCGCGGAGAGCCGGTGCAGGACACGGCGCGCGTGCTCTCGCGCTACTGCGACTGCATTATGGTCAGAACCTACTCGCAGGACGAGGTCGAAAAGCTCGCGGAGTATGCCGACGTGCCTGTTATAAACGCGCTCACGGATATGTACCACCCGTGTCAGGTGCTTGCCGATTTGCAGACGATACGCGAGCATAAGGGCAGCTTTGACGGGCTGAAAATCTGCTATATCGGAGACGGCAACAATATGGCAAACTCCATAATCGTCGGCTCGCTAAAGCTCGGAATGGACATAACCGTCGCATGTCCCGATGGCTACCACCCGCATCGCGATGTTCTGAAATACGCGAAATCCGTCAAAAATACAAAGTTTATCCTGACGAACAGCCCGGAAGAGGCGGCAAAGGGCGCGGACGTTATTTTCACGGACGTTTGGGCGTCTATGGGGCAGGAAGCGGAGATTGAGGAGCGCAAAAAGGCGTTTGCCGGCTACTGCGTAGACAGCAGGATAATGTCTCTTGCAAACCCCGGCTGTATGGTGCAGCACTGTTTGCCCGCGCACCGCGGCGAGGAAATAACAGCGGAGGTTTTCGAGGCGCACGCTCAGGAAATCTTCGACGAGGCGGAAAATCGTCTGCACGCGCAAAAAGCGGTAATGTATCTGCTGCTGAAGTAATTGTCGCGGGCGGTTACAGCGGCGATACCAATTAACAACAACACAATCCCAAGGAGAACCACAATGGCAAAAGGCGGATTTCGCGGCGGCCCTCTCGGCGGCGGTATGAGCGCAATGCAGCAAATGCAGCAGGCGCGTAAAATGCAGGAAAACCTGCTTAAAATGCAGGAGGAGCTTGAAAACGCTGAGTATTCGGCAACCTCCGGCGGCGGCGCCGTAAAGGCTACCGTTTCGGGCGGACACAAGTTGCTCGCGCTTGAGCTGTCCCGCGAGGTTGTCGATCCCGAGGATACGGAGTTGCTCGCCGACCTCATCCTCGCGGCGGTAAACGAGGCGCAGACAAACGCCGAAAATGCGGCGTCGGCCAATATGTCAAAGCTGACAGGCGGTCTGGATCTCGGCGGACTGCTTTAGTCTGCGGGAACTTGCGGCAAGGCAGGTACTTTTGTATGAAGGATATGCACGTTCATACGCATTTTTCGCCTGATTCGGGCGAGAGCTTTACGGCGTATATCGCGGCGGCGCGTCAAAAGGGCGTTCACACAATCTGCTTTACCGACCACGTGGACACGAACCCCAACGACATCGGCACCGGGTACTACGACAGCGGCGCGTTTTTTGCCGAATTTAACGTGGCAAAAGCCGCCGCGCCTGACCTCCAGCTACTTGCGGGAATCGAGTTTTCGGAGCCGCACCACTGGGGCAAGGAGCTTGCGGAATACCAAAAGCTGCCGTATGACTGCATAATCGGCAGCGTGCATTCTTCGGGGCTTGAGCCGGATTTGTTCTTTTCGGGACTTGTTGCAAGCGGCGTTCCGGCAGAAACCTGCTACGCGGCATACTGGCAGGCAGTGCTTGAAACCGTAACAGCCGGCGGGTTTGATGTGCTCGGGCATATAGACATTCCAAAGCGGTACTACAGAGAGCTAATTTTTGACGAGGAGCTTTTGCGCGAGATTTTCCGCAGAATGCTGAGCAACGGAATAGTCCCCGAAATAAACACCTCCACCCTGCGGCGCGGTCTGTCCGACACAATGCCCGGCAGAAACATTCTGCGGCTCTACGCCGAAGAGGGCGGCAAATTCTGCACTATCGGCTCCGACGCGCACACAGCCGGAGAGCTTGCGGCAGGGAACGCACAGGCACGTGAGCGGCTTGCGGAGTTCGGTCTGCGCGAGGTCACATTTATTAGGCGTGAATTGGTACCCGCGAAATAGCGAAATATTTCTTTTTGATACTTTTTCTTAAAAGAAAAAGTATTATATTTTTCAATGCTCGAAGAAAAAAACACCCCCGAACTGAATACAGAATCCGCGCGGATAACCCGTCTGCGCGAGAAATCAAACTCGCTCCCGCTTTTGCCGGGCGTCTACATTATGAAGGACGCAAAGAGCGAGATTATTTATATCGGCAAGGCAAAACGGCTGAAAAACCGCGTTTCAAGCTATTTTCACGGAGCGCACAATCCAAAAACAGAAGCGATGGCGGGCAAGGTGCAGGATTTTGACGTTATCGTCGTCAACTCGGAGTTTGAGGCGCTCGTTCTCGAAAACCGCCTGATAAAGCACCACAAGCCCAAATACAACATTCTGCTGAAGGATGACAAGGGCTACCCGTTTATCCGAATTGACCTTGAAAAGGAATACCCGGTTTTTGAGGTCGTCGGCAAAAAAAAGCGTGAGAAAAACGGCGCGCGAATACGTTATCTCGGTCCGTTCGGCGGGCGGGGCTCGGCGTTTTCCGCAATTGAAACGGTGCAAAAAGCGCTGAAGCTGCCCTCCTGCCACAGAGTTTTTCCGCGCGATATAGGCAAGGAGCGTCCCTGCCTGAATCTGCATATGGGGCTGTGTCTCGGCTTTTGTCAGGCGGGGCACGATAATGATGAGCTGCGCGTTACATACCGTGCTTTGCTTGACACGGCGCTGTCCGTTTTCGACGGCGACACAAAGTCGCTGGTCTCGTCGCTGGCAGACGAAATGAACGAGTGCGCCGAGAACCTACAGTTCGAAAAGGCGGCGGCGATACGCGACAAGCTCCGCGCAGTCCAGAGCCTGACGCGCAAGCAGGTAATCCTGACAGGAACACGCGCGGATACTGACGCGGTCGGGTATTTTGAGGGTGAGGCAAAGTCCTGCTTCACGGTACTGCATTATTCCGGCGGCGGACTTCTCAGCAAAGACTGCGAGCTTATCGAAACGCCGCTTGAATCCGGCGCGGAGGCAGTATCTGTGCTTTTGCGGCAGTATTACGCGCAGCGCGGCGAGTATCCGAAGCTTGTACTGCTCCCCCTCCCGTCGGAGGACGCGGCGGCACTTTCGCAGCTGTTCACGGAAATCTCTGAGCACAAGGTCGAGGTGCTTTGTCCTCAGCGCGGCGAAAAGCGCAGATTTATGGAAACAGCCGCACTGAACGCACAGGAAGAGGTACGCCTGTTTATGGGGCGCGAGGACCGGGTGCGCAAAACCGCAGAATGGCTCGCGGAGGCGCTCGCGCTTCCGTCTGCCCCGCGCAGAATTGAGGCGTACGACATTTCAAACCTCGGCAACGACGATATTGTCGCATCAATGATTGTTTTCGAGGACGGCAAGCCGAAACGCGCAAGCTACAGAACCTTTCGGATGAAGTCCGTGTCGTCGCAGGACGACTACGGCTCAATGTTCGAGGCGGTCTCACGCCGCGCGGAGCATGCGGTTACGGACGACCCGAAGTTTCCGCCGCTGCCGGACGTGTTTTTCATAGACGGCGGAGTCGTTCACGCCCAAACAGCGCAGCGCGCGCTGCTCGAAAAGGGAATCGACGTGCCGGTGTTCGGTATGGTAAAGGACGCGAGACACAGAACGCGCGCGCTTGTCACAACAGATGGCGCGGAAATCGGGCTGACTGGAAATCCGGCGGCGTTTTCGCTCGTCGGCAAGATTCAGGAGGAAGCGCACCGCTTTGCGAACAAGTACCGCGAAAAATTAGCGGACAAGCGAACGTATGTGTCCGAGCTGGATTCGATTCCGGGGCTGGGCAAGGTACTGCGAGAAAAGCTGCTTGCCGAGTTCGGGAGCGTAGAGCGGATAAAGGCGGCGAGTCCGGAGGAGCTACGCAGGATTGTGCCGCAAAAGGTAGTTGCGGGGATTGTAACGGCTTTTGGCGCCGGTAAAGAGGATTAACTTTTGGTAACGCAAAGCCCTTTTCAGGGTTTTGCGTTTTATTTTTTTGCGGCAGATCAGGGTTCGGTGGCGGAGGTGGGGTGCGTTCAGCTGTATGGCGCAGGTGCGGAGTTTGTAATTGGGGCGAAGCTGCGCCTCGCCGCACAGCTTTACGCCTGCGCGGCGGGCGGTTTCTTTCTTGTCTTGGTTCGCGGGGGGCGATAGGCGGTTTTGCGTTCGGGCGAGCTTGTTGTTTGATGTAGGTGCGTACAGCTGTTTGCCGCGGGTGCTATGTTTGTAAGTAGGGCGAAGCTGCGCCTCGCCTCGCTGCTGAGCGCCTGCGCGGCGGGCGGTTCCTTTCTTGTCTTGGCAAGAAAGGAACCAAAGAAGCCGCTTTTTGGCTTAGGCGGGTTGCGGAGCTGCAAGTGTACGTGTCCGTACGTCCGAACCCTGACAGAATCGCCGAATTGACGGGCTTTAGCCCTATTTGCCAGAGGTAAGTGCCGGTGGGTGGCAACCAGAATTTGGCGAAGCCAACCCGCACCGCGCCCTGCGCTGTGTGGTGCAGCAAGCAGGTGCGTGTCCCGACGCGCAAAGCGCGGAGGTAGACGAGGGCACCCGACGCACCCACACAGCAGGGTGTAGTGTTCCGACGCAAGCGTCTGCGGCAAACCAAACAAGGGACGTTGAGGACGCCGTCCCCTACGGTGATTGTTGTAGTAACGGGGCAATGCCTTGAACCGTAAGTTTGCACTTGCCGTCACCACAACCTTACCGCGACAGGACACGCACCGCATTGCCGCACAATGTGCGGCAGCAATCGCAGCAACATAGTCCTTCCGGTTGGCACCCGACAGCAGTTTGCGGTAGGCTAAAGCCTTACCCGAGTCTCCAACCCCGCGACAGGCTTCGCCCCTGCGTGCGGCGCAGCGCAAGCATTCGCCCAAACCACCGCAATACGTCGCGGGGAAAGGCAACGTCTCCATTGCCGCACCGCAGTTCCCGTATAGAAAAAAGATTGCTTCTTCTAAAGAAGTCGCCCCTTTTTGGTTACTTTTTCCGGCGAAGCGGAAAAAGTAACCGCCCGCCGCGCAGGCGCTTAGCAGCGCGGTGCGGCGACGCTTCGCCGCAATTACAAACACCGCACCCTGTGCCGCAGAAAACACGATTGTACCCTAGTAAAAGCAGAACAAAGTGGCGAAGCCCCCCCGGGCGGCAGGTTGCCGCCCCAATGCCCGCCGAAAGCCCCTGCGGAAACCGCGACAACGGGACGCTGAGGGCAGCGTCCCCCACAAACGCAAAGCCCTGACAAAGCAAAAATCCAGCCACCCCTCGCACCCTGCGCCGCAACCCCACGCTTACACCAAAATAAAAGCAAAGCAAAACGGCGAAGCCCCCTCAATTATGGCGCAAAAACGAACCAATATGTCTTTTTACATTTTCCCGTTGAAAAACCCCGCAGAATTTGGTATTATCAGAAGCAGAGATAAATCAGACCGCTAAAGATAAACCAAAAGCAAACCTAACCCGGAGATAATCTGCCGAACGACAGGAGCCGAAGCATGTCAAAAAACTCAACTATACTAATATGTGACGACCAGCCGATGATTCACGAAACATTGCGCGAGTACATCGAAGCAGAGGGCTTTGGCAGTATATCCGCGTTTGACGGCGAGCAGGCGCTGGCGCTTTTTGAATCCGAAAAGCCGGAGCTTATCGTGCTTGACCTGATGATGCCGAAGATCGGCGGCATTGATGTTTGCCGCGAGGTGCGCCGTAAAAGCAGCACGCCGATTATTATCCTGACGGCGCGTGGCGAGGAGATTGACCGCATTCTCGGTCTTGAGCTTGGCGCGGACGACTACATTGTAAAGCCGTTTTCACCGCGCGAGGTTGCGGCGAGAATTAAGGCAGTTTTGCGGCGTGTTAACGGCGCGGCGACGGAAACTGAGCAGGCGCTGAGCTTTGCAGAGCTGCAAATAAATATAAGCCGGTATGAGGTTCGCGCGGGCGGCGAGGTTGTCGCCTGCACGCCGAAGGAGGTTGAGCTGCTGTATAAGCTTTGCTCAAGCCCGGGGCGTGTGTTCAGCCGCGAACAGCTGCTGTCCGACATTTGGGGCTACGACTATTACGGCGACACGCGCGTTGTTGACACCCTGATTAAGCGCATACGCCAAAAGCTCCCTGAGAGCGATGAATGGGCAATCCGAAGCATTTACGGCGTGGGGTATAAGTTCGAGGTGGGGCATGATTAAGAGCGTTTTTCTGCGCAGAATTGTTTTGCTGATTCTGGCGGCGGTTCTGCTGTCGGGAATACTTTCCGGCGGAATTTATATACTTGTTACGCAGCGGCTTTACACAGATATGCGGGCAAAGGAGCTTATTCCGATTGCCCGCACTATAGCGGATATGATGACGGACGCGCCGGAATCGTCAGACGCGTACCCGCACGGCATATGGCCGCTGCTGGACCGAGAGAACAAGAATTTTCTCGGCGCAAGCCTGCACATTTACAACGAACTCGGGCAATCCGTTATGAATCCGCCTCAAAACCGCCCGGCAGAGCCGGACAGGGCAGGGGAGGTGAGTCCCCCTGACCTCGGGGAGCCGCAAATACTAGGGATGATTGACTCTGACCTGAAAACTGTTCTTTCCGGGTCTGAAATTTCGGTTATAAGAAAATCCGGGGACGGCAGATCGTATCTTGTAGTCGGCGTTCCGATAGTCAGCGGAGGCAAAGCCGTCGGAGCTATTATCTTTACAAAGGCAATGAGCGAGCTGAACGAGACGCTTCGCGGACTGAACGTGACGCTTGTTATCAGCACACTTACGGCATTTTTGTTTATGCTGATTCCGGCATATTTCGGGACAAAGCGCCTTATCGTGCCGATTCGCCAAATGCGGCTTGTTGCGGCGGCTATGGCGGAGGGCGACTATACCGTGCGCGCCGACGAAACGGCAAAGGGCGAAATTGGTGAGCTTGGGCGGTCGATGAATGTTTTTGCGGCGGAGTCGGCACGGCTTGAGCAAACGCGGCGCGACTATGTCGCAAACGTCTCGCACGAGCTGCGAACGCCGATCGCTTCAATCAGGGCAATGGGCGAGACACTGCGCGATAATATGACGAAAACGGACGACAAAAAGGTGTTGTTTTACAACAACATTGTGCGCGAGTCAATGCGCCTGTCGCGCCTTGTGGACGATTTGCTGGAGCTGTCGCGTCTTCAGGCGGCGGAGTCGATACAAAAGAAAACCTTTGACCTGCGCGAGGTTCTGCAAAATGTGACGGATATGTACAGCCACATTGCGGAGGAATCCGAGGTGACGCTGAATATTGAGCAAAATCCGGACAGTCCGGTGCCGGTTTTCTCAAATCCGGACCGTGCGGAGCAGCTTCTTGTAATTCTGCTGGACAATGCGCTGAAGCACACACCTGAGGGCGGCGAAATCAGCCTGACGCTGCAGCAGACGCCGGACAGCGTAGCGGTTACGGTTGCAAATACAGGGGAGACAATCCCTCCGGAGGATTTGCCGCACATTTTCGAGCGGTTTTACAAGGTGGATAAGTCGCATTCCGGAGGCGGAACCGGACTGGGGCTGTCGATTGCAAAGGAAATCGTGAAAGGACTCGGAGAAGCGATTCACGCAAAGAGCGCGGACGGAAACACACAGTTCTGCTTTACCCTGGGTAGGGGAGCGTAAAGCGCACATAAACCGAAAATACAAACAGCGCCGCCGCAGACAAATGTCTGCGCGGCGCTGTTTGTATTGGTGAAGCTATTCAGCGGAGGAACCAACCCCATTGGTATTTTTCCTGCGCTGAACCACAATCTGAGACAGCAGAATTCCCGCGAAAATGCAGGCACAGCCGAGGTATCCGCGCATACTCATTCGCTCGTGCGAAATCAGCGCGCCGCCAAGCGCCGCAAAAAGTGACTCCATTGAGAATATAATTGCCGCCTTTGCCGGAGGAACCTTCTTTTGCCCGATGGTTTGCAGCGTGTACGCAACGCCAACAGATAAAAGTCCGCCGTAGAGCAGGGGCACAAGTCCGTTTTTCAGCTGAATCAGCCGTATATCCTCGAAAATGAACGCGCAGGCAAGGCTTATTACGCCGCACACCGTGAACTGAACCATTGAAAACCGCAGTGCGCGGATACGCGGGGCAAAGCGGTCAATCAAAATAATGTGAAAGGTCCAGCAGACCGCGCCGCCGACGAGAAGCAAATCGCCCGTGCCGATACTGCCGAAGCCGTCTGTCACGCTGAGCAGGTACAGCCCGGAAATTGCGAACACAACGCCGATCCACGTGAACAGCGTCGTGTGTTTTTTCATAAAAATGCCGACGACCGGGACAAAAACAATATACAGCCCCGTAATAAAGCCGGACTTGCCGGCTGAGCGCGTAATCTGGATTCCGAACTGCTGAAGCGTTACCGCCGCAAACAGCACCAGTCCGACGACGAGTCCGCACAGGAGAGTTGAGCGGCGCTGCGGTTTGGTTGACTTGCCGCGCTCAAAAATCGCGATAACGGGAATTATTGAGACGGCTCCGAGCAGGAAGCGAACTCCGCTGTAAGTGAACGCGCCCATCAGGTCAACGGATTTTTCCTGCGCGACAAAGGCGACGCCCCAAATCACGGCGGTTAAGACGAGGCAGAGCGTATATTTTATGTTGGATTTATTCAAATAGAATCACCTGTGGAAAACAGCAGAGCGCCGCCCCGGTTGCGAGGCGGCGGGCTGTGGGATATGGAAATACGCAAATCAATTTGACTGCTCTTCATATTTTGAAAACTCTGTATTTCGTAGTATTGTTTTTATTTTTTCTACGGTTTGCTCTACAGATTGGTTATCTGTTTCTAAATTGTGATAGAAAGGTAATTCAGAACTGCAATCGGCCTGTAGTTGTCTAATTACAGTGTTATAACCAACATGATGATAACTTAAAATTTGTGTAAGCTGAGCCAAATGATCTCTGTATCTATAATCGTTGCTATTTTCCGCTCTTTGAGCTAATCTGCGCTTATGCTCATCATCGTTTACGTCTAAATTAATAAACATTTTTTGTTTTAGCAATCGGAACTTGGGGAAATTCCTAACACCGATTAGATCAAGGTTTGTTCCCTCAATTATACTTGAACTTCCTTTTTTAATATTGCTGTAGCAAGTGTTAATGATGAAAGACGTAAACATTTTGCATTGTCTCTCAAATTGTTTGCGAGAGCACTCGTATGAAGATTTCATAAGAATATCGTAATCGGTTTTTATCGTCTCAGCAAGCATAATCGCTTTTTGGTGTTCCTCAATATATCCGCGCAGACCATATTTTGATGAATCAATTGGAAAAGATTCATCAAAGAGTCCGCGCAGCTCACGTGCGATGGTAGTTTTTCCAACACCCGGTGCGCCGGTAATAAACAATTGCAGTCCTTCCGGAATTATTAGAGCTTCGTTCTCTTTATTAGGCAAAGCGGCGACCCACTTTCGCAATCTCTTCAGGACAGTCGAATACTTATCTTCAAGCTCTGTTATGTCCAAATACGTAACACCGAGCAAATCGGTGGGGAGCTTTACATTGCCGTCACGCGCAATAATAACTTGTTCTTTTGAAAGCATACCGGCGAAAAGCCCGTACTCAAACAGAACATTATCGCGCACAGTTTCAATCTGTTCACCTCTACGCCACGTTTTATCATCGGCGGTAAAAATAAATATTGCACCACATGCATTTTTTGCTTTTTCAATAAGATTATCCAGCGTGAATTTGCCAAGTTCGTTCGCGGAATAAATGGAATCCCAAGGCTGAACCCGCACACCCAGTTTTTCCAAAATCACACCAATGTCGTTTACGGTTTCTAACGCTTCAACTGAACTGCCAATAAATACAGTCTTTTTTGCCATTGTATGTACATCTCCTTTTTATTGTCTGCTGTGCCAAGTGCAAACCACAAAAGCCTGCGCAGTTCTACCCCTGCAGAATCTTGTTCAAAAACTGGCGTGTGCGCGGATTTTTCGGGTTTGTGAAAATCTCCTCGGGTGAGCTGTCCTCCGCGATAACGCCATCGCACATAAACAAAACACGATCTGCCGCGTCCCGCGCGAAGCCCATTTCGTGCGTGACGACCATCATCGTCATTCCCGATTCCGCAAGCTCCTGCATAACGACAAGAACCTCTCCGACAAGCTCCGGGTCAAGCGCGCTTGTCGGCTCGTCGAATAGCAGTATTTTCGGGTGCATTGCCATTGCGCGGGCGATTGCGACGCGCTGCTGCTGTCCGCCGGAGAGCTTTGACGGGTAAAAGTCCAGTTTATCCGCAAGTCCGACCTGACCGAGGATTTTCATTGCGTCCTCCTCTGCCTCCGCTTTTGACCGTCCGAGTACCTTTATCGGCGCAAGCGACACGTTTGCAAGCGCTGTTAAGTGCGGAAACAGGTTGAACTGCTGAAAAACCATTCCCATTTCAAGCTGAAGCCGCTTTTGCTCAAGCTTTGATACGTTCTCAACGATTTCGTCGTTTTCCTTGTGCAAAAACAGCTCTTCGTCAACAAAAATTTTGCCTGAGGTAATCGTTTCAAGCTGCTTTAGCGAGCGCAAAAATGTGCTTTTTCCGGCGCCGGAGGGTCCGATTATACACACAACCTCGCCCTGCTCAACGCTTGTTGTTATTCCGCGCAGAACCTCAAGCTCGCCGAAGCTTTTGCGCACGTCTACTGTTCTTATGATTGCCATTTCGCGGTCTCCTTATTGGTAAACGCTGTAGCGCTGTTCAAGCACGGCGAATATTTTTGTGAACACCGCAGTAATTATCAAATATAGCACCATTGCCGGTATAAATACAAGCGGGGATAACGAGGAGTTCATTACATTCTTTGTTGCCTGAGTAAGGTCAGTCAGCGCAATCAGCGAAACAAGCGACGCGTCCTTCAGTACCATAATAAACTCATTTGCAACAGGCGGAATAAGCCGGCGCACGGACTGCGGAATGATAACATGCAGCATGGACTGCGGATATGACATTCCGAGCGAGCGCGCCGCCTCATACTGCCCTTTGTCTATCGACTGCAGGGCGGCGCGGATTATCTCCGCAACATAAGCGCCCGTGTTTAACGCAAAGGCGATAAATGCCGCGAGAAAACGGCTCTGTATTGCAAGCGACTGCGAAAGCAGAGGCAGCCCGTAATATACAAAAAACAGCTGCATTAGCAGTGGTGTTCCGCGGAAAAAGAATATATAGCCTTGACAAAACTTCCGTATCGGCCATATCTTTGACATTTTGCCGAGCGCGAGAAAAATAGCCAGTATCGCTCCGACGAAAACGGACGTAATCGTCAGGCTTATCGTAACGCCCGCGCCTGAAATAAGCGTCGGCAGCCAGCGCGAAATGTCGGCAACGAATTTAGCGGCGCCGCTGCTTGCGTCCCAGATATGCCCGAATGCGCCGAGGTACATCTCAATTTGCCCCGCTCCGAAGGAGTTGGTTTTGCTGTTTGCGCGTATTACGGTGACGACGCCTATGCTTGTAAAGGTCTCGCGGTATTTGTCGCCCGCCTCTTCCTTGAACGACTCTGAAATTCTTGCTGCAAGCGTCGCTTTAGACGGTGCGGTTGTCCACATTGCGGCAATCAGCACTAATAGAACCACGCAAACCGCTAACGCAATTATACGGCCGCGCTTTTTCCTGTCGCTCGCGGTGAGCTTTTGTCTGTCATTTATATCAGCCATTTTAACTCCGATAAAATTGAATATACCTGCTGTAAAACGCGTACGGCGCTGAGGCAGAACCTGTCACAGCGCCGTTCGGTTTTATGAATTACCCCGGTGGGTAAAATTGTTTAGCTAAGCCACTCGCTGCGAAGCTTGTCAAGTGTACCGTCTTTGTCAAATTTTGCAAGAACCTCGTTGATAGCGTCATACAGCGCCTTGTTGTCCTTGGAAATCGCAATTCCGAACAGCTCAGGCTCCGCACCCGCGTCTGTTGACTGAATCCAGCTGATTTCATACTTGTCCGGCTCGCGGGCAACATATCCATCAGCCACAACGCTGTCAACCACTACCGCGTCCGCACGTCCGTTAACAAGCTCGTCAAAGCAGTTGATAACCTTGTCATACGCGTTGCGCTCAAGGTCTGCGGGCAGCGAACCGGCTGTGATGAGATCGTCAATATAGTATTCGCTTGTTGTGCCGATCTGGTAAACAACCTTCCTTCCTGCAAGCTCTGCGGGGGAAGTAACCTTCTCGCTTGTCTTGAGAACGACAATTGCCTGCCAGTTTTCAATGTACGGCGTTGAGAAATCAACCTCATCCTGACGGTCGGGTGTAATCGTCAGCGCGGACATAACAATGTCATACTTCTTTGCGTTGATTCCGCCGAGGATTCCGTCAAACCCTGTGTTGATGAACGTAGCCTCAAGTCCAAGCTCCTTTGCGATAAGACGGCCAAGCTCAATGTCAAGACCTGTCGGCGTTACGCCGTCGTCCTCGAAGATCTCAAACGGCGGATAACCGATTTCCGAACCAATTGTGAGCTTTCCGCCCGTAAGAAGCCCAAGCTTGCCTGAGTCGTCCTTTTTCTTGCACGCAAACAGACCGGCCACCATAGCGACGGCAAGAAGTGCGGCAACAATTCCTGATATTACTTTTTTCATTTTTTGATTTACCTCCAGTAAATATGCCCAAAACGGCATTAGTAATATTATATTCATAAAAATGCGCCGTGTCAATGGGAAATCGACATTTTTTTGTTTTATTTTACGTAAAAGAAATTTTTACGCTTTTTAAGACAGGGAAGAAGGGGAAATTCGCCGTCGCGGCAACCACAACCCCGCGTGTCACGACGCGCAAAGCGCGGAGAAAGACGAAAGCACCCAACGCACCTGCGTAGCAGAGTGCAGTGGTATGACGCAAAATGCAGCGGCAAACCAAACAAGGGACGTCGAGAACGTCGTCCCCTACGGAGGTGAAGCCCTGCGGCAACGGGAGACGCACCGTATTGCCGCACAACACGCGGCAGCAATCGCAGCAGCAACATCCTTCCGGTTGGCACCCGACGGCACCTCGCGGGAACCTACAGCCTTACCCAAGTCGCCCAACGTTGCGGCAGGCTGTGACCCTGTGTGCGGCGCAGCGGAAGCGCTCGCCGCTACCACCGCAATACGTCGCGGGGAAAGACACACGACCAATACCGCCACCGCAGTTCCCGTATAGAAAAAAGATTGCTTCTTCTAAAGAAGTCGCCCCTTTTTGGTTCCTTTTTCCGGCGAAGCGGAAAAAGGAACCGCCCGCCGCGCAGGCGCTTTGCTGCGCGAAGCTGCCAAGCTTCGCCCAAATTACAAACACAGCACCCTGCGCCGAAGAAAACACACTTGCACCCGAGTAAAAGCAGAACCTAAACGGCGAAGCAGACACTAGGCGGCTGGTTGCCGCCCCCACATCCAACAAACAGTCTGGTTGCCAACCGCGACAAGGCAGCTGAGGGCAGCATCCCCTACAAAAGGTAAAGTCCGAAAAAAAGCAGCCCTGCGGGAAATCCCGCAGGGCTGCCAATAAAAAAATCACTCCGCGTTAAGCCCAAGGTTCTTTATCCACCCCGGACTATCCCGCCAATTCTCGCGCACCTTTACAAAGGTGTGCAGACTGACCTTTGTCCCCATATACTTTTCAATATCCTCGCGCGCGTACTGCCCGATTTTTCGCAGAACCTCACCGTTTTTGCCGATTACAATGCCCTTGTGGGACTGCTTTTCGCAGTAAATCACTGCGTCGATGTCAATAACCGGCTCGCCTGACGCCGCGTCGCGCTCCGAGAAACGCTCCAGCTCAACCGCAATCCCGTGCGGAATCTCACGCTCAAGCGCAAACAGCAGCTTTTCGCGGATTATCTCGCAGATTATCTGCGTGTCGGTCTGGTTTGTAATCACGCCGTCCGTGAAAAGCTCGCCGCCGTCCTGCGCAAAATGCGCGACTTCATCAAGCAGCTCGGCAGTGCCGTCAGCGCGCTTTGCCGAAATCGGGACAATTGTTACAAAGGTAAAGCCAATTTCCTCAGCGTAGCGCATATACTCCCCGATTATGGCGAAAATCTCTTCCTTTGCAATCGTATCCACCTTGTTTATCGCAAGAATACAGGGGATTTTGCCCGCCGCCACGCGCGCGAGCAGCGCCTGCTCCTGCCGCCCGACATTCGGCTCCGGCGGAACAACGAGAACACAGCAATCCGTGCCGCTGATTGCGCTGCCCACTGCCTGAACCATATTGCCGCCGAGCTTCGTGCGCGGCTTGTGGTAACCGGGCGTGTCGGTGAACACAAACTGCGTGTCGTCCGTGTTCACGACGCCGAGAATTGTTGTGCGCGTCGTCTGCGGTTTCGGTGTTACAATCGCGATTTTTTCGCCGACAAGGGTGTTAATGAGCGTGCTTTTTCCGGCGTTCGGGCGGCCGATAATCGCTGCTGTGCAGTTTTTAGTAATTTTTGTTGCCAAGATAGTCTCCTAATCCTAAGTTTTTCATAATTTCTGTTTCATTTTCGCGCATAACCGCCTTTTCGCCCGGCTCCGCGTGGTCGTACCCCAAAAGGTGCAGCATAGAATGCACCGTCATAAACATCGCCTCGGCGTTTATCTTGCTTTTATCGCCACCCGTCTGGCGAAACACAGTCTCCGCTGAAATGAGAATGTCCCCAAGCGCACAGCAGCCGGTGGACGGCTCTGCAAGCTCCGCCGACGGGAACACTCCGTACTCCATGGAAATATCGTGCGCGGGAAAGGACAGCACGTCTGTCGAGTGATCCTCACCGCGAAATTCGTTGTTGTACGCGCGAATATCCTCGTCGTCGGTTATCACGGCGGAGACCTCGCAGGGGATGGTAATTGCCTTGCGGTAGTAGTCGAGCACGGCGACAATTGCAGCCTTGACGGCCGCGGGGGAGAACATCGGAGAGGTGTAGTTTTTTATGTGGATGAAGATTTTGTGGGTCATTGGTTTCCTTTGCGGGGCGGGGTCTTGTTTTTTTGTTGGCGTATTTTTGTCGCGGGGGGGCTTTTGTAGGGGACGGCATCCTCGACGTCCCTTTGTTGTGGGTGCCGCCGGACTTTTTGTCTGGCGCAGGGGCGGCAACCTGCCGCCCGGGGTTTGGTTTGGCTTTTACTTGGGTGCAAGCGTGTTACCTGCGGCGCGAGTTGCGGTGTTTGTAATTGTGTCTTTTGCTTTGCCTCATCGCGCTGCTGGGCGCCTACGCGGCGGGCGGTTACTTTTTCCGCTTCGCCGGAAAAAGTAACCAAAAAGGGGCGACTTCTTTAGAAGAAGCAATCTTTTTTTATACGGGAACTGCCGTGGTGACAATGCAGGATGTGCCTGTCCCCGCTACGTATTGCGGTGGAGTGCGCGAACGCTTTTGTTGCGCCGCACGCAGGGGCGAAGCCTGTCGCAGTGTTGGAGACTTAGGTAAGACGGCAGGTTACCGCGAACTGCCTACGGGTGCCAACCGGAAGGATGTTGCTGCTACGATTGCTGCCGCACGTTGTGCGGCAATGCGGTGCGTGTCCCGGCGCGGTGGGGGTTATTGTGGCGGTAGGTGCAAACTTACGGTTTAAGGCAATGCCCGTTACCACAACAATCTCCGTAGGGGACGATGTCCTCGACGTCCCTTGTCTGGGTTGCCGCCGCATTTTGCGTCAAACCACTGCACCCTGCTATTTGGGTGCGTTGGGTGCCCTCGTCTACCTCCGCGCTTTGCGCGTCGGGACACGCAACTGCTTGCCGCACCACACAGCGCAGGCGCAGTGCGGGTTGGCTTCGCCAAATTCCGGTTGGCACCCGTCGGCGTTCGCCGACC